>JAIQGE010000008.1 GCA_020072815.1 Terriglobia bacterium | reverse complement strand
GGGCGTAGTGCCGGTTGGGCGTCTCGTACTCCACGTGCGCCGTGGCGATGGTGATGCCGCGCGCCTTTTCTTCCGGCGCGTTATCAATCGAATCAAACGAACGGAACTTGATCTTGGGGTTGTGCTTGGACAACACCTTTGTGATGGCCGCCGTCAACGTCGTCTTCCCGTGGTCAATGTGCCCGATCGTTCCCACGTTCACGTGCGGCTTGGTGCGATCAAATTTTTCCTTTGCCATGCTCTCTCCTCAAGGCGCCACTCGGGTGGCTGCTGCTTGCACTTAAAGTCTTAGTAATAGCGATAAATCAGTAATAGCGATAAATCGATCTGTATTTGTAGCGGATCGCGGGATCCACTTGTTCAATCCGTTCCAGGTAATATTCGCGCATCAGCGCCTGGTCAGACAGCGCTAACTCCTGATAAAGCTGCTTGGCCGGCTTCTTTTGCGCCGCCAGCACGGTGTCCACTTTCTCCAGAATCCCTTTTTCCAGGACGTTGGCAAAATCGCGGACCGCCACGTTCTTACTTTCCAGCTTGGCGTAAAACTTCGCTACCGCGGAAGCAAACACTCGCTCCACCGCCGAGTGCAGCTGTTCAAACTCCTTAGTCTTTTGGACTGGAATCTGCGCCTGCTGATACGTCATGTTTCAAAATGCCTCGGCTTCAGGCTTCTTTTTCAAGGGCTCCGCAACGCTCCGCTGCTGCGCCCTCACGCTTTGCTCGCGCTGTCCGGCGCTCGCTCCGCGCTTCACCCTTGTTCAATTCCGCGACCTTTGTCGCCGCCTATCAAACTCTGGAGCGGGAGACGGGAATCGAACCCGCGGGCTTCTTTTCAAGGGCTCCGCAACGCTCCGCTGCTTCGCCGTCGCACCCCATCAAGCCAACATCGGGCTTGCTGGGGACCCCGCCCTCACGCTTTGCTCGCGCTATCCGGCGCTCGTTCCGCGTTTCACCCTTCTTCGATTCCGCGACTTTGTCGCCGCCTTTCAAACTCTGGAGCGGGAGACGGGAATCGAACCCGCGACCAACAGCTTGGAAGGCTGTGACTCTACCACTGAGTTACTCCCGCCTGTTTTGCTCTCTCAGCTGCGACTCTAGTCAGGATTGAAACCTCTGACCTTCCGTTACTCCCCGCCATGCCGCTCAAGTTCCCGCTGCTCATTTTCCGCCCGAATCTTCGTAGCTCTCCAGTGCAGCACTGTTCGCACCGCAAAAATACCCAGAATCAACAGCGTAAATCCGCGATAACTGATCTGAACGCCTGCGATGCCGATCAGCTCATCGCTCATGATCTCCCATGCCAAGATCGCTAGCACGGCGAACATTCCGAGAGCCAACCACAAACGCTTGGACTGTTCCATCTTCTAAAACTCTGGAGCTGATGACCGGGATTGAACCGGTGACCTCTCCCTTACCAAGGGAGTGCTCTACCAACTGAGCTACATCAGCCCTCGAAACTCTTCACTCACGCCGACGAGGTCACCTCGGTGACGGCTTCCCTTTTTGTTGCGGCTACGCTTACGCTGCCGCAACGCTTACCAAGGGAGTGCTCTTTCCTTGGAGGGTTCCGCTTCGCTTCACCCTCGCGCTTTGCTCGCGCCATCCAGCGCTCGCTCCGCGCTCACCCGCAACTGAGCTACATCAGCCCTTGCAAAATCACGGAACCTGGTGCACAGGGGAGGATTCGAACCTCCGTAGCTCCGGAGAGCGGCAGATTTACAGTCTGCTGCCATTAACCACTCGGCCACCTGTGCGTGCGCGTGTCCGTCTCGCGCTCAAAACCTGCGCTCGGAACACCGCTAAACCGAGCCTGCTGGACCGTTGCCGATTCGTCTTCATCTCGATTCGATCTTCATCTCGAATCGATCACGGGCCCTTCAGCTGGTTGCCAACGGGATGCCTTCGTCCATGCGAGACAAGAAGGCCATACAGGAGACGCGCAAACATACTTCCGCTTCAGACGCTCAAAGCCGTTAACGGAAAGTCTCTCGTGGAATGCTTCGGTAGAAGATCTCTTCTTTGCGCAGTGCCTGCTGTAAAGTCCGGAGCGCCCAGCTCATGCGTTCCAGAAAACCCGTTTCAACTGGAGCTGGCGAAGGGAATTGAACCCCCGACCCTCTGATTACAAATCAGATGCTCTACCAACTGAGCTACGCCAGCAACAACCATTCCCAACCTAAATGGGACAAGATCAATAAGTTAGCATAAACGGCAATTCGCGTGCAATAACCGGCCCAGGCTTCCCAACTGGAAGCCGCGCCAAACTTGATAGCCGGTCAAATTATTGTATCAATTTTCCGGCCCGATTGGCGAGGCCGCGGGGTTTCCAGCGGTTGCAATCTATATACTGTCCTCTCCATGACCATGCGCCGCAAGCCGCTGATATTGGCCCTTTTACTGGTCGTCCTGGCCGCCGTGGGCTGGCTCCTGTATCGCCGCTCCCAGTCTCCGCCAGCGGCTGCGCGCCTGCTGCCGGAAGGCGAAGTCCTGGTTTACGCCAATCTTGCGCCGGTGCACCTGGCGGACCTGAGCAAGTCCAAGCCGGTCCAGATTGAAGGCGATTATCAGAACTTCATCGAGCAGACGGGAATCCAGATTGAGCGCGATTTGGACGAAGTCGCCATGTCCCGCCGCGACACCGCCGACGGCCGGGATACCGAATCGGCGGAAGTTTTCATCGGGCGTTTTGACGAGCAGCGCCTCAAGAGCTATCTGGAAAAAATCTCTTCGCTGCGCGAAACCTATCGCGAACGGACCATCTTCGTGATTCCGCATGAAGGCCACAACGTGCGGGTTTGTCTTTTGGGGAACGCGCGCGTCGCTGTGACCAACATGGATTCGAGCGACGCTATGCACGAAATGATTGACGCGTCATTAAAACTACAGGCGGGAAAATTGCAGGCGGGCAAGCTGCCGGATGGACCATCGCTCTTGCAACTCTACTATCGCCGGGTGCCGGTGGGCAGCCTGGGATGGGTGGTCGCGCGCATGCCGTCCGGATCACGCACGCCACAGATGCCCAACGGCATGAGCTTTGATTTTCTCCATAATACGGTCACGGTCGCATCGCTGCGCTTTACCGGCGACTTGCTGGTCCGTGCCGACGTGCTTGCGGCCAGCGAGAAAGACGCAAAACGAGTAGTAGAGGCGGCCACCGCTTTTCTCTTCATCTACCAGTCAGCAGAGCAATCGCTGAACCCCAGGGGAGCGGACGCGGATGTAAACTCCGCCATCAACAGCATTCAGGTACACCAAGAAAAAAGCGTGGCGGTTTTCAATGCCACGCTCTCACCACGGTTTTTGAAGAAGCTTGTTTCCCAGGCCCAGTCAGAAGCCACGGCCCCTGAACCTTCGCCTTCACCCACGCCTAGCGCACCATTTCGCAAGAGGCGGCGCTAAGAATCCTAGAGTGATCCTGAGGCCACCTGCTGGGTAAAGGTAAAGCGCATGTACTTGTGCGGGTTCACGGGCGTATTGAAGATGCGGACTTCGTAATGCAGATGCGGGCCGGTGCTGCGTCCGCTCTGGCCAACGTAGCCTACCGTGTCGCCGCGATGCACGAACTGTCCCGGGCCTACGGCAAATCCGGACAAGTGCCCGTACAGAGTGCTGATGCCGTTGCCATGTTCCAGCAGGACGGTGCGGCCGTAACCGTTCATCAGGTCAGAATATTGGACTACGCCGTCCGCCGGAGCGATGACGCGGGTGCCAAGGTCACTGGAGATATCCACACCGCGATGAAACGCGCCTTCACCGCTGAACGGGTCAATGCGTTCGCCGAACGATCCGGTGATCCGTCCCTGAACCGGCCACAGCGTGGGTGCCGCCGCCAGCCGCATCCAATCGCGGGTGCTGGCGTTGCGCAAATCGCCCATGCCGATACCCACGGAAGCTGCTCCGGTCATGGCCGTTTTCTGCAGTGCGTAGAGCTGCTGCACGGAAGCCGAAACTGGATCATCGTCCTGAAAAGCCGGGTCCGCTTTCAACCCGTAGAGGGAGGAGACCTCACCGGCAAGAGAACTCAGAGATTGGGCCTGGAGTTCGTTTTCCTGGGCGATCTGTTCCAATTGTTTGTATTGCTTCTGCAAGCCGGCGGCTTCGTTACGAAGCTGGTTGTAGCGCTGGGCCTTCAAGGCCATCCGGGTATAAGAACCGGCCATGCCGGTAATTACCAGCATGCCGATCAAAGCCCCGGCAATAAAGACGTATAAATAATGCAGTGGGACGGGAATCTTCAGAAGCTCGCCTTCCGAGTTCCGAGCCACCAGCATGATGTAGAAACGTTTCCGCAAAAGATAGACTCCAACGAGATTAAAGATGTCTTATCAAGCTCAGCAACCGCTCTAGCTCTCCTTGCAGCGGTCATTCGCCCGTCAACTGTGTTCCCGCACCGAAGGCGGGAAGGCTCATTCTCTGGCGCCCTTAACTTTAACTTTGCAGGGGGAGAATCATTGAGGCGGCCAGAAAAAGGGAAAAATAGGGTGCCGTAACCTTAACAAGCGCTTTCCAGCCTGTCAACGGCACTCTAGCGGTCATTCTGTGACGAAGGTCGGCAGCACTAGGGTGGAAAACCGGCCATCACCCGCGTTGTCCTTCTGGGCTGGCCTCCCGCAGTACGCCTGCCTGATGAATTTGCAGCACAAGACGTAAGCCCTTTTATTCGATATAGTTAACCTTGCTTGATTAAGCCCGAACGCCAATTCATTGCCAGCGTCAAGAGGCTGGCGCAGACCTCCGCGAACCGCGCGGTGGTCAAGGGCATTGGGGACGATTGCGCCATCCTGCGCATTGCTCCAAGATCGCAGCTGCTGGTGACAACGGACCTTTGCGTCGAGAACGTCCACTTCCGGCGGGAATGGCATCCGGCCGGGAGCGTCGGCCACCGCTGCCTGGCCCGGGGTCTGAGTGACATTGCCGCCATGGGCGGCGAGCCGCTGGCCTGTTTCCTTTCGATTGGCCTGCCTGCCGATTTGCCGCAACGCTGGGTGGACGACTTTCTCCGCGGCCTGCTTCGCCTGGCCCGCAGGTTCGGGGTCGAGCTAGCAGGTGGCGACACCTCGGCCGCGCGCGACATCACTGCCGACATCATCGTCATCGGGCAGGTTTTGACCGACAAAGCCCCAACCGGCAAGGCGCTGCTGCGCTCCACCGCGCGTCCTGGCGACCGTATTTACGTCACCGGGGAGTTGGGCGCGTCCGCGGCGACCCTGAAGCAGCTTTATTCCGGCAAGAACGTGAAACCCAGCACCGGCAGCCGCCATTTTTATCCGGAACCGCGGGTGGAAGTTGGAAGCCGGCTGCGGCGTCGAGGCCTGGCCACCGCCATGATTGACATCAGTGACGGGCTCTCCGTGGACCTTGCGCATATCTGCCAAGAGAGCCAGGTTTCAGCGACGATCCATGCTGCCTCCGTTCCCATCGCTGCCGGAGCAGACC
The DNA here is from genome assembly GCA_020072815.1 of Terriglobia bacterium. NCBI lineage: Bacteria > Pseudomonadati > Acidobacteriota > Terriglobia > Terriglobia bacterium. Next base: position 296,558 of record JAIQGE010000008.1, on the reverse strand, counting down.
TGGAACTGGCCCTGCACGGTGGCGATGACTACGAGTTGCTGTTTACCGCACCCAAGGGGCTGCGCCTTCCGGCGACCATTGCGGGAGTTCGCATCACCGAGATTGGGAGCATCCTGAAGCGCAGCGTCAAGCCGACAATTCACATCATCGGCGAAGACGGCCAAGCGCGGCTGCTCAAGCCCAAAGGCTGGCAGCATTTCAGCAAGAGGGGCTGACAACGCGGGCGGCAGGGAGTTAGAATCCGCGACGTAACTTTTGGCACTCTGCAACGTAGGATGGTTTATGAGCACACTGCCACCGCCCACGCCTGGTCAGCCCGCATCTGGTCAACCGATGATGCAACCGCCCGTGCCTGCGCAACCTGTTGCGCCTCCCATGTCTGAGGCGTCACGGCTGATCAACACTTTCATTGCGCCCAGCAAGACCTTTACAGACTTGAAGCGCAAGGCCAGTTGGTGGGCCCCGTGGCTGGTAGTGTCAGTGTTCTCGTTGATCGCAGCGGTCGTGATTGTGCAGAAGGTGGACATGGCGCGGCTGGTGCAACATCGGATGGAGCAATCCAAGAGAGCGCAGCAAGCCATGGAGCGCCTTTCCCCCGCCCAACTGGAGCAGGCTATCCGCATACAAGCCGTGGCTCAAAAGATTGGATTCTTCGCCAGGCCGGTTATTGCGTTGATCTTCGGCCTGATCGCCGCAGCGATCTACATGGTGATCTTCAATTTTGGATTTGCCGCACAGGTTCCCTTCCAGCGATGTTTAGCCATTGTGTTTTACGCTTCTCTACCTCTCATTGTTAAGTCTGTGCTGGTTTGCGTGGCCCTTCTGTTCAGCGCGGACCCCGGCGGGATTGACCCGGACATCAATCCAGTGGCCACCAATCCAGGCTTTTTCATGGATCCGCAAGCCAACAAGTTCCTGTGGGGCCTCGCTTCTGGATTGGACCTGATCGGGATCTGGTCCGTCGTCCTCACCGGCCTCGGCTTTGCCATTTGCTCCGCCGGTGGCAAGCTTCGGCCCAGCACCGCGATCATCACCGTGCTTGTGGTCTACGCTGTAATCATCGCGGCGTTTGCGGCACTCGGGGCGGCGTTCTGAAGGCCGGCCTTCCGCGCCCCCTTAGTTATTGAGCCTGAGTTTTCCCCGCTCGCCCCGTAAAATTGGCCATTGGCTGATCCGCCACGCCTTGCCCCCGGCGTGTATGATTTAATAACTAGTTTAACGATGCCAGCCAACTCAACACGGCGCCGGCTCAAGGCCGCGTACCGCACATACCGGGAACTCAAGATGATCGCCAAGGGCGTGGTCTCCAGGGACCACCCTGTTCAGGTGCACATCATCCCCATGCGGCGCTGCAATCTTTCCTGCACATACTGCAACGAATATGACGATTTCTCCCAGCCGGTGCCGCTCGACGAGATGTACCGCCGCATTGACAAGCTGGGCGCGCTGGGGACCACGCTGATCACCATCAGTGGCGGCGAAACCCTGCTGCATCCGCAACTGGACGATATCATCCGCCGTATCCGCAAGAACGGCGCCATCGCCGGGCTCATCACCAACGGCTATCTGCTCACGCCGCAGCGTATCCAGCAGCTCAATGACGCCGGCCTGGACCACCTGCAGATCTCCATTGACAACGTTCAGCCCGACGAGGTCTCCAAGAAGTCGCTCAAAGTCCTGGACAAGAAGCTGCAATGGCTGCGCGAGCACGCGGATTTTCACGTGAACATCAACTCGGTCATCGGCGCCGGCGTTTTCAACCAGTGGGACGCGGTCACCATCGGCAAGCGCGCGGTGGAACTGGGCTTTACTTCCACCGTGGGCATCATTCATGACGGCTCCGGCCAGCTCAAAGCTCTCAATGAAGAAGCCCACACCGTCTTCCGCGAGATGAAGAAGCTGGGCAAACACAGTTACGCCCGCTTCAACACCTTCCAGGACAACATTGCCTGGGGCCGGCCCAATGACTGGCGATGCCGCGCGGGGTCGCGCTATTTGTACATCTGCGAAAACGGGCTGGTGCACTACTGCTCACAGCAGCGCGGCTATCCCGGAATCCCGCTGGCCGAATACACGCGCGCCGACATCAAGCGCGAATACTGGACCAAGAAGTCCTGCGCGCCGAACTGCACCATCTCCTGCGTCCACCAGACTTCGATTGTTGATTTCTGGCGCGACCCGCAGAGCCAGCCTTCGCATCAGGTGTTTCGTCCTTCTTCCAAGCCCGAATTGGTGCAAATTGAGAGCCGGCGGGAAGAAGAGGCAATGGCGGATTGAACTTCATCCCGAGCGCAGCGAGGGATCCCTATCGCAATACAAATCGTGGAGCGCAGGCGCCCTCGCCTTCACCCATCAAACCCGGTCCCAGCGATTCTCCAATAACGGCTTTGCCGATAACCACTTCGTTACTCCCGCCCCCACCCCTCCCCTAAGGCCCGTGTTGCAAGCAAAGGGTTTATTCCATTCGACCCAACGGTGACCCAACTGTTTATCGGTTAGTAAACTTTTCCGCTAACCAATTGATTCTTTGCGACCTTAGCGCCCCTTGCGGTGAATTAGAGGTTTTTTGCTTTTGCCTTGGCCAATTGGATAGATGCCACTTGCCAGTTTGCTTCTTTTGTCAAAGATCTTCTTTCCCGCGCCGCCTGGGCAGCCGGGTGTCCTAAAGGACGATGTATTGATTTGTTATATCTTCGCTATTCTATCGCACCTCTGATTAGCTGTCACGCGCGAAGAAGTACATGGCGGCCCGGAAAGAGGGCAAGCGCCGTAGGCGCGAAAGAGCCTAGCCCAGGCGCGTAAGCCCTGGGAAAGGTTAGCGGAACGAATGAACCCTTCCTTACGCCGTAGGCCCGGGGCCCCTGACACCAGGGCTCCCTGCTTGCCCGGTTTTGGCAAGCTGGGATGGCGGCGCGCGCTTCGCGTGGCGGGGTGGAGATCCGCGCGTAGCGCAGCGGAGCGCCAAAACAAAGGCCGCCTTACGGCGTTACGATGACTTTCGCGATTCGATACAGAAGGCTGAGTTGCTCAGGAGTCGCCCGCTCGACCAGCGCCAGGGTCTTCTTCCTGAGGTTGGGATCGTCTTCCTTATCTACAAACAGCGCAGCCGGAGGGAGCTGCAAGGCCTTGGCGATGCCCAGGATCGTCTCCAGGCTGGGCGCCTTTTCGGCACGCTCCACCTCGCCCCAAAAGTTGGAGCTGAGATCGCCGCGCTCGGCCGCTTTCTCGCGGGAGAGGCGGGCCGCCTTGCGCAGTCGCCGTACGCGTTCGCCGAACAGAACTTTGGGGTCTGTTGCCATTGCGACCACGGTACTCGTTCACTTGCGGGTCCTGACATATACAGTCGCGTACATTTCTTGCATGAACCATATCTATAGATATTATAATCGAGGTGAAATACATTCTTTCAATGGTGAAACGGGTGAAAACACTGTCTATAGATGTTGTTTACCCGCTTCGCCCCTGGAGGGCCATCTGACCGCGAAACGACGCTCCGCCCGCAAGCTGCCTCTAACCCGAGCTGGCAAGAAACCCGCACCCAGGCTCCCTTTGGGCTCTTTCCCCTTTCCCCAGGTGCGCGGCAAGACCGTGACCGACGTTTATGTGACCGCGAACAATGAAATCAACTGCGTGACCGTCTCTTTCGACGACGACACCGAACTGGTCATTGATGTTGACCCCTGTTTTGCGGTCCGCTTCACCGCCGGCTATTCCGACTGGAAGTCCGGCAACCAGCGCGTGATCAAAAGCTGGCCGCGTATCCGCACCTGACGAGGCCCGCGCGCAGCAAAGCGGAGCGCGCAAAGCAAAGCAAAGCATGAACCGATGCGCTGTCGAATCCCACCCTTCGCAAAAACCGCGAAGGATGGGGCACCCGGCTGGATATGGATGAAGTATTGTCGGAAATCGCAAGAGTCTTGCGAAAGAGCGGTGAGGCTATAGTCGTTATCGGGGACTCGACCATTAATGGTACCTTCATTCGAAATTCATGGGCTCTGGTCTCCATTGGAAAGAAAAACGGCCTAGCGTTGCGCTCCAGTCGGCGCAGAGCATTGCGTGAAAATCGCAGATATTTGCCACCGCCGGGTTATGAAATCGTTGGCAAAGAACTAGGTGCCCGAATGAGAGAAGAGGTTATTTTGGTTTTCAGGAAGACGACCAACTGATGGTAAGTAAACAGTCTTCCTAAGTTCTGGATTAGATTCCTTTATCGTGCCCGGGCCGCACGTAATTCTTGCCTTACTTACCCCACCGCTTCCCTCAACGCCGCCCGGGCCAGCAATCTTGTGGAATCGAGCGTCGGCAGCGGCGAATTGGCGTCGTTTACGATCAGCGGAAGCTCCGTGCAGCCCAGCACCACGGCGTCGCACTTCAAGCTCTTGAAGCGCCAGATCACCTGCTGAAGGTAGCGCAGCGATTCGGGCGTCTGCTGGCCGCGGACCAATTCGTCGAAGATGATGGCGTTGATCCGCTCGGCCTGGTCTTCCGTCGGACGCGCCCAGCCAATGCCCATCCGTTCCAGCGCTTGCGGATAGACGGAGCTTGAGACCAGATACTTTGTCCCGGTCAGACCCAGAGTCTTGAATCCGCGCCGCCGGGCTTCTTTGCCCACTTCTTCCGCGATATGCAACCAGGGCAGGGGCGAGCGTGGCAGCACGAACGGCAGCGCGGCGTGGATGGTGTTGTCCGGACAAATGAGGAAATCGGCGCCGGCGCGCTTCAACGCTTCGGCCGAGCGCAGCATGAGTTCGGCGACGGCCAGCCAATCGTCCTTGGGAGCAATGGGAGAAAGCAGGCGCATGTAGTCGGCCAGGCAGATGGTGTGCAGCGTCACTTCCGGATGCGCGTGCTTGCCCATGAGCGGCTCGGCTTCCAGGCAGATGGTGCGGTAGCACAGCGCCGCGCCTTCCGCGCTGCATCCGACGATACCGATGTGCTTGGGCATAAATCATTAACTTGGATGAATCTGCGGAACAAAAAGATCCACCGTCGACCCCGAAATCCAAGCGCCGTTAGGCGCGACCACAAGTTGGCCCACCCTGGCCCATTACCGCAGAGGACGCAAAGGACGCGGGGGAAGAAGATCAAGTCGGTTGGTTGACGAAGCATACCGGGGCAACCACCTGCCAGCGCCGAAAGCGCGAAACAGCCTAGCCCACCCTGAGGCGAGCGCAGCGAAGCCGGAGGGGTGGGTAAACGGGTAGAAGAAATCGAGCCCCGTAGGGGCGACACAACTTATGCAGCTTACGTCTTCACAAACAAATCTATCTGCTGGAGGAATTTCACCTTCTTCTCCACCGGCAAAAACGACGCTTCAAACGAGTTGCGCGCGATCTCGCGCAGTTGTTCTTCGGTAAAGCCGAATTCGCCCTGGGCCAGCTCGTACTCCTTGCACAATGAGGTCTGGAACATGGCCGGGTCGTCGGTGTTCAAGGTAATCATCAGGCCTTCTTCAAAGAAAGCCTTCAGGGGATGTTCGCGCAGGTCAGTACAGGCGCCGGTGCGCAGGTTGCTGATGATGCACATCTCAAGCGGCACCTGCTTGTGGGCCAGCACTTCGGTCAACTCGGGGTCGCGGGCGATGGCCAGGCCGTGGCCGATGCGCTCCGCGCCGATATTCAGCGCGCCCCACACCGACTCCGGGCCGGCGGTCTCTCCGGCATGCGCGGTGAGGCGAAGACCGTTGTCGGCGGCCTTCTTAAAGAGGTCACGAAACCATTCGGCGGGGCCTTTGCGCTCGTCGCCGCCCAGGCCCACGCCGACCACGTTGCGGTCGCGCAGCCGGGCCGCGATGTCAAAGACCTCGCCCGCGGCTTCCGGACCGAAGTGCCGCACGGCGTCAAAGATCCACAGCAGGGAGACGCCGAAGTCGCGCTGCCCGCGTTCGCGTCCGCGTTCCAGGCCTTCAAAGATGGGGTCAAAGGCTTGCCCGCGCCAGCGCACCACGCCCACGCTCACATAGACCTCGGCATGCACTACGTTTTGCTGGCGCAGCTTTTGCATCAGGCGGTAGGTGATCAGCTCATAGTCTTCCGGCGTGCGCAGCCGTTCGGTTACCGCCTTGAAGGCCATCAGAAAGCCGCCGAAATTCTGGTAGGAATAAAGCCGGCGGACGTCGTCTTCGCTCAGCTCGTCGCCCGAGCCGCGCACGTCATAGCGATTGTTCTCCGTGGGCAGCAGCGTGTTGTGGCGGCGGCTCAGCTCAGCCAAAGTCGCCGGTTCCACGCTGCCTTCGAGATGCAGATGCAGCTCCGCCTTGGGCAGAGACTGTATGAACGAGCGTTGCATAACTCAAGCCGCCGGCAGGTTTCCGCTGGCGAATTCGCTGTGCCTGCGGCTGTAGAGCCAGTAGATGACCATTCCGATTGCGAGCCATCCGAAGAACCGCGCCCAGGTGATCACCAACAGTCCTGCCATCAGCGCAACACACAACACGACCGAGATGATGGGAAAGAGCGGGACAAATGGGACCTTGAATCCACGCTTTCGTTCTGGCTGCGATTTTCGCAGGAACAACACGCCGAGTGACACCAGCACAAAAGCAAACAACGTGCCGATGTTGGACAAATCAGCAGCCTCGCTGATGCTGAATAGCCCAGCAGGAATGCCCACGACCGCGCCTGCAATCCAAGTGGACCAGTGGGGAGTCTTGAACTTGGGGTGCACGGCGGAGAACAATTTCGGCAGCAGCCCGTCACGCGACATGGCGAACCAGATTCTGGTTTGGCCATATTGGAACACCAGAAGAGAAGAAATCATGCCCATGAGCGCGCCAATCACAATCACCGCTTGCAGCCAGCGGTTCGCTCCCAGATGCGACAGCGCGTAAGCCACGGGAGCATTCGATGCTTCTGCATTCGTGCCGCTAAAAGTTGAGTACTTCATCATCGCCAAAAGCACCAGGGCAACGCCGATGTACAAAACGGTGCAGGCGATCAAGGACGCAATGATCCCAAAAGGAATGTCTTTTTGCGGATTGCGTGATTCTTCGGCGGCGGTTGAAACCGAATCGAAGCCGATGTAGGTGAAGAAGATGATGGCCCCTCCGGACAACACTCCGGAAAATCCGGACGGCGCGAAAGGATGCAAATTGACCGGATTGGCCAGCATTCCACCCACGATCAAAAAAGTCAGGATGGCGCCAACCTTGATCACCACCATAATGTTGTTGGCCTGGGCAGATTCCCGGATACCCCATACCAGCAAGACCGTCAGCACAAACACGATGAAGAACGCAGGGAAATTAAAATAAGAGCCGGTCCAGCCGTTATCCACCACCGGCGTTGACCACTTCTCGGGAATCGCCAGGCCAAACGCGCCTAGTTGCGCTTTCAGGTAACCGCCAAAGCCAATCGCCACGGCCACGTTGCTTACCGCATATTCCAGGATCAGGTCCCAGCCGATGATCCAGGCGATGAACTCGCCCAACGTCGCGTACGAATACGTATAGGCGCTGCCGGCGATGGGGATCATGGACGCCAGTTCAGCGTAGCAAAGCCCGGCGAAGCTGCAGGCAATCGCCACCAAGAGGAACGATACGGCAATTGCCGGTCCAGCCGGTGGGCGTCCGTGCATCAGGACGCCGGAGAGACTTCCATGCTGAAAGAGGTTCTGAAAAACGTCCAGCACCTGGGCATGCCAGATGGAGGGGACCTGGAAGTTTTCTCCCGCCGCCGCCGTGCCGGTCAGCACAAAGATGCCGGAGCCAATGATGGCCCCGATCCCCAGCGCGGTGAGCGACCACGGCCCCAGCGACTTTGTCAGCCGGTGGTCCGGATGCTCCGAGTCCGAGATCAGCTTGTCAATGGACTTCTTGGCAAAAAGTTGGCTGGCCAGAAGCGCCTCCTTGATATGTTGCTTTGCGTCTTCAACGTAAAGACGTAGCGCGCCGCGTCTCTCTCGCTACGTCTTTGCCGGAATCCGCTTAGCGCTTGGCCGTGCCGCGCGCCATCTTCTTCACTTTGGCCTTTTTGCTGCCGCGTGGATAGTCGCGTGGTTTCTTCGGCCCTTGTTTCTTCCGGGCCGCCCGCTTTACTTTCTTGCGTTCTTCTTTGGTCAGTTTCTTGGTATTTGCCATTCACCTTGTCCTAAATAGAGAAATTATTCCGATTTGAAAGTATCGTTGGTCCAACTAATTTCAGATCAGCGCTTTCGTGCGCAAATCTGCGGCAAGCTTTGTCTATGCCCGCTCCAACTGCGCGTACTTCTCCACCAATTTTTTTAATCCGAACCGTGGGAATTGTACCGTAATCTTGGCGTTTTCTCCTTCACCTTCACGCTGATAGACCACGCCTTCGCCAAATTTCGGATGTTTCACCCGCTGTCCGGGACGAAAACCCGTTGTGCTGTTACGAATTGAAGATGCTTCCACCGGCACGCTCGGCCGGTTGAACTTCTTGCCGCGCGAGGCAAAAAACTCCGAGATGTTGTCAATGGAATTGTATTTCGGGCCGGTGTAGCCGCCTTTGCGTACCGGACTCGCCGTTCGCGGCTGCTGCTGGCCTGCTCCGTAGCTGGGCGTCACGCTCTGGTCTTCATCTTCGTAACTGTAGTGCCGGTCAGCATAGTCGGACTCGCGCCGGGCTGCGGAGGACCTGCCTGTCCGCGCCACGCCCAGCGGCTCCAGCAACTGCGCTGGAACTTCTTCCAGAAAGCGCGAAGGGATGCTGGCATCGGGCATGTCCGTGCCGTAGCGCCGGCGATAGCGCGCCTGGCTCAGCACCAACTGGTCCATGGCGCGAGTCATGCCCACGTAGCAGAGGCGGCGCTCTTCTTCCATTTGATCGGGATCGTTGAACGCCCGCGAATGCGGAAACAGGCCTTCTTCCATGCCCACCAGAAAGACCAAGTTGAACTCCAGGCCCTTGGCGGAATGCAGCGTCATCAGCGTGGTGCGCCCGCGCGGATCGTAGGTGTCAACGTCGCTCACCAGGGCGGCGTGGTCCAGGAACTCCGCCAGCGTCTCGCCGCGATCGCGCGAATCCATGGCGGCATTCACCAGTTCCTTCAGGTTCTCAATGCGGGCCAGCGAGTCCGGCGTGGCTTCGTCTTCCAGTTGCTTGATGTAACCGGTGCGGTCAATCAGGAACTTGAGGACTTCCGGCACCGACGCGGCGCTGCCCTCAGCACGAAAGCCTTCGACCGGCTGCGCGGCGGCGCTTGCTTCGGCGGCTCCCGCTTTGGCCGCTTGGTACGGCAAGGCTTCGTCAGAGTCATTCGCCCCGAAATCAAAACTGATGTTCTCGCCCAGCGCCTCAGGCTCAAAAGAAACATCTGCTTCAGCCGCTTCTGCGACATCTGGCTCTTCTGCTCTCCGTGCCTCCGTGCCTCCGTGGTGGATTTGTTCTTCCACTCGCTGGGCAAACTTCCCCAGCATCATCGCCCGCGCGTCGTCTATCAATTCCTGAAAACCCTTCAGCGCGGCCAGCGCCCGCGGCGGCAAGAGATGGCGTTCCAGAGTTTCGCCCACCGCGCCCCACAGTGACGTGCCGGTCTCCAAGGACAGCCGCTCCAGCGTCTCCACCGTGGTCTTGCCGATGCCCCGCGCCGGCGTGTTGATCACGCGCAGCAGCGCGATGGAGTCCTGCGGATTCTGGATCAGCTTCAGGTAGCTGATCATGTCCTTGATTTCCGCGCGCTCGTAAAAAGAAAATCCGCCGACCACCTGATACGGCAGTTGATAGCGCCGCATTGCCTCTTCAATCAATCGCGATTGCGAATTCAGCCGGTACAGCACCGCCACGCGGACGTTGTCATTGCCGTCTTCCGCGGCCTTCTTCAGGTAGTTGGCGATGAAGTCGGCGGCAAAGAGCGCTTCATTTTCTCCGTCGGGCGCTTCATAGTAGCCCACGGCGGCGCCGCCATGGCGCTCCGTCCACAGCGTTTTGCCTTTGCGCTTGATGTTGTGCGCCACCACGGCGGACGCGGCCTGCAAAATGTTCTGGGTGGAACGGTAGTTCTGCTCCAGCCGGATGATCCGCGCTTCAGGAAAATCTTTTTCAAATTCCAGGATGTTGCGGATGTCCGCGCCGCGCCACGAGTATATGGACTGGTCTTCATCGCCCACGACGCACACGTTGTGGCGCTCGCCGGCCAGCAGCTTGATCAACTCGTACTGCGGACGGTTGGTGTCCTGGTATTCGTCAATCAGCAGGTATTCAAAGCGGCGGCGGTAACGCTCACGCACTTCGCCGGACGACTTCAGCAACCGCACCGTCTCCAGCAACAGATCGTCAAAGTCCAGCGCGTTGGCCTTGCGCAGCTCCTGCCGGTAGGCCTCAAAAACATGCGCCACTTTTTCCGTAATGGGGTCGGCCGACTGCAAATACATTTCCTGCGGGTCCAGCATGTGGTTCTTGGCCCAGGAAATCCGCGACAGCACGGCGGCAGGTTTGTGCTGCTTGTCGTCAATGCCCAGGCGGCGCATCACGCCCTTGACTACGGCTTGCTGGTCGGTAGCGTCATAGATGGCAAAGTCTTTTTTGTAGCCCACGCCCCCAACCTTCATGGCTTCAATATCGCGACGCAGCACGCGCACGCAAAACGAGTGGAACGTGGAGATCAGCGGCTTGCGCAGCAGACGCCCGCCCAGCAGGTGGTCCACGCGCTCCACCATCTCGGCCGCGGCCTTGTTGGTGAACGTGACCGCCAGGATGGAGTCGGCGTCCACGCTCAGGTCTTCAATCAAGTGGGCAATGCGGTAGGTGATGACCCGCGTCTTGCCGCTGCCCGCGCCGGCCAGTATCAACACCGGTCCGTCAACGGCTTCCACCGCTTCGCGTTGCCGCGGATTGAGTTGGTCAAGGAGGCTCATACGAATCGGGACATCGGATCATCGGAAAAGCAACGCGTTCATCGTCAATGTTTGCAAATAGACTTGCTGCAACTTGCAATTCCGAGTTGATTGTCATTCCGAACCGCTTCAGCGGTGAGGAATCTGCTTTTGCCTTTCCGATTACGGCGATTCCGCGCGATCACGCGCGATTTCGGCGATCTTGTCTAGACCACCCGGTCCCCCGACGGCTGCGACCGCATGGCCTTGCACTCTTCGCACTGGCACATATCACGCAGGTAGTCCCAGGAGTAAATGCCGGCGGAGTGGCCGTCATTCCATGTAAAACTCAGCGCGTATCTGCCGACCTGGTTGGCCGCGGTGGGCTTGACCGGCGCTTTGTACATGGGCAGCAGCGCGGGCGCAGCTTTGGCCGGCTCCCCCGGCTGGCGATGGTGATTGTTGCGCTCCTCCGTGCAGGTGGCGCAAGGACAGGCGTCGCGCAACCAGACGAAGTTGTAGTGCGTCTGGTGGCCGTCGTCCCACTCAATGTCCACGCCGGCGCCGGTGGAGATGTTCACTTTGACGGATTTGGGGTTCGCGACCGCCATATCTTTCAGTATATAGGGTCGCCATCAGCCAAAGAGTGCTCGCGAGGGAGACGAGTGTCAGGGTACGACTCTTCCCTTCTTGCCTTTCTTCTTCAAGATGTCTCTTGCCCCCAGCTTGGCCAGGCCAAGCACAATCCCTGAATTCGTCAGTTCCGCCTCCGGCCAAAGCACGTTCGCAGCGCGCTTCAGCAGGTCCCGGTCCTCGGGGCTCATTCTGACGTTGATTTGCACTGTCCGCTTGGAGCTCGATTGCATGTCGTTACCAATGCTGACTTCTGCAATCGGTTTAGAGCAATGATATTATTAATATGTTTGGGACTAATAGAATCGTTTTGGAAGGATTTTGTCCCCAATGGCTTTCACTCTTGGCCTGACCTTCTGCATTCTCCCGCTCGCAGTGGCACTCATCAGGAGGATTGCCGCAAGACGGCAGCCTGTATACACCGTCGCCGACTGGCAGCGGACCTCAGAACGAATCTGCCAGGGAATACGCGAACTTAGCTACGCGCACTGTCCATCCTCGGGCCGTTACGCCACCTTACACCGGAAAACATACAACGCGCTCCTGCAAGACCTGCTTGCCAATACCGCCTTCATCCTCAACCTCGCGAATGACGCGTGTCTCCATTTGCACGAGACAGAGATCAGCCTTGCATGCGACGTGCTCAGCCAGAGCGCCGGGTTGCTGCTGCGCCTCCAGTACTCCCGGCTACGGCTGCTATGCTGGCCGCCCGACGCCACTGCTCCGCACCGTCACACTTTCGCAGTCGCTGAAAGTTACTTCTGCCTGTGTAGGGCGCTGACCGGATTGCTCGCGCACTGCGTGGCCCGAAAGGTATGACAATCATCGTTCTTTCTTTGCTGTGTAACCATGTTGCTTTGGGGGCTCTTTCCCTCCTTCGTGGCCTGACTGCTTGTTAATCACTGAATGCGTGACAACGTTAACGTGACAATCACAAAATGATTGACAATGATTCACAAGTATTTTATCGTTTAGATGGAGGTGTTGCATGGTTAGCCTGGAAAAAATTGATACCAAAATAGCCAAAATGGAGCAGCTCAAAACGCTATTGGCTGACCCAGAAATGGCACAACTGGCCAGGGACGTGCTCTCAGGTGCAAATCATCCTCTGCAGATTTCAGACCTTGTAGACATCGCGTTAGGTAGACCAGATTCCATAATTCGCAAGGCGCTTGAGGCAGTGGCGACATTCGACGGCAGATTCACGGCGCAAGACCTCAAGGATCGAATGCTGCAATCTGGATACAGATTTAGCGCACACAACCCCATGGTTGGCGTGCAGCGTGTGGTTAGGCAATTACTGTCTGAGCGCATTGTTGAACGGGTAGAGGAAGGCGCTGGCCGCAGACCACACGTATACATATGTGTAAGAAGAAAATGAATTGTGCTGCAAAATGGCAGACGTGGTCTGCGCTTTGCACTGTTTCGAAAAGAGAACGGCGCAAACCGAAAAGAAGGACATTGACGTTGCCAAAGAAAGGCTCAAACGGCTCCTTGAACAGCAACGCGCGAAAGAGAAACGGCAAATTGATCACCCACGTAACCATGGGAAACGTTCTGGACGACCTTGACTTGGACGAGCAAGAACTGCTGGAGCTTAAGCTGAAGGCTGATCTGCATCAGGACATCCTCAAGCTCATCAAAAAGAAAAAGCTTACTCCCCGGCAACTGGAAAAACTCTTTGATATTCCGCAGCCCAGAGTCAGTGAACTGCTGAGAGGCAAGCTTTCCCTGCTGAGTGTTTCCAAGCTGCTGTACTACGGCCACCTTCTGGGCGCTCACGCGGACGTAAAGCTCAAACCCTCCGGTCGAGCTAGCCGCGCCGCCTGGCAACTGGCAGGCTAATCCAGTGGAAATTGCGACTCCGCAAACTCGCCCCACAGCCGTTCTTCTTCTCTCTCTTTGTCCGTAAGCGAGTCGTAGTAAGCTGAAATCGCCGCGTCAATCTGCTTGGTGTCGTCCGTGCCGTTACGCACTGAGCCTCCCGCCAACTCCTCAAAATCCTTCGACACAAAATCCCAATCCGACTCTGCCTTAAGGTCCTTCGACTGCTAGTCGCCGGAATCAGAACTTGAACACCACGCCTCCACCGGCATAGAAGTGATGGATGTGAGTGGTCAAGGCCGTGGCGCTGGTCAGGGTGGCCACTGGGCCTGATTCCACCATGCTCGGTGTCCAGAAATCGCGCACCTCGCCCCGTATGGCAAGGTGAGGTGACGTCTTGAAGTCTATTCCGCCGCCAAATTGGGCAGCGCCTTTGGTGTGCCTGCTGCTGCTAAGGTCCTGGGAGAGGCGCGCCACCCCGTACCCGGCTGTGGCCCAGGGTGAAATCCGTCCTTTCGGCAAGAACTGGATTCTGGCTGCCGGAGTGAAGAAAAATGCGGAGCCGCGGACGGTCCCGGAGAACCCCAATGTTCGGTTTGTGGAGACTACCTCGACATCATGGCCGGGCTGCCCGACTATCGGGAGCTCAAGGTAAAGAGCGGCGGGGCCCATGTCTGTGATCCGGCGGGCATAGGCCAACGAGAATGAAACCGAAGCATCGGTGCTAAACGTGGTCACGCCCGTGCAGCCCGCCACCTGGCAGCCAGGAAGAATGCTATCCGTCCGAAGCTTTTGATCACTTGTAAAAGTGGGACCGACAGTGAAACTCACTTCGTTGTCCTGTCCAAGACTCCAGCCCGTCGCCAACAGTAGAAGGCAGAAGACCTCTACGATTCGTTTCATCTTATTAAGTTGTCCTTCAAGCGTAGCTGTACAAAGCTATACCGCACCCATAGCTGGAAGTTTCAAGGATCTAGTTTAGCAGCCAACTCCCCAAAGTCCTTCGCCACGTAATCCCAATCCGATTCGGCCTTGAAGTCCTTCGATTGCCTTGGCCCGTACTCCGTGGGCCGCGCCACGAACGCCGTCTTGTAGCCGTGTTGGCGCGCTGCGGCCAGGTCGTAATTGTGCGCCGCCACCAGCATGATGTTTCCGGGCGAGGTGTCGAGCAACTCCGCCGCGCCCAGATAGACGCTGGGATCGGGCTTGTAATGGCGGAAGTTGTCCGAGGAAAAGATCACGTCCCAGGGCAGCCCGGCGAAGCGGGCCATGTCCGCCAGCAGGCGCACGCCGCCGTTGGAAAGCGTACCGATAATGTACTTCTGTTTAAGCCGCTGCAGCCCGGCCACCGCGTCCGGCCACGGGTCAAGCGAGTGCCAGCCCAGGACCATTTGTTTTCGCAACCGATCGCTGACGGCATCGAGGCCGTGGCGCGGCAGGAGCAAGTCCAGCGACTCGCGATGCAACTGCTCCAGGCACGTCCACGCGCGGCGTCCGCTGCGGACTTCGCCCATGGCAGGCTCGTATCCGGCGCGCCAGTCGTCTGCCAGGGCCGCCCAGTCGGCAGTGAGCCCGTTTTCGCGGCCTAACTGCTCAAGCCGCCGGATCAGGCTGGTTCGCCAGTCAACCACGGTCCCGAAAACGTCAAAAAGCAAGGCTTCCATCAACTCTACTCACCTCCAGCTGGCTGAGCTTGGTGTGCGCTTCAATCTTGTGAGGATAACAGGGCATGGCCGAGTAAGTAATCTTGAAACCATCGAAGCGCCAGAGTATGATCTGCGCCATCGCTATGAAACGCCTACTTATTTTTCTGGTGATGCTCGGCGGCGCTGCGGCACAAGCCCAGGACCGCATCCCCCTCAAGGACTTCCGCGCGAAGTTCGTAAACCAACGAATCTCGGTCAATCCCAACTTCACCAACGGCACTTACGCGTTTCTCGGCGATTGGACTTTCGTCAAGGAAAAGAAGGGCCTGTATGAGAGCCAGAAGAACATACCGGCCAGTTATGTCGGCCGTACGGGGGTCATCATCGCCATCCAAGCCCCGCGGCCCGGACTCTACCAGCCGCCCTCGCCCCAAACGGACGACACTTACGTGAAGTACGCTGACGCCATCGTGAAGCTGGATACGGGCGAGCTGGTGGCGACCACCGTGTACACATTGCAGACCGGCACCGCAGCCAGCGACTCTTTTGTGCTGCTCTCGGTCCGCGAACAACACAAGAAGGACGCGGTAGCGCTGGCGCAGAAGCTCCGAGGGAAATCGCTCTACCTGACCCGCCTGACGAAGGTGTATGACATGGGCCTGACCACCGCCAACATCCAAACCATCAAAGAAGGCGTGGGCTATTCCGAAGCCGTGATCCATGATGTGCCATTGCTCACGCCCCTGCCCGTCGTTGATCTTCGTTACTCGGAAAAACTTGATTTCATGCTGGTGGCGCTGGAGTTGCCCGGTAATCGCAAAGCATTGTACGTTCCTGGCTGCATTGAAGATTCGCTCACGGAAAGCAAGTATGGCTGCGCCTCGCTGGCGATGCCGGCGTTTTTGTCGGAAGAAGAAGTCAGCGCCATACGGGCGGGTAAAGTGTTCGTCGGTATGTCGGAAATCGCTTTGTATATGGCCATGGGCTTCCCTGTGAAAACAAATGCCTCAGCCGCGGGACTGACGCAGTTGGTGTACCACACTGCGTACGTCTACCTGGACAAGAAGAAAGTCGCGGAGATTCAGAAGCATGATGATTAGGGGCAGGTGGGAGTCGCGCAGAGGCTTGCGTTGAGCCAGCCGCCCATTTGCCAGGCGATGATTTGCCAAGCTCGCTAACCTGATGTAAAATTTACCTTTAACAAACACAGCTCTGAAGCTTCAAAGCCCTTCTGAGTGAAAACCAGGGAGTTTCCCGTCATGGCAAAAGTTTGTGAAGTCTGCGGCAAAGGTCCGCAATTTGGAAACAAAATCAGCCACGCGCACAACGTCAGCCGGCGTCGCTGGAATGTAAATCTGCGTCCGGTGCACGCGGTGGTCAAGGGCGCCAACAAGCGCATCCGCGTGTGCACCAACTGCATCAAGTCGGGAAAGGTCCAGAAGGCCTCGTAGTTTTCTCAAGACGGTTTCCCAAATCATTTTCAGACAAAAGCCTCCCAACCGGGAGGCTTTGCTGCGTCGGCCGTCGGAAACCCATCAGAACTTCAGGACCACGCCGCCACCGATGAATACGTTGTGCATCCTTCCTGTGTCCGCCAGCGCATTCGGGCTCGCGGTGTAGAAGTCGCGAATTTCGCCCCGCAAACCCAGGTGCGGCAGCCTTGTTTTCACGTCCACGCCGCCGCCAAACTGCAAAGCTGCGGAGTTGTTCGTGGCTTCGACGCCAAAGTGTGCCAGTCCTCCGCCGACTGTGGCAAACGGCGACAATCCTGACTTTGGAAGAAAGTTGAGCTTTACTCCTGGAGTAAAGAAGAAAGAGGAGAAGCGGAAGCCGGACCCGCCAATCTCGCGTCCGGGAATTCCCACCAACGGGACTTCCAGGCTCAGCGACGCTGCCTTGGCATCCAGCAGGCGCGCCGCCAGCGTCCCCTGGAATGCGACTTTCTTGGCTACGGGAACGCCGATGGTTGGAAAGTTGCACGGCGTTATGAAACACACCACACCCTCCTGGGCGTTAGCAGCCACCACGCCTCCTACGGAAAACGCCGCTTCATACTTCTGCGCCAGGCCCTTCTCTACAGCCAGGAATACAAGCAAGAACAAAAAAGCAACTAGCTTTCTCATGAATGAATCCCTCCCTCGCAGGCAGTCGCCCAGCCATCCGCATGGCTTCATGCCATTTCGACGAGAGAGATTTCCCGTGGTAACCAGCTTTCCTTTTACAGCAGCGCAACCACGT
Source organism: Terriglobia bacterium (assembly GCA_020072815.1). Lineage (NCBI taxonomy): Bacteria > Pseudomonadati > Acidobacteriota > Terriglobia > Terriglobia bacterium. The sequence goes on along the minus strand of JAIQGE010000008.1, from coordinate 279,446 downwards.
CAATTTCCACCGCCACATCTTTTGGCAGGCGAGCGACCTCCACCGTGGAACGGGCGGGTGGTGAATTCTTGCAGGCTTTTGCATAGACCTCATTCATCTGAGCAAACTCAGACATGTTCTTCAAAAACACCGTGGTCTTGACGACCTTCTCCCAACTGCTGCCCGCAGCCTGCAGGATTGCCGACAGGTTCTTGAGCACCTGCTCGGTCTGCGGCTCGATCCCGCCTTCGACCAGATTTCCGGTGGCTGGATCAATAGGGATCTGCCCCGAGATGAATACAAATCCGTTGGCCTTGATGGCCTGCGAGTAAGGGCCGATGGCTTTGGGTGCGTTGGGAGTGGAAACTACGTCGCGGGTAAAGGTCATGAAAGCCCTCCGTTGATTTCGAGCAACGAAAAAGGATAGCAGAGGAAAAAACCCAACACCTTTGAAACGCGGAGGAAAGGAGTAAGCGGAGGAGAAATGAAGCGCGATGGGAAATGTCGAATCCAGCCTCTCCGTTTCCTCTGTTCCTCCGTGTTTCAAAGATTTTGGCTTGGCGCAACAAAGAGTTTATCTGCGTCAATCTGCGCGCATTCGCGGCTCAAACTTTATTCAACCGCTGCACATCATGGATGCCGGGAATCTTCCGCATGCCGTTCATCACGCGCTCCAGGTGTTTGACGTCTTCAATATCAATCACGATATCAATGGTCGCCTGGCTCTCGCCGGTGCGGGCTTCAATATTGCGGATGTTGGTATTGTCGTCACTGATCACCGACGTTAGTTGCTTCAGCATGGCCGGACGGTCTTCGCAAAACACTGACAGCTTCACCGGATACGTGGCCTTGGTTTCGCGCTTCATCATGGCGGGCTTGGCCCATTCCACGGCGATGCGGCGGTCGGCTTCATACATCAGGTTGGTCACGTTGGGGCAGCTTACCGCGTGCACGGCCACGCCTTTGCCGCGCGTCACATAACCGACGATGGCCTCCCCCCGGATGGGATTGCAGCAGCGCGCGCGATAGACCATCAGGTCGTTGTACCCTTTCACCTTGATGGCGCCGCTCTCCGCGCTTTGTCCAAACACGCGGCGGATCACCGTGCCCAGGGTGCCGGGGGTCTTGGTTGGCTCTTCCGCGGGCGCTTCGTCAGAGAGTCCGGGCGAAAGCTTGGCCAACACCTGCCGCGCCGAATACTTTCCGTAACCGATGCCCGCCAGCAAGTCCTCACCGGAGCCCAGGCCGTAATCTTTTGCGATGGCGTCCATCTGTTTCTCGTCAAAATCCTTCATGGCCACGCGATACTTGCGCGCCTGCTTCTCCAGCAGCTTCTTGCCGATTTCAATCGCCCGCTCCCGCTGGTGAATGTTGAGCCAGTGGCGGATCTTGTTGCGCGCGCGCGTGGACTTGGCGATCCCCAGCCAGTCCCGGCTGGGATTATGGCCCGACTGGGTCATGATCTCCACCACGTCGCCGTTGCGCAGCTTGTAGCGCAGAGGCACAATGCGCCCGTTGACCTTCGCCCCAACGCAGGTGTGTCCCACTTCCGTGTGGACGGAGTACGCAAAATCTATCGCGCTGGCGTCGCGCGGCAGAATCACTACCTTGCCCATGGGAGTAAAGGTGTAGACCTCTTCCGGATAGAGGTCCACTTTCAGCGACGAAAGAAATTCGCCGGGATCTTTTACGTCCTGCTGCCACTCCACCACTTGGCGCAGCCATGAGAGCCGCTGCTCGTCCTTGGCGGAAACCGGGCTGGCGTCTTTGTATTTCCAGTGCGCGGCAATGCCTTCTTCCGCCATCTTGTGCATTTCGTCGGTGCGTATCTGCACTTCAAACTGGTGGCCGTCTTCGGTGATCACCGTGGTGTGCAGCGACTGGTAGAGATTCGGCCGCGGCATGGCGATAAAGTCTTTGATCCGCCCCGGCACCGGCCGCCACATCTGGTGGATCGCGCCCAGCACGGTGTAACAGTCTTTGACTGACTTGGTGATGATGCGGACCGCCAGCAAGTCATAAACCTGGTCCACGGTGATGCGCTGGCGCAGCAGCTTTTGATGGATGCTGTACAGCCGCTTGATGCGGCTTTCCACGCGGGCTTCCACGCCGTTTTCCTTCAGCTTCTGCTGCAGGATCTTGATGGCCTTATTGAGGAAAGTCTCGCCCGCCTTGCGCCGCGACTCCACCGCTTCATGCACCTGCTCATAACCGATGGGGTCCACATAGCGGAACGCCAGGTCTTCCAGTTCGCCGCGCACCTTGCCCATGCCCAGGCGATGGGCCAGCGGCGCGTAGATTTCCAGCGTCTCGCGCGCCACTTTCTGCTGCCGCTCTTCCGGCAGGTGTTTCAGGGTCCGCATGTTGTGCAGGCGGTCAGCCAGCTTGATCAGCACCACGCGGATGTCATCCACCATGGCCAGCACCATCTTGCGGACGTTTTCCGCCTGGCGCTCTTCCCGGCTGGCAAAATCAATCTTGTCAATCTTGGTGACGCCCTCAACAATGTGCACCACTTGCTCGCCAAATTCGCGGCGGACGTCTTCATGGGTGACCGGCGTGTCTTCAATGGCGTCATGCAGCAGGCCCGCGGCAATGGCCGTGGAATCCAGCTTCATGTCCGCCAGCACCAGGGCAACTTCCAGGGGATGAATCAGATACGGCTCGCCCGACGCGCGCGTCTGGCCTTGATGATGCTTAAGGGAGAACTCGTAAGCCTTGCGGATGATCTCTAAATCGTCACTTGGACGGTTTTCGGCGACCTTTTGCAGCAACTGCTGGAACCTGGCGGTCAGCAGCTTCTGCTCTTTTTGCGAAGCCGGCTGCGGTTGTGTCGCCATGTTCCATTATACTCTGCACCCATCTGTGGAGCGCAGGCGCCCTCGCCTGCGTGCGGAATGTTCTTCCGAACTCGGCGATGTCGGTGATTCTTCCTGGTTTTCAATTTCCAATTTTCGCAATTCCGGCGATTTTGACAATCTTTTCATCGCCCTGCCCCTCCCCGTTCATCCCCGGAAAATAAAGACTTAACTCAAGTCATCCCCGGCGAGAACCCCGCCTTTCCGATCACGGCGATCACGTTGCGATTCCGGCGATTTTGGCAATCCCATTGGAATTACCCCCACCCCTCCCTATTCATCCCAATGGTCCCAATAAACAAAGGACTTAGCCGCGCTCGATCCCAATGGGATCCCAATCAACTGTGGCGGCCGGCTTGGGTTTTGGCTAAGTGCCAATTGCTGAGTGCTATTTGCTTCTTTTGTCAAAGACCTTGCGCAAGTCGCGCTGTCTCATCCTAGCGCACTTTGCGATGTGAACAAAGCACGAAGTAGTACATCTTGACAAGACTGGCTTAAGGAAGTGTTCGTTTTCGCGCATTTTCGGGGGTATTGTCATCCTGAGCGAGCTCGAAGAAGCGCAGCGACGGAGAGCGCGTCGAAGGACCCCGAGAATGCGCCCTCCACCATGCCGCTACGGCGTATTCTCCCACAACCACGTGTGCTGTGCTCGTCGCCGTGCGCGACGGTTTCCATTACAAGTTCTGGGTCTACATCCTCTTTAGCCGATCGGCATCGAGCAAGACACTCCATCCCTTCCCTAATTCTCTGGGCCTCGCGTGAAGCGCAGATTTATGGGACTCCTCGGGCGAACCAGGAAACAAGTCCCACGTCAGCAGGATGAGGTGGAGTGTTGGAAATGTGGGGACTTCCACGGATCAGTCCCGTCAGGGACGACCGATAGTAGCCCGGTACGTTCCCGAGTCCCGCCTCGCGGGATGAGGGATAAGTGCCGGGTAAGCGACAAAGGATTCCTTCCTTGCTGCCGCAGGCCCGCGCGAAACGTAGCGGAGCGCGCACTAATTCCGCCAGAAGGGCGTTTGGGACGTGCGGCTTGCACGAAGCCCATAACTGGGCAGGTTGAGCTACCAGAGTCATGTCGTCGATGCGCCTCCCTCAACTTTCTCTAGCCGGGCTCGTAGCAAGTTCTTGATTTCAGCAGCGTAAGAGACATCCAATTACGCCTCAAGCAGGGCCAAAGCCGAGAAAGCAGCTCCGATACTTGTGAACCATCGCAGCGCGCCGTGCACAGAAGTAGGCTGGTCGGCCCGGCCTGGCGCCGTCGCGGTGCGGCGACAGGAAATGACCAGCACCTGCGGTGATAGCCGTCACATAATTAGGCAGTTTCGCAGGGTGATTATCGAGAAGATCATTACCAGATTCACCGGCCAGTACTGCGGCCGAGAAATGAGGTGCCATTTTGAATCCGCAAGAAATACGGCTACGCGGAAATGCAGAGCTCGGTGCAGAAGCCAATCTGCTGAATTTCTGGCAGTGGGCATTCACTGACATATGCGACGACGGCAATAGGGGAGTATTCGCTGAGTGGATGGTCCGCGTACTCCTGGACCTGCCTTGTGACTCGGATCGACGTGTTTCCTGGGCCAACAGCGACATCATTCTTGAGAATGGTACCCGGATCGAGGTGAAATCTTCCGCATTGGTAGAAGCGTACAAGACTTTCGATGAGTATGGGGTCCGCTTCGCCAACCTACCCTTAGCCATCAAGGATCCCAAGAAAGTGCGCTTCGGCAGACTAAGGGCGCGCAATTCCCTCATCCTCGCGGCAAAGACCGATCCCAAAACTTTCAAATCAGATTTCTACGTTTTTTGCTTCGAGTCCCAGCCCGACCCCGCAATGTGGGATGCGTGGGATTTATCTCAATGGGAGTTTTACGTGATGTCCCGGCAAGAACTGGAAGAATGCAAGATCGGAGACTCGATATCGTTGGCGACACTTCGCAGTGTGCGTACCGCAATGTCGACCTGCCAATTTCAGGAATATGCAAGCAAGCACTTGCTGGTTTTGAAACCGACTTCGCTGGTTGAATGACAGGTTGGCTCGGTTGAACTTCTGTAATTGAACGGATGTTTGCCTTGCGAAAGCACTCTCACGGCCGCGCGCCGCCGCGATGCTTGCCAGTCTTCAGGTCCACGGCGAATTCCACTTCTTTGTCGCTGGTCGCATCCCAACCGAACCCGTGCAACTCGCCGCCGGAGATCTCTACGATTCGCAGGCCTTCCCAGGAGAGGCGCTCGGTGGTCCAGGCAACTCCCGCGCTCCCCAGGGCAGTGATGCTGGTGAACCCGGCAAACAAGAGCAGGCCCTCTTCCACCACGGAGCGCAAATCGGTCACCGGACGCTGCCCAATTCCCAGCCACTGCCACGGCGCGCCAACATTCACCACGTAAGCGTAGCCGCCGGCCACCACACAAAGCTGCGTGGGATCAGGACAGGAACTCACGCAGTTGACCACCTGGCCGGAGTCAAAACCCAGGGCAAAGAACCCTTTCCAGGCTATGCCCCGCTGCGGAATCACGCGAACATAAGTGCCATTGCGGTCGCGTTCCTCCAGCTCCAGGGGATAGTGATAAAGCAGCTCCAGCGGATGGGGAAGCGGCGCGTGCTCCAGGATTTTGACTTCGTAGGCGTACGGAAAGGCGAACTCAAACCGGAAATGCGATTTCATGGCTTCCGCTCAAGCGCCGCCACAAACGCCTCAGCCCGCTCGCGCACGCTCTTCACGTGTAAGGGAAGCGCCAGCTTGCTGCCTTCTTCGATCAGCGGAATCAGCCGGTCAAAGTCCGGCCCAGAGTGCGAACCGATCAGCGCAATGCGCACCGGATGAAACAGGTCTTTGCCCTTGACGCCGGCTTCAGTCTTGATTTCATTCATGATCGCCTTGAACCGCTCCGGCGTAAGCGGCGACTCGCCGGCAACACGCTGCGCGAACGCCCGAACCACGGCCGCCGCTTTCTCGCCGGCAAAGCTCTCAGCATTTTCGGGCTGTGCCAGCGCCGCCTCGGGATCGTGCTTGAAGATAATTCCCGCACGCTCCGGCAACTGGTCCAGTTGGTCAACGTACGGGGCAAGCAGATCTATCAATTTGTTCGCCCAGCTGCTGACGCTGCCGTCCAAACTGGCCGGCAGGAGCCCAGCACGCTGTAGGAATCCCGCGCCCATGGCGTGGATCTTCTCGGGCGGACTCTGCTTGATGTAATGCCGGTTCAGCCAGTGCAGTTTCTCGGTGTCAAAGATCGCCGGCGAAGGCGTGACGCGCTCCAGGGAAAACTCTTTGATCAACTCGTCCCGGGGAAAGATTTCGCGGTCGCCGCCGCTCGGCGCCCAGCCCAGCAGCGCCAGGTAGTTCATCAGCGCTTCCGGCAGAATCCCCATCTCGCGGAAGTTGGCCACCGACGTTGCTCCATGCCGCTTGGACAGCCGCTCGCGGTCCGGCCCCAGGATGGTGGAAAGGTGCGCGAATTCCGGCACCGGGAGCCCCAGCGCTTCATACACCGCCACCTGCTTGGGCGTGTTGGAGATGTGGTCGTCGCCGCGGACCACGTGGGTGATCTTCATGTCGGCGTCATCAATCACCACCACGTAGTTGTACACCGGCATGCCGCCTGAGCGGACGATGATGGGATCGCTCACCACTTCATTGGAAAACTCCACGTCGCCGCGGACGATGTCATGAAAACGAATCGGATGCTCCGGAATTTGCAGCCGTATGGCCGCAGGCTCGCCGGACGAGCGCCGCGCGGCAACTTCCGCGGCATCAAGCCCCCGGCATTTGCCGGAGTAAATCGGTTGCCGCTGTTCCTTAAGCGCCTGCTCCCGCTCGCGCTCCAGTTCTTCCGCGGTACAGAAACAGTAGTAAGCTTTTTTCTCCTGGATGAGCCGCTCGGCGTAGGCGCGATAGACGTCCATCTTGTCGGACTGGCGGTACGGCGGGTAAGGCCCGCCCACGTCCGGGCCCTCGTCCCAATCCAGTCCCAGCCACTTCAGGTCTTCGAGCAACTGGGTTTCGTAGCGGGCTTCGCTGCGTTCCACGTCAGTATCTTCAATGCGGAGGATGAACGTCCCGCCCTTTTGCCGGGCAAAAAGCCAGTTGAAGAGCGCTGTGCGCACGTTGCCGATGTGAAGCTGTCCGGTGGGCGAAGGCGCAAAGCGCACGCGTACTTTGTCTGTTGGGGCCATCTATTTGATGGTAACAAAATGCTGGTTTTCATCCCGAGCGGAGCGAAGGAGCCCTATCGCCAAAAAAATCAGCAGGAACGCACCAAAGGGGCAGCCGGCGCGTGTAGTAAGGCTGCAGCCAAAAACTCTTACATTCTGGCGGCCTGACTTCAAGTCAGGCCCTGTTACGAACCGTGTTCTCGCAACAGTTCTAGTAAGGCAGGTCCGCTTCGCTGTGCTCTTCGCAGCTGGCTGAGTGCTGAGTGCTGACTGCCGACTGCTTCTCCCGCAAGCACGTCCCAGTCATACGGTCGTGCCAGCCGAGCTGGTCTTCGTCCACCAGCGCCCAGGCATAGCCCAATCCCACGGAGAAGAGAGAAAGCCCGCAGGCCAGGGCGCGGCAGCGGCGCGCGACCAGAGACGCCCGCTCGCCGGCGAAAGTGCAGAGTTCCAGACCAGAGAAGCTCATGCCCGGCGTCCCCGCGCCATAGACCAGGAAGAGATATTGCAGCGCCAGCCACAGCACGCCGCCAGTGGCGAGCAGGCAGGGCAGAACCATGCGCGAGGGAAGCGCTTCGTCCACGTATTGCGCCGATATGACATTGGGGACGATGAAGCGCTCAAAGGCGTAAGCCAGAGCGGCGGTCGTCGCCATCACAATTCCTGCATCCACCAGTCCGGCGATGGCCCTTTTGCCCAGCGGCGCCGCGCAGGGCGACAACTCAAGCTCGTCTTTCAAGCTGACTTCGGGGGCGTCCAGCCGGATGTCGTCAAAGCTGGGCAGCAATTCCATCTGTTCCGCCGGGGGAGTGCTGTCAGCGGCGTAGACAATGCGCGGTGACTCGCGGACCGGGGCCGGCAACTCCATTTCCACCATCGTCATCGACGCCCTCTGCGTCACCGGCAGCGGCAAATGTGCAGGCCGGGGAAAACGGAGAATCTTCAGTTCGGGCATGGGGGCGGGATCCGGCAAGGGCCCGCTCAGGTCCGCGGCTTCGGTGGCCAGCGGCATCACTTCTTCCGGACGGGGCACAATCAACGGCGGCGGCTCGCGATGCTCCGGCTCTGCGAATTCTTCCGGCGCTTCGGCGGGAAAATCCAGATCCAGCGACAAAGATCCATCCGGATCAGAGCGCTTGCGGCGGCGCGCGCGGTGCAACTGCACGCGGGAGATTACTTCCTGCCGCCAATAGTCTTGATTACCGGAACTCTGGCCGGCGGCGGCAGCATCCTGCGCGGATGCAGCAAAGTGCTGCTCGCGCTCATTCATCTCAGGTTCGACGAGGACGGCTGAATTTCTCCGGTTGTGCAGACACGGGTAGGGCTTGTCGCAGACGGGACAGGTCATGGAGCAGTTGTGAGCTTCGCCAGAAGCCGGAAAACGCTGCCTTTGCTTTTCTAAAACAGGGCGTGATAACTTGCCCAGTCAAGCCCAAAGGCCAATGCGTTCCCCTCTCCATCATGTTTTCACAGCGTGCGTGCTTTGTCATCTGTTTGTCGCCACGCCGCTAGTGACAAGCCAGGCGCTCTCAGCGCCTCCTTCGCCTGCCCAAGGCGCGCCGGACAAGACGGGATACTGCCACGTGGTGGCCACCGCGCCGCTAGCGACGCATCCGCCGGCGCCAGCCGCGGCAGAAACCGCAAAGGCGCCAAAAAAGCCGCCAAAGAATCCCAAGCTGGCCATCAGTAAAGAGCAGCCCGTGGAAATTACCGCCCGCCAATGCGAGAAAACCGGCGACGTTTATATTCTGCGCGGCGACGTAGACGTCCATTTTGGCGACTACCACTTCCACGGCGAAACCGTGACCTACGATGCCGGCACCGGCGACGCATCGTCGGACGGCGACGCCACGTTTGACGGCGGCCCGCGCGACATGCACATCGCCGCCAGCCACGCCCAGTACAACGTCCGCAGCCGCACCGGCAAGTTCTATGACGTTAGCGGCTCCACCGGCGCGCGCTTCAGCGGAAGAAACGTCACACTGACTTCCTCCAATCCCATCACCTTTACGGGAAGAGTGGTAGAGCAGACCGGCCCGGAGGAATACGTCCTGCACCACGGGTCAGTCACCTCTTGCGAGCTGCCGCATCCCAAATGGACTTTCAACGCGGAGAAAATCATCTTGCGCGTGGGCGGCTCGGCGCGGATTCACCAAGCCACGTTCCGGCTCAAGGGCGTCCCGGTGTTTTACCTTCCTTACGCCGCGCCTCCGGTGGAACAACTGGGACGCCAGACCGGCTTCCTGATCCCCAACTTCGGCACCTCCAGCAGCAAGGGGACCATTCTGGGCGATTCCTTCTATTGGGCCATCAATCGCAGCATGGACGCCACGTTCGGCGCCGAATATCTATCCAAACGCGGCTGGTCGCTGACCGAAGGGTTCCGCTCCAAGCCAAGTGAAAGCTCTTACCTGAACGTGAACTACTTTCAGGTATTGGACCGGGGCGTGGCCGGCAAAGACGCGCAGGGAAATCCTGCCACCATCAATCAGGGCGGCGAAGACATCAAAGTCAACGGCGAAGCTTCTTTCCGATACGGCTTCCGCGGCGTGGCGTCGCTGGACTACCTCAGCTCGTTTGCTTTCCGCGCGGCGTTTACTGAGAATTTTTCCCAGGCGGTGGATTCAGAGGTCAAGTCCGTCGCGTTCCTCTCCAAGGCGCAGCACGGCTTCCTGTTCAACGGCTTCGGCTCGCGCTACCAGAACTTCCAGAGCAGTTCCAATCCAGACGACGTGATCACCATTCTCCACGTGCCGGGGCTGGGACTCGCCAGCCTGGACCAGCGGATCTTTGGGTCGCCTGTCTACTGGTCGTATGACGTGGCAGCCGAAGGCTTGCGTCGCAGCGAGCAAGGCTTTGTCACGCCCGGCGTGGTGGGCCGCTTTGATATTGACCCTGATCTCACGCTGCCGGTCTTGGTCAAGGGCTGGATGTTGCGGCCGGAGGTGGACCTGCGCAACACCGTTTACACCCAACAGCAAACCCTGATCCAGACGCAGAATCCCCAGGTTTCTTCGCACAACATAATTAACCGGCGAACCATCGGGGCCACGGTTGAAGTCCGGCCGCCCGCGCTGGTGAAGGTCTTCGACAAGACCATCGGCGGCAGGATGCTTAAGCACACCATTGAACCGCGGCTGGTGTACCGCTACACCAACGGCGTGGAAAGTTTTGGCTCGGTGGTCCGCTTCGACTACCGCGACATCCTCAGCAACACCAACGAGGTCGAGTACGGGCTGACGCAGCGGCTCTACCTCAAGCACGTCGAAGATGATTGCGCGACCAAAGACGCGACCAAAGAGAAGAGCGCTCCGGCGCGCAGCAACGGCAAGGCGGCGGCTCCAGCGTCCGCGCTGGACCGGGAGACAGCCGCGGCCCTGGGTTGCACGCCCGCCGGCGCCAATGAGTTTCTCTCCTGGGAAGTAAAGCAAAAGTATTTCGCCGATCCCAACTTCGGCGGCGCCCTGATCAACGGCCGGCGCAACGTGCTCACCACCACGGTGGACTTCGCCGGCATCGCCTTCCTCACGGACCCGCGGGTGTTTTCTCCCCTGGTCTCCAAGGTCCACATGCGCACCACCGGCAATAGCGACCTGCAATGGGAAATTGACTACGACACCAAGAAGGGCCGCATCAACTCCAGCACGTTTTATTCGACCCTGCATTTTGGCGACCACTTTTTCGTGGAAGGCAGCCACGCCTATCTTCAGGTCCCGGGTGAGATTGTTCGCGACCCCAACTCCGCTACCGGAGCAACGCTGCCATTCTGCACTCCGCACATCTTCAACCAGCCTGCCTGCGTGCCTCTGGTGTTCAACCAGATTCGCGCGCTGGTCGGCTACGGCAGCCCCAGCAAGCGCGGATGGAGCGTGGCCGCCCAGGCCGGTGTGGATTCCCAGTTCAACCTGCTCCAGTACTCCGCCGCGCAGACCGCCTACAACTGGGATTGTTGCGGCTTGAGCTTCGAATACCGCCGCTTTTCTTTAGGCTCGGTGCGCAATGAAAACCAGTACCGCTTCGCCTTCACGCTTGCGAATATCGGGTCGTTCGGGAATTTGAAGCGGCAGGCCCGGCTGTTCTGAGAAGCTAACCACAAAGGACACAAAGGTGCAAAAGGTGGAAAACCAAAACCTTTGAAACACGGAGGAACGGAGGAATCGGAGGAGACGTAAGCTTCGTTTTCTTCGCGTCTTCGTGCCCCCGCTGTGAGGTTTCGTGCTCCATTAAATCCTCTGCTTCCTCGTTTCCTCCGTGTTTCAAAGGTTTTGGGTTTAGGTCTGGTTTTGAGCTTTCCTCTTCGTGTTCCTTCGTGTCCTTTGTGGTTAAAATGAGGTTGTGGATCTCCCCGCCAAGCAGCAGCGTCTTGACCAAAGCCTCTCCGCGCTGGGGCGCACTCTGGTGGCTTACTCCGGCGGCGTAGATTCGGCTTACCTCGCGTACGCGGCGCATCGCGTGCTTGGCGACAATATGCTGGCGGTCATCGCTGACTCGCCCAGTCTGGCGCGCACCCACTTGCAGGACGCCATCGCGTTTGCCGAAGAGCAGCACATCCCACTGCAGATCATCCAGACCGCCGAGATGGACCGCCCAGAGTATGTCCGCAATGACGGGCAGCGGTGCTTCCACTGCAAAGATGAGCTGTTCCGGGTGATGGAGATTTTTGCCCAGCAACAGGGGTTTTCCTCTATCGCTTACGGCGTAAATCTTGACGACCAGGGCGACTTTCGTCCCGGCCAGGCGGCGGCCCGGCAACACCAGGTCGCGGCGCCGCTGCTGGACGCCGGCCTGACCAAAGCTGAAATCCGCCAGCTCGCCCGTGATGCCGGCCTGCGTGTTTGGGAGAAGCCGGCCTCGGCCTGCCTGTCATCGCGCATCGAATACGGACGGCCCGTCACCCGTGAGGCCCTGGCTGCCGTGGAGCAAGGTGAGGACGCGTTGCGGGCCCTGGGTTTTCAGCAGTTTCGCGTACGCCACCACGGCGAAATCGTCCGGATTGAAATCAGCCGCGAGGAGCTTGGCCGCGCTCTGACCGCGCCGATGTTCGCCGAATTTACGCGCATCTTCAAAGCCCTGGGGTTCACCTTTGTCACCGTGGATACAGAAGGGTTTCGCTCCGGCTCCATGAACGCCGCTCTGCGGTCCCAGCCCCTGATCAAGCTGGCCCCGTAAGGCGGGGCGAATGCCCCTCATGAGATAATCAGAGAACGACTTTTTTCGGATAAAGGTGGTATCTCTTGGCACGAGCACGGGGCTTTTCCCTAAACATCGTCTTCTTGCTGGTCTTGTTGGGCGCGGGCTGCAAGGCGCAGAATCCCGGTTCGCTCAGCCCTGAAGTCTCCCGCCGGATTCAGACCGAGATCCGCGCGCGCTACAGCGTTCCTCAGCAAATCACGATTGCCTTGTCTGAGCCCAAGCCCTCAGACATCCCCGGCTATGACACCCTCCAGATAACGTTTACCGGCGGCAGCAAGCCGGCGACGCTGGACTTCCTGCTGGCCAAAGACCGTAAGACCGTGGCCCGCATGGAAAAGATTGATATCTCCCAGGACTTGATGTCCAGGATTGACGTAAAGGGCCGGCCCATCCGCGGCAAGGCGGACGCCAAGGTCACCATTGTCAACTTTGACGATTTCCAGTGCCCCTTCTGCTCGCGCATGCACGCCACCTTGTTCCCCGGCCTGCTGGAGGCCTACGGCGGCCAAGTAAGGTTCATCTACAAAGACTATCCCTTGGTGGAAATTCATCCCTGGGCGATGCACGCCGCGGTGAACGCCAACTGCCTGGGGGACCAGAGCAATGACGCTTACTGGACGTACGCTGATTCCATCCACGCGGCGCAGCAGGAATTTCGCGGCAAGAACCTGGCCGAAGCCATCGTCACCTTGGACAAGTCGGCCAAAGATCAGGGCGTGAAATACAAACTGGACGCCGCCAAACTGGATGCTTGCGTGAAAAAGCAGGATGAATCCGGGGTTCGCGCCTCCATGGCGGAAGCGGAGAAGCTGGGCGTGGATTCCACGCCAACCTTGTTCATCAACGGCGAGAAGGTTTCCGGCGCCGTGCCTTTCGAAGATATGCGCGCCATTCTTGATCGCGCTCTGGCGGAGAACGGCCAGCCGTCGGCAGCGCCCAGCGCAAAAAAGTAGATAAGTTGATGAAAGTCGGGTATCGTACCGTTCAATCTGAACTCGTCCATAGGAGGCAACTGTTTAATGCAATCGGTTCAACATCGGCGTAGTGCGCTTTTGCTGGGCGTCGCCGGCCTGTTGATGCTTGCGGGCTGCCCCGGCCGCGGCACGGACAAGAACGTGATGGCAAAGGTAAACGGCTACAAGGTCCTCCGCTCGGAAGTGGACAAGAGTTACAACAGTCAGACCGCCGGGAGCACGCAGAAGCCGACCCAGGCCGAAGAAGAAGCCCTGCGCCTCAACATCCTGCTGCGCATCATGGACGTTCAACTCCACCTGCAGCAGGCGCAAAAGCTGGGCGTGGTGGCCACCGATGATGAAGTGGAAAGCAAGTTCACCCAGATCAAGGCGCCCTATACCCAGGAAGAGTTCCAGAAGATCCTCAAAGACCGGGGATTCTCAGAGGAAGAGTACAAGCAGGAGATTCGCCGCAATCTGACGATTGAAAAGCTGCTGAACAAGGAGATTGCCTCCAAGATCACCATTTCAGACGGCGACATCCAGAACTACTACAACCTGCACAAGGCTGATTTCAATTTGATTGAACCGCGCTATTACGTGGCGCACATCTTCGTGAGCGCACTGCCTCCCACGGGCGGGACGGCGGACGACCAGCGCAAGAAGATCCAGATGATCTACAACCGGTTGCAAAGCGGAGAAGATTTCGCCCAAACCGCCGCCCGGTACTCAGAAGATCCTGATACGGCTCATAACGGCGGCGAACTGGGCGCCATGCCGGAATCGCAACTTAAGAATACTGACGCCGCTACCCGCGATGCCATCCCCAAGCTCACGGCCGGCCAGCACAGCCCCGTCATCCCGGTGATCAACCCCAACAACCACCAGACCACCGGTTACCGCATCGTAAAGCTGCTGAGCAAAGAGGCGGCCGGGCAGCGCGACCTCAACGATCCGGCGGTGCAGCAGTGGATTCGCGGCCAGTTGCGCATCCAGCGCGAACAGTTGCTCAAGATCGCTTACGACGAGGTGCTCCGGGACAACGCCAGCATTGAGAACTACTATGCTGAGCAGATCATGAAGAACGCCGCCGGCACAAAGTAGGGTCCGGCCTGCGGTAAGCTGCTCAAGTTCATTCCACTTCGCCCAAGGCCTGTCCAGCTTCTACGGCGGCGCCCTCGACGACCGTAAGTTTCTTGACCGTTCCCTTTTTGGGCGACTTGAGCTCGTTCTGCATTTTCATGGCTTCAATCACCAGGACGGCTTGGCCGGCCTCCACCGCCGTGCCCACCGGAGCCAGGATGCGGACCACTTTGCCGGGCATGGGCGCTGTAATTCTTCTTGGACCTTCGCTGCCCGAATCGGCCGCGCGGCGCGAACGCAGGGACCGCGGGTCTCTTACCGCCGCGGCAAAGCGCTGCTGCCCCACCACAATGTTGTTCTCCGCCGCCGTGGTTTCCTGCTTCACTTCGTAAGAACGGCCGTCCAACAAAATGGACAGGACGCCGTTCTGGGTGGAGATCATATCCAGCGGGAATTCACGCCCGTCGAGCTTGCAGCGCCATCCCGGCCCTTCGCGCGCAAGTTCCACGCGGTGCGGTTTGTTCGCGATGATGACCTCGTAGATCATGCGCGGCGGACCCCTTCTTCGCGCGCGGTACGCTTCCACTGGGTCGCGGCAGAGGATGACTTGCCATGATTTGTGCCGGCCCCGTTCGTGCCGTTGCCGTTCGTCCCGGCGCCTGCGGGTGCGGCAGTGGCGGCAAAGATCGCGGCAGCCACGGCGGCGATGTCCGCAAGCTTGCCGTCCGCGCCATCGGCCACCGGCTTCTCAGCAAGTAGGCGATCGAGAAAGCCGGTATCAATGCGCGCCGCGATGAAATCCGGGTGCTCCAGAATGCGCCGGAAGAGCGGCAGATTGCTCTTGATACCCCCGATGAAATACTCATCCAACGCCCGGCGCATGCGAGCAATCGCCGTCGCGCGGTCCGCCGCGTGCACGATCAGCTTGGATAGCATGGGGTCGTAGTCCAGTGGGACGGTCCAGCCCTCATACACGCCGCAATCCTCGCGGACGCCCGGCCCCGAAGGCCGCTGCAGCCTGGTGATCTTTCCCGGCGACGGAAAGAAATTGTTCTCCGGATCTTCGGCGTAAATGCGGCATTCCAGGGCGTGCCCGCGCAGGCGGACGTCTTCCTGCCGGAATGGCAGTTTTTCTCCGGCGGCAATGCGCAGTTGCAAATGCACCAGATCCAGCCCGGTGACCAGCTCGGTGACGGGATGTTCCACTTGCAGCCGGGTATTCATCTCCAGGAAATAGAAATTGCGCTGCGCGTCCACCAGGAATTCCACGGTGCCGGCGTTGGTGTAGCCGGCGGACGTGGCGGCCTGGACGGCAACTTGTCCCATGCGGCGTCGCATGTCTTCGTCCACAATGGCGGAGGGCGATTCTTCAATCACTTTTTGATGGCGGCGCTGCACCGAGCATTCGCGTTCACCCAGATAAACCATGTTGCCGTGCTCGTCCCCCAGCACCTGGATCTCAATGTGGCGGGGGTTTTCAATGAACTTTTCCAGATAGACTTCACCGTCATTGAAAGAACGCAGGGCCTCGCTTTGCGCCGTTTCATAGGACGCCTTGAGTTCCTGTTGCGTCCGCACCAGGCGCATGCCTTTGCCGCCGCCGCCAGCCGCGGCCTTGATCATCACCGGGAAGCCGATCTTCGGCGCCAGCGCCTCGGCTTCCGCCAGCGTCAACCCCTTGGCGGAACCGGGAACAAACGGAACGTTGGCCGACTGCATCGCCTGGCGGGCGCGCGTCTTGGAACCCATCAGCTCCATAGCGGACGGCGGCGGGCCAATGAACTTTAAGCCGGCTTCCGCGCACGCGCGGGCGAACTGGGAATTCTCCGATAGAAATCCGTAACCGGGATGAATGGCTTGCGCGCCGCAGCGCCGGGCCACTTCGAGGATTCTGGCGGTGTTCAGGTACGATTCGCGGGCGGCGGCCGCGCCGATGGGATACGCTTCATCGGCTTGGCTCACGTGCAGAGACGCGCGGTCCACGTCAGAAAATACGGCCACGGACGTGATTCCAAGCTCGCGGCAGGCGCGAATCACCCGCAGAGCAATTTCGCCGCGATTCGCGATCAGCACCTTTTTGAACATGGCATTTTCTTTTGTGGGACAAGCGATTGCCGGCGCGGTATTTCTCCAGCGCGGCGTTCTTCGGCAAAAGCCCGATTGTACTTGATTCCACTGAGCGCGCGAATGTGCGCGCCGTCACGCTTAAGACGAAAACTGGTCAAGGACCTAACCGACCCACTACCCGCCGTCACCAGAGAAAAACAAAGCCCCTCCCGCAGGAGGGGCGAGATCAAAAACGCAAACTTACTTCGGCGACGGCGTGGGCGTGGCGTCCAGAACAATTCCGCCTACGTTTTTCTTGGAGGCGGCTTCGGCCTTCCTTTTTCTGGCGTCCATGGCCTTGTTGATCCACTCGTTGGCGGCCTTGACGTAGTCCGCGCGGGCCTGGGCATCATCGCAGGTCATGTCATTGGCTTTGCGGCGGTACAGCAGGTTCAGGTACGCCATGGCGCTATCGTAGTCCTGGCGCTTGTCAATGGCGATCTGCAGCATCTTCATGCCTTCTTCCACGTTTGCGCCGTCTTTGGCCTTCATCTCATCGCAAAGCTTCTGGTCGGCCTTGCCCTTGAGCTCGTCTTCTACGCGCCGGTCGGCTTTGGCTTTGAGTTCAGCGGCGTCTTTGTAAGTCTGTGACCAGTCAATGAACCCTATGGAGTAGTACAGGTCCGGGTCGTTGGAATCAAGCTCCAGGGCCTTCTTGTAATACTGGCGCGCATCATCCCACCGCTTCATGTTCATGTAGAGATAGGCGATGCCCTTGATGCTGTTGATGTTTTGCGGATCGTTGCCCAGGACCTTGTTGTACTCGGAAATCGCCTGGTTGGCATTGGCCAGGTTTTCCGGCGAATCCACGCCGGGAACATACTGCTGGGCGTACGCGGTGGCCAGATACAGCTTGGCGACCTTGAGATCATCATCCAGGCGGACCGCATCCTGAAAGTGGTTGATGGCCTGCTCGTAGTTCGCGTTCTTGTACGACTGGATGCCCTTGTTGAGCTGGTCGCGCGCTTTGAGTTTGTTGCAACCCGCTGTGCTCAACAGCGCGGCTGCGACGGCGATTACCGTCACGAGTCGTGCGCCTCTGTTCATGGTTCTCCTCTCCTTGCCGGAGTCAGGGGAAAATTAGTTCGTTATTAGAGGACAACATCACGGAAGCACGCTTGCGCGCGCCCCGTGCGGAGGAGTCATACGATCACTGCCCGGATTCGATCTTGGCTGTAACCAGACCGATTTTGTCCACTACCTGGGTACCGTGCGCCACGTCAATGACCTGGGCCACGTATTGAAATTCAATGTCGTCATCGCCCTTCACAAACATGATCCGCTCGGCGCGGGTCTTGAAAATGTCGGTGAGGCGGTTATTGAGATCGTCCCAGGAAACGTCATCCTGGTTGATTTTGAGCTTGGGTTTGCCGCCGCCCGGGGCTTCCAGCACCTGGACCACCACCGTGCGGTCCGGGGGCGAAGGCGGCGCGTTCGGCGGCGGAGGCTGCGGAACCAGCGCTTCCAGCCCTTTGGGCGTCAGCGGCGTAATCACCATGAAGATAATCAGGAGTACCAGGAGAACGTCAATCAGCGGCGTTACGTTGATGTCCGCTGTTTGCCCGCCCCCGGTTCCCATTGCCATTGCCATAACTTATGTTCCTCAATATGAAATGCGTTTTGGTTTAGCCCGGCCCCGGCTTTCCGGGGACGCCGCTCACGCTTACTGCCGTCTCTGTTCGGTGAGCAGGCCTAAATCGCTCACGCCAGCGGAACGGACATCATCCACCACGGACACCACAGCCTTGTAGTGGGCCCGCGCATCAGCTTTCACGTACACGCGCTTGTCGGTGCGGTTGGTCAGGCGCTCCTTGATCTTGTTGGTGAGTTCTTCCGGGCCGACCTGGCTGGTGTCCAGAAACACCTTGCCGTCTTTTTGTACGGCCACGATCAAGGCGTCTTCCTTATCTGCATCCGGCATCTGGATGGGGTTGTTGGTCTTGGCCAAGTCAACGCTCTTGCCCCGCTGCAACATGGGCGTGATCACCATGAAGATGATCAGCAGCACCAGCATCACGTCCACCATGGGCGTGACGTTGATGTTGGAGTTGACCTTGGCCCCCTCGTTTCTGACTGAAATTGCCATGGGTGCTCCTGGCTTACCGCCGCGCGCTGCTCTTCTTCAGGAAGTAATCCACCAGTTCGCTGGAAGAGTTGTCCATTTCCACGTCAAAGGCTTCCACTTTGCCGGTGAAATAGTTGAACATCATCACGGCCGGGATGGCCACGAACAGACCCAAAGCGGTGGTCACCAGAGCTTCTGAAATACCGCCGGCCACGGCGCCCAGACCGGTGGCTTTCTGCTCTGAAATCTTTTTGAAGGCGTTGAGAATTCCGATCACCGTTCCGAACAGGCCGACGAACGGCGCCGTGGAGCCGATGGTGGCCAGGCCGCCCAAGCCGCGCTTCAGTTCGGCGTGAACGATGGCTTCCGCCCGCTCCAGAGCGCGCTTGCTGGCTTCAATCTGCTCGCCGGGAATTTCGGTTGAGTCGCCGTGGGCCTTGAACTCCTGCAGGCCGGCGGTGACAACCTTGGCCAAGTGGCTCTTCTTGTTGCGCTCAGCCACGCGGATGGCTTCATCCAGCTTGCCTTCACGCAGGGCCCCGGCAACGGCCGGCGCGAACAAGCGCGACTGTTTGCGGGCGGCGCTGAAAGCGATCCAGCGGTCAATCATCACGCCAATAGACCAGGCGGACATGATGAAGAGAATGATCACCACGATGCGGGCCATCCAGCCCATCTGGCGCCAAAGGCTGATCGGATCCCAGCCGACAACGCCTTCATCGGGGGCAGCCTGGAACAGCCAAAAGGCCACCAGGTGCGCCTTGGCCAACAGAACAGTTGCAAGATTTGCGACAAGCATGAGTTTAAGTTTTCCTCCTCAGAACTTTTAAGAAACTTTTGCCGAGCGCGTTCCCACCCGGGGGAACTTTTGGGCAGAACAGAAAGCAGCCTTCGCCACTCGCTGGACTTGTCTAACCTGCGGTCCGGGCCGGCGCCGCGCACTTGCCGTTCCGGCCCACTCAAAAAACGGGGCGTGCCTTACATCTTGAAAGTGACCGCTACCGTGGTCTCCACCTCTACCGCCTCACCGTTCAGCAGGTAGGGTTTGTACTTCCACTGCTTCACGGCATCCATGGCAGCCTGGCTGAGAATCGGATGCCCTGATATCCGGCGCAAATTCTCAATGGTGCCGGTCTTGCTGATAATGGCCTGCAAGATCACTTCGCCTTGAATATGGGCCACCTTGGCCATAGGCGGATAAACGGGCTCAATGCGGCGGATCAGGTTGCCTTCTTGCACACCTTGAGATACCCGCAGCCGTTGCGGAGTTGCCACCTTCGGCGGGGGCGCGGCCGAGCCGATCAAACTGTTCATGACGCCATTGGCGGATCCTCCCGGAACTCCGCCTTCCACGCCTCCCAGCACGCCAGTATTGGCAGCCGGCGCTTCTTCTTCCTTGATCATCTTGATCACTTTGGGAATCTTGCTGGGGGTCCGCAATTCGCCGTTCACAATCTCGCTAACCTTCTGCACATGCTGGACTGCCGGCGGTGGCGGGGGCGGCGG
Organism: Terriglobia bacterium; assembly: GCA_020072815.1. NCBI lineage: Bacteria > Pseudomonadati > Acidobacteriota > Terriglobia > Terriglobia bacterium. The sequence continues at coordinate 259,544 of JAIQGE010000008.1, read as the reverse complement.
CGGCGGCGGCGGCGGCGGGGCCACCAGGAAGGAGTTGAGCTGATGCAGCGGCAGAGCGTCGGTGATCAGCAATGGAAGTAAGACCAGAAATCCGATGATCAATGACTCCACGACAAAGGTGATCGTGGTGGTTTTTCCCTGGTTGGTCTTAATCTTGCCGCCTGATTCCATTAAGCTGTCTTCAAACATCGTTGCTTCTCCAATCCCTTAAAGGGAGTACTCAATTACGTTTGACACCGGGGAACCCGTTTTTGCTCCCAAACTGCCAGAAATTTTCTGCTTACGCCTTGGCCCGTCCCTTGCCCGCCGTTGCCGGGGCCGGTATGGAGCCTCTGGACCGGCGCCAATCCTGGTATGCCACAAGCATGGGGGCGGCCACGGCGATGGACGAATACGTCCCAATTATGATGCCGATAACCAAGGCAAACGAGAACCCTCGCAGTACTTCTCCCCCGAAAAGATACAGTGACATTACCGTCAGGAACGTAAGTCCGGAAGTCAGAATGGTCCGGCTCAGAGTCTGGTTGATACTGCGGTTCACAATGTCCGCCAGACTTTCCCTGCGCAGCAGCTTTACGTTCTCCCGGATGCGGTCAAAAACCACAATGGTGTCGTTCATGGAATAACCGACCAGGGTGAGAATTGCGGCGATAACAGTAAGCGATATCTCCTTATTCGTCAAGGAGAAAGCTCCCACCGTGATTAACGTATCGTGAAATACCGCCACCACCGCGGCCACGCCATAAATCAGCTCAAATCGGAACCACAGATACACCAGCATGCCGATCAGCGAGAAGCCGACCGCCAGTTGCGCTTGCCGCTTGAGCTGGTCGCCTACCTGCGGTCCCACGATGTCCGCGCCACGGATGCCGTAGTTGGCGGTGTAGAAATCCTGCTTCAGGGCCTCAATCACCGGCGCGGGCACGGTCCCTTGAAGCTCATCCAGGCTCCTGAGGACGCCGCCGTGGGCCTTGAGGTAATCCGTCACCTGGTGGGCCGCTTCGTCGTATTGCCCTGTGTGCAAAGGATCGTGGGTTACCAGCGAATCGCGCACCGCGGCAAAGCCCACGCGGTCACTGTTGTTGAAGTTCCGCTTGCCGGGGACAGGGTTGGTTTCCAGGGCATTGATGATCAGGTTTTTGCCGTGGTCGAGATCGGCTTCGCTGGTATCTTTCTCGTCCAGCGAAATGACCACTTCATTAGCGGCGGGAATGTCATAGCGCTGGATCTTGGCGTTGTGCAGGTTGGCTTTGTCCAACGCGCCGCGAATAGCGGTTTCATCCGGCTTGTCTACGAACTTCACGTAAACCAGGGTACCGCCGCGGAAATCAACACCCAGAGGGACCCCGTGCCAGAACAGCATGGAAAGGATGCCGGCGATGCTGAAGATCAGCGAAAAGCCGAGGAAGTACCACTTGAGTTTTAGAAAATCTATGTTTGTGTTGCGAAAAAATTCCACTTTATCAACCTTTGCGCTAGATGCTCAGAGCTTCTCCCCGCTGTTTGCGGTTGAGGACGGCGTCAAAAATCACCCGGGAAACAAAAACGGCGGTAAACAAATTGGCCAGCAGACCGAAAGTAAGCGTCACGGCAAATCCGCGCACCGGCCCCGATCCCACAAAGAACAGAATTACGGCTGAGACAATGGTGGTCACGTGGGTATCCAGAATGGTGGTCCAGGCGCGGTCAAACCCCTGGTCCACGGCCGCGGCAGGGGCCTTGTTGTTGCGCAGCTCCTCGCGAATGCGCTCAAAGATCAGCACGTTGGAATCCACGCCCATGCCGACGGTGAGAATCACTCCGGCAATGCCCGGCAAAGTAAGCACCTGGCCGGTGAATCCCATAAAGCCCAGCAGGATGATCAGATTCAGGATCAAGGCCACGTTGGCGTTGATGCCGGCGCCCCGATAGTAGATCAGCATGAAGACCAGGACCGCCAGCATTCCGAAAATGGCCGCGTTCACGCCGGCCTTGATGGAGTCCGCTCCCAGCGAAGGACCGATCGTCCGCTCGGTGAGGTAATGCAAGCTGGCGGGCAGGGCGCCGGACTTGAGCAGCATGGCCAGGTCGCGCGCCGTCTGCTCGGTAAATCCGCCAGCGATCTCGCCACGGTCGCGGATTTCCGTCTTGACGGACGCGGCTTCGCGGACCTTGCTATCCAGCACAATGGCGATGAAGGGATTCGGGTCGCCGCTGCCCTCGTTGTGCGTGGAGGTAAAAGCGGAGAACTTGCGTCCGGCAGCTGCCGTCAACTGGAAATTAACACTGGGCCGGCCGTTCTGGTCCGTGCCCGGAGAGGCGTCCATGATGTCAGTTCCGCCGACGATGGGCACGCGTGCAATAACGAATACGTGGTCTCCCTGGTCGCCGGCGCCGCCAGGTGAGCCGTGCAACAAAATGGTGCCTGGGGGCAACATACCCTTGTTCGCTAGCAGTGCCTCCTGCTCGTTGGCATATCCGTTCGCAGTACCAAAACACTGGTGGATTTCCAGACGCGCCGTGGACTGGATAATCTCTTTCACGCGCCCGGGATCATCCACACCGGGGAGCTGCACCAGGATCTGGTTGTTGCCCATGCCGTTGCGTTGAATGCTGGGCTCGCTCACACCCAGGCTGTCCACGCGGCGACGGATGGCCTCAATGGACAAATCCACGGTCCTGGTCTTGAGATCACTGATGACCGTGGGCTTCATGGTCATGGTCCAGGTTCCCTCGGCGCCGCTGGCGATGTCATATTCCCGGAAGCGGTCTGTTACCGCGGAGCGGATCTTGGAGCCGGCGTCCAACGGAACACCTTTGATTACGATCTTTTCCGGCTGGCTGTTGGCGTCAGGCTTGGCGATGTCCGCGTAGGTGATGCCGTCCTTGGCCATTTCATCTTTCAGAGTTTCAATGGCATGGTCGGTTTCCGCGTTAATCGCGTCATTCACCTGCACCTGCAGGACCAGGTGAGTGCCGCCCTTCAGGTCCAGACCCAGATGAATCCGGTCCATGATGGCCGCTTTCAGCCCTTGTCCGCTGAAACTCGTGGGCCAGCCGAGCATGCCGTACAAACAAAGCAGCAGGACGGCGGCAATAATCAGGGTCTTGGTGAGTAAGTTCTTTTGCATTTTCTGAACGCCACTTCTCTTTTTATGATTTCTTCTCGTCGTCGTCGCGGCCCACGGAGACCACCGCGCTCTTGGCGATTTCCAGCCGCAGGTTGTCCGGCGGCACCTTCAGGATCACAGCGTCATCTTTCATGGAAATGATGGTGCCGCGAATTCCGCCTCCGGTGGTGACGCGGTCGCCGTTTTTCAGGCTGCTCATGATGGCCTGCCAGCGCTTGGTCTTTCTCTGCTGGAAATAGAACGTGGCCGCGATAAACAGCAGCGGCAACAGCAGGAAGATTCCCAACCCGCCGCCGCCCCCAGCCTGAAACAGAAATAAATCCATTATGTTTGCACCATTCTTAATGATCGCTGCGCCAGCCGAACGCACACTCACCTGCACACAGAGAGGAGTTTGTCACCCGCTGGTCACCGCTGATCAAATCCCGCCCGGGCCTCCTGCACATGACCATCTTCGTGCGGGAGTAATTCGGAGGTTGTATTGCGCCGGAAAAAGCCGGAGGCCCCTCAGACCATGGACGCCCTGCCAGAGAGCAATCCTGAGATGTCCCCAAGCTGTATAGCATGACGTACCGACCGCATAGTGTCAAGGTAGAACGCCAGATTGTGGACGGTGTTCAGCACCCCGGCCAGCGGTTCCCCGGCGACGAACAGGTGCCGCAGATACGCCCGGCTGTAACGGGCACAAACCTTGCACCCGCACTTGGGGTCGGGCGGCGACTGGTCCTGGGCGTATCGCGCGCCCTTGATATTGATCCGGCCCTCCGAGGTAAACAGCAGTCCGTGACGCGCCGCCCGCGTGGGCAGCACGCAATCCATCATGTCCACGCCCATGGCGGCGTATTGCACGATCTCGTCCGGGTAGCCGACGCCCATCACGTACCGCGGCTTGTCCTTAGGCAGGATTTCGAGAGCCGCGGCGATCATTTCCAGCGTCTGCGCGCGCGGCTCGCCCACGCTCAAGCCCCCGATGGCGTATCCGGGAAAGTCCATTTCCACCGTGCGCTCGGCGGATTCGCGGCGTAAATCCGCGTACATCCCGCCTTGCACAATGCCGAAGAGAGCTTGTGTTCGAGCTGAAGAGCCCGCGGAGGGCTGACCGCTCAGTGATGAGTGCTGGGGCCTCATTGAGTCCGGTTTTCCGATGTCCCGATGTCCAGATCTCCCGATGTCCCGATTCCCCCACGGCACTTCATGCTTGTGCGCTTCAAAGTAGTCTTTGCTGCGGCGCGCCCAGCGCAGCGTCAGCTCCATGGATTCGCGGGCGCGCGCGCGGTCGGCGGGATGCTCGGTGCATTCGTCAAACGCCATAATAATGTCCGCGCCCAGCGCGATCTGGATTTCCATGGACCGCTCCGGAGTGAAGAAGTGCGACGAGCCGTCCAGGTGCGAACGGAAACTCACGCCCTCTTCGCTGACTTTGCGGAGGTCGCCCAGGCTGAACACCTGAAAGCCGCCGGAGTCGGTGAGTAAGGCGCGCTCCCAGCTCATGAATTTGTGCAGTCCGCCAAGCCCGCGAATCAACTCGTGTCCCGGACGCAGATAAAGATGATAGGTATTGCCCAGGATGATCTGCGCTCCCAGGTCTTCCAGGACGTCCTGGGGGACGGCCTTCACTGATCCCACGGTGCCAACAGGCATGAACGCGGGGGTTTCCACCTCGCCGTGCGGGGTGTGCAATCGGCCGAGCCGGGCCGGGCCGGCGTGGGCTTCGATGCTGAAGGGAAGCGTCACAGAGATATGGTAAAGGGCTTCTTCTGAAATTCCGAGCGGAGCGAGGAATCCCTACATCAACCAAGAAATTGAAGTATCCACATCGCAGCCTTCTTTCTTGGGACAGGGATCCCTCGCTGCGCTTCGGGATTTCACAAAGACCACGTTCTAACTGTTTCCCCTCAAATACCGCTCCGCCACCTTCGCCGGATTCACAAACGCTCGCGTCACAGTCCCCCGGCCGATCTCATGCATTCCGTTGTGGGCGGTCACGCGAAAGACATAAAAGCGTGCCGTCACGGATTCCAGCACGGCCTCAGCTTTCACCTCTGCGCCCACGACGGTGGGTGCGCGATGCTCGACGTTGATGGCCGTCCCCACGCTGATCTCGCCCGCGTCGCAGAAGGGCTTCATGGCGTTGGCCGCGGCCCACTCCATCAAGCCGATCATGTGCGGCGTGGAGTAGATTGCCGGCAAATCTTTGTCGTGATGGTGGAGCGTGTGTTCGTGGTCGACTACGATCGTTGCCTCGCCACGCGTGCCGATGGGGACCTGTTTCGCCATGAAGAGAATCTATCAAATCCCAGACAGCGGGCCAAAGCACGTCAGCCTCCGGCGGCAAAGCAACGCCTGATGATTTCGCAGGTCGCGCATTCGCTCCGCGCAAATCACACACCTACCGTGCGTAAGGTCCCGTTGGCGCGGACCGCTATATCACTCGCGCCCGTGACGCCGGGCACATAAGCGGCTTCTTCGCAGGACTAGCTTTTAAGAAGAGGAAGTTTGGTGAGTAAAGGCTTGTGCTGGGGGTACTCCCTCTCTCGTCGGAACCAGAACAAGCCGAAGGAGGTTTTATGAGTTTCAACTCTCTCCGACGGTTCTGCACGATTACATTATTTCTTCTAACTGCGGCCAGCGTGGCGCTGTCGCAGGAAGGCACCATCCGCGTGAATGTCACTCCTGAGGAGGCGTACATCTTCGTTGACGGCCAGCCCTTTGTTCATCGCAGCAATACGCTTACGCTGCCGACCGGCGACCATACCCTGGGTGTGTACAACTACGGATTTGTGCCGCAGGTAGTAAACCTGTACATCGAGAAAGGCGGCAACCCGCCGCTGAATGCCCGCCTGACACCCGTTGCGGGCATGGTTTCAGGACCGTGGGGACGCATCCAGATCGAAGGCGTCCACGGCGACACGCTGGTCTTTCTCAATGACACTAAGCCGGAATTTTTCGTGGCCCACGCCGATGAAGCCAACAACAATTTCCTGAACAAACAGCAAATTGTCGCGCCGGTAGGCATGCACACGCTCTTTCTGGTAAACCACAAAAACGGCCAGATGATCTGGTCCGGGCCCGTTGAAGTCAAGGCCAACGAGCGGCTGATTCTCTATACCGATCAGAACGCAAAGATGGTCTACAAAGACTGGCCGGAAGGTCCAAAAATCAGCTCCTTGAAGCGGTTTGAAGCAGGCACGGCGACGGCCACCATTGCCGTGGCTGCGGTCACCGGCAAGTTTGTTGCAGACCGTGATACGGTCAAATGCGGCGAGCCGGTACGCCTCTCCTGGACAACGACGGAAGCTGTGCGGACCACCGTAATGGCCAACAACAATCAGTTGTCCAACTTGGCCAATGGGGAACTCTCCCTGACGCCGAAGCAGACAACTACCTATGAATTCCACACCATCGGCCCGGGCGGAGTGGTCTCTTCCAATGTCACGGTGCATGTTGACAATGCGGTGAAGACCACCCTGGTGCCTTCGACCAATGAGCTTCGCTACGTCAAGGTCGGCGACAAAGTGATGGAGCAGGACTCAGCCAACCTGAACTGGACCGCCATGAATGCGGATACGGTTCGCGTTGAACCCATCGGCCCGGTAACGGGTACGAGCGGCTCTGAGAAGATTCTGGCCGTCCCGCAGAAGACCGGCGAAGGAACTCTGGATGAAACACACCTGTACAAAATCACGGCGACCAACGCTTGTGGAGGCTCAGACACCAGCGTGGCCTCGCTGCACCTGACCGGTTCCATTGCCCCTGAGCAAGTAGCAGAGGTGAAGGAGCCTGAGCTGCCACATACGGCGTCACCGCTGCCGCTGCTGGCGTTGCTGGGAGCAGCTTCTCTGGGCTCCGGCTTTGTCCTGCGGCTGTTCCGGAAAGCTCGTTGAGTTGTACGGTTTACAGGGAAAGCGGAGACCCTGGCGTAGAACGCTAAATATCCGATGGGGCGGATTCCCGAACAGGGGGTCCGCCCTTTTTTCTGTGTGAAATTGGCGTCCCCGGCGGAGAGTTGGTCAAGGTTCAGCAAAAAAAGCCAGGCTTGAAAAAAAGCCTGGCTGTGAGGAGGACAAACGAGCTATGCGACTGACAGATTTCTAGTGGCGGTCGCGATCACCGTCATGGTGACGGCAGCGTTCCCGCGCTTCTTCCAGCTGACGACGTTTCTGTTCGGCTTGCCGGCTGTGTTCACCGTGCCTGCGGATGGCCTTCTGCAATTCGTTTTCCGCTTTGTGAATTCTCTGTTCGCATTTCCGGTCACGATCACGGTCGCGATCGTGGTCACGGTCTTGGGCAAACGCGAAGCCGCTAAACATCAAGCACGCCGCGAGAATGGCTGATACGATCCCTTTTCTTAGAACCATTAGTCACCTCCAGGTGGGTCGAAAAAATTCTATACCGGGAAGAACGCTGGAAGTGTGCAAAAGAGGACACCCTCCAAGCGGAAGACTGCCATCCGCAAAGAGCCTTGCTCTTGGTCTTTGGTAATGGCGGAGCGACATGATGCCGCGGCACCCAAAAGAACTTGCCCCTTCTCCGTGCGGACTTGCAACCCGCTGCCCGCCAGGCCCCGCGCCAGCAAGCACGCCAAGCCTTGTATAATGATGAATTGTCCCCATGCCGTTATCAACAGCAGCAAACTCCGCAAGAACTCCGATGAAAATCAGGTCCACCACCGTGCTGTGCGTGCGTCGCGGCGGCCAGGTGGTGATGGCCGCGGACGGCCAGGTCACCCTGGGCGAAGGCATCATCAAACACACGGCAAAAAAAATCCGCCGCTTATACAACGACAAGATCCTGGCCGGTTTTGCCGGTTCCACCGCCGATGCGTTTTCGCTCTTCGCGCGCTTTGAAGGCAAGCTGGAGCAATATCACGGCAACCTGGGCCGGGCCGCAGTGGAGCTGGCCAAGGACTGGCGCACCGACAAAGTCCTGCGTCACCTGGAAGCCCTGCTGCTGGTGTCCGACGTGAACCTGACGTTCCTCATCAGCGGCGCCGGCGACGTGATTGAGCCGGACGGCGGTGCGGCCGCCATCGGCAGTGGCGGCCCGTATGCTCTGGCCGCGGCGCGCGCGCTCATGGACAACACCGATCTTCCGGCGCGCAAGATTGCTGAAGAATCCATGAAGATCGCCGGACGCACATGCATCTATACCAACGAGAACGTTACGGTGGAAGAGCTGCCGGGCGTCCCGGAAAAGCCGGCACCGGCCGCTCCCGTGCACTAGGCATTCATCCGGAGAACCATAAACCTTTTGAAGCATATTTCGTAGAACCATCATCCGTTCAACCATGGCAGGCTATTCAGGAACACCGCTCGTCCAGAAGATTGGCATCAAGCCGGGTCACCGCGTAATCTTGCGTAACCATCCGGCAACGTTTCTGAAGGCGCTGGGCAAGCTGCCGGAGGGTGTTCAGCCCAGCGAACGGCTCTCCGGCCAGGCCGCGGTGGTGGTTTATTTCACCGATAAACGGGCAGAGCTGGAGCGTGACTTTTCGTTGTTATCAAAGACGCTGCTGCCCGACGGCATGTTGTGGATCGGCTGGCCCAAGAAAGCGTCCGGCCGGCCCACGGACCTGAACGAAAACATCGTTCGCGAAACCGGACTGAAAAACGGCTTGGTGGACGTGAAAGTCTGCGCCATTGACGATGTCTGGTCCGGATTGAAATTTGTGATTCGCGTGAAAGACCGGAAGTAGCAAATAGCAGCTAGCAATTAGCAACTAGCCAGACCAAGGTGGCACCGACTTTTGGTTTTCGGCCAATTGCCAATTGCTAATTGCTGAACGGCAAGATTTCAAGGAGTACCAATGGCGATCTATCTACCAGCTACGGCCGACGAAACCGACATCACCCTGGACGACCTCACGCCCAAAGAAATCGTCGCCGAACTGGACAAATATGTAATCGGCCAGCATGACGCCAAGCGCGCCGTGGCCATCGCGCTGCGCAACCGCATGCGCCGGCAAAAGCTTCCGCCGGACATCGCGGAAGAGATCATGCCCAAGAACATCATCATGATCGGGCCCACGGGCGTTGGCAAAACCGAAATCGCGCGCCGCCTGGCTCGTCTGGCGAATTCTCCTTTCTTGAAAGTTGAGGCCTCCAAGTTCACTGAAGTCGGCTACGTGGGCCGCGACGTGGAATCCATGATCCGCGACCTGGTGGAGATCGCCATTGACATGATCCGCGAAGAGCGGCTGGAAGAAGTCGCCGACAAAGCCGAAGAGCATGCCGAAGAAAAGTTGCTCGACCTGCTCTTGCCCGCCGGGCCGCCGCCTGCTTCGGCCACGCATCCGTCTTCGACTTCGCATTCTGGGACAAGCGGCCCGGCCATCGTCGGCTTCGCCCTGCCTTCCGAAGAAGGCGACTCCACCAGCCGCACGCGGGAAAAGCTTCGCCAGCAACTCCGCCAGGGCCAGTTGGACGACCGCATGGTGGAAGTTGAAGTCCGCGAGAAGTCCATGCCGGCGTTTGAAATCATCTCCAACCAGGGCGTGGAGGAGATGGACATCAACATGAAAGACATGTTGCCCAACATCTTCGGCCAGCGCACCAAGAAGCGCAAAATGAAAGTCAGCGAGGCCATGGAGTACCTGATCCAGGAAGAAGAATCCAAGCTGATTGACATGGACCAGGTCACCCGCGTGGCGGTGGAGCGCGTGGAGCAATCGGGCATCATCTTCCTCGACGAAATTGACAAGATCGCCGGACGCGAAAGCGGCCACGGCCCCGACGTCTCCCGCGAAGGCGTGCAGCGCGACATTCTTCCCATTGTGGAAGGCACCACCTGCAACACCCGCTACGGCATGGTCCGCACCGACCACATCCTGTTCATCGCCGCCGGAGCGTTCCACGTCTCCAAACCCAGTGACCTGATTCCGGAACTGCAAGGGCGCTTCCCCATCCGCGTGGAGCTGAAGTCTCTGACCATGGCCGACTTCATCGCCATCCTCACCGAGCCCAAGTCGTCACTGGTGAAACAGTACACGGCGCTGCTGGAAACCGAGGGCCTCAAGCTGGAGTTCACCCGGCAGGCGCTGGACGAAATCGCCGGCTTCGCCTTCCAGGTGAACGAATCCACGGAGAACATCGGCGCGCGGCGCCTGCATACAATCATGGAGCGCGTGCTGGACGACATCAGCTTCAACGCGCCCGAGATGAAAGAGAAAACCGTCAAGATTGATGCCGACTACGTCCGCAAAATGCTCGCCGACATCGTGAAAGACCAGGATTTGTCGAGGTACATACTGTAGCGACGACCTGCCCTCTGGGGAAGAAACTGGCGAAGATCAGAGCTTGGTTCCGGTTGCAGGCTGGCCGGCTCGAAGAAACGTCTTGGGATATCCACCGTCACCGCAGAGCTTAAATGACCCAAAATCTTTGTACCATGGGCCGTCCGGCACTTCCGGTTTCTTCCATCCAAATCCGCAGCCGATTGAGGTCATCCAAACCGATGTTCCGGTCATGCATGCGCTCGATCAAATGCTCGCGAATGGCCTGAGGAAGCCGGGACCACGTTTCGATCTGTGGCATTATTCACCAAAGACGAAGCGCCCTAATTCGTCTCCTAGCTGCTTCACCTCGTGGGGATCATGGGAACCGCGGAACCGTTCCGCAAGTTCAAAAAAGGCCTTTTCCTTTTGCTTGCGCGCCTCCAGCCCCAGTTCCACCAGCTCCACCAAAACACGGTTGCCGCTGAGACGGCGGTTCCTGGCGATCGTCTCAATCTGCCTGTCAACTTGGGAAGGGAGTGTTACGCTCCGTCGCACCTGCTTGTTGGCTGCCATCTATGTAGCATACACCATTATGGTGCATTACGGTGAACTTGCAGCCGGCAAGTCTTGCCTTTCAATCGTCAATCTTTGGCAATTTCGGCAAGTTTGGCAATCTTTTCAACCAATCCCATGTGACGTAGCTCACGGCACCTGTTGCCGATTCGTCTAAACTATTATCGTGGTGTCGATTCGCAAACCTGTCTGCCTGTTCGTGGCCCTGTTGCTCGGGTCGGCGCCGCTGTTGGCTTGCGCCCTGCCTGGACAGGAAATGACCAGCGCCGAACAGGACTGCTGCCTCCACATGAGCGACCAGTGTGGCAGTGCACAGATGGCGGACGCCCATAGCTGCTGCACCAAAACGCCCGGCGTCGCAACAAGCCCTCTCCAAGCCACCAGCAAGTACACGCCCGCCGCGCCGCAAGCTATGCTGGCGCCAGTGCCAAGCTTCATGTCCGCTGGCGTCGCCGGCGTTCTGCCTGGTCCCCAGAACACTCCTGACGGATCCCCATCGCCACCCGGTTCCATCTCCGTTCTAAGAATCTAGCTTCCTTTTTGTCTCTCCAGCGCTCGTAGTCGTGTGCGCGCGTGCGTCTTCCTGCATTTTCGGGGAGTTTCCGTACTGACGTTCCGTATTGAGGCCCCGTGTTTCGGAGGTAGAAAGTGAAGCAGAAAGCTTTTTGTTTGTTATTGTTCGCGATGGCCGGCGTCGCGGGCGTTTCCGCGCAGATGCAGCCGTCGCCAGGCATTCCCACGCCGCTGGCCGCGCTGGTGAACGAGGCCCAGCAGACTAATCCTGAGATCCAGGTTGCCGTGCACGGCGCGCAAGCGGCCGGTCACGCTGCAAAGCAGGCCGGCGCGCTGCCGGATACGCAGATCATGTTGCAGCACCTGAGCGTGGGCAGTCCGCGTCCGTTTGCCGGATACACCAACAGCGACTTTGCCTACATCGGCCTGGGCGCGTCGCAGGAGTTCCCCTGGCCCGGCAAGCGCGCGCTGCGCGCGCAGGTGGCCGGAGCGCAGGCTGACGCATTGCGTACGCAGTCCGGCGCGGTCCGGCGCATGGTGGTCGAGCAGGTGAAGATGACCTACTTCAAGCTGGCCTATCTGCAAGCCACGCTCGATATCCTGCTACGCGACGACAAGTTGCTGGTTGAGATGGAGCAGACTGCCGAATCGCGTTATCGCGTGGGCCAGGGCAACCAACAGGAGGTGCTCAAGGCCCAACTCCAGCACACGCGCATTCTGCAGGAGATCACTCTGCACCATCGCGAGCAAGGCCAACTCCAGGCGCAGCTCAAGCAGTTGTTGGGACGCGCGCAGGACTCACCTGACATTGCCACCGAGACTCTGCGAGAACGCGTGCTTCCCGCCAGCGCGTCCGAGCTGTTGCAGCAGGCGCGGCAAAACAACCCTGAGATCAACGCGCGCACACAGCTGGTGAAGCGGGCCGATCTGCAGACCGACCTGGCGCGCAAAGAATTCCGTCCTGACTTTGGACTGCAATACATCTACCAGAACACCGATCGCAAGTTCCGCGACTATTACATGCTCACGTTCACGGTCACGCTTCCTAACCGCGGCCGCAAGCGTGCCGAGCTGGCGGAGGCCACGGAGAACCGCCAGACCGCAGCCTCCGAACTGACCGCCGAGGTCCAGCGACGCATGGCTGAGGTGCAAGACCAGTACGTCATCGCCAAAACGTCAGCGGAGCAACTCAAGATTTTCCGCGAAGGGCTTCTGCCGCAGGCTGAAGCCACGTTCCACGCGGCGATTACCGCCTACCAAGCCAATCGGCAGGATTTTGAAACCTTGCTTTCCTCTTTCCGCGACGTGCTCGATTTTGAAGAGCAATACCAAAAGGTGCTCAGTGAGCATGAGTCAGCACTGGCGCGGCTGGAGTCGCTGACGGGAGTAACGCTGCCATGACCAACCCATCCCGCAACTACAAGATCGCATTCTTCTTCGCCTTGGCCATGATTGTGGCGCTCGCCGCCGTTCTCGGGCTTGCCTGGCGCAACATGCAACGGAAGACTGCCCCGTCCGCGGAAACCACTAACACCACGGCGCCACCCGCGCCTTCACCCAGTCCGGCAGTCGCCGATATTCCGCTCTCGCGGGTACAACTCACGCCGGAGCGGATTCAGTCTATCGGCGTGAAGCTGGGGACGGCGGAGATGCAGAGTGTAAGCAACGAGATCCGCGCCGCCGGTAACGTCGAAATAGACGAACGCAGAGTTGCTTACGTGCAGACACGTTTCCCTGGCTGGATCCGCACTGTCTATGCCGACGCGAGCTACCAGTACATTCGCAAAGGCCAGCCGCTGTTCACCATCTACAGTCCTGACCTGGTCAATACCCAACAGGAATATTTGCTGGCGAAGAAGAACGTTGAGGCCGTGCGCTCCAGCAGCGTCAGCGGAGTGGCGTCGGGGTCTCAGAGCCTTCTGGCCGCCACTCGTCAGCGGCTGGAGCAATGGGACGTGCCGCCCAGCGAGATTGAGAAACTCGAGTCCACGGGAAAGGTAATCACTGACCTTACCTTCAACTCTCCCGCGACCGGGTACATCACCGAGCGCACCGCGCTGCCCAATATGTACGTTCAGCCGGAGACGCGGCTCTACACCGTGGCCGATCTATCCAGCGTCTGGGTCTCGGCGCAAGTCTTCCAAGCGGACCTGGGCCGAATCAAGCCCGGCGATCCGGCGGTCGTGACCGTGGACGCGTATCCGGGACAAACGTTCAATGGCCGCATCCGCGACATTCTTCCGCAAGTTGACATGACTACCCGCACTGCGCGCGTTCGTGTTGCGTTGCCGAATCCCGGACTCAAGCTGAAACCGGGCATGTATGTGAACGTCGTGTTCCGTGTCCCGCTTGGACGCCAACTGGTGGTTCCTTCGTCGGCCGTGCTCCACGCCGGATTGCGGCAACTGGTTTTCGTCAGCCGCGGCGAAGGCGTGTTTGATCCCCGCGAGGTCCAGACATCCGGCCAGGCGGGCGACAAGACGATCATCACCAAGGGACTCAAAGCAGGAGAGCCCATCGTGATCTCGGCCGGTTTCTTGATCGATTCAGAAAGCCAGTTGCAGGCCGCAGCCGGTGCGTTTGTGCCGGGGCCGCCCGGAGCGGGAGCACCGGCAGCCATGAACCAGCCCGCAGCCGCGCAAGCAAAGCTGGAACTCACCACGCAGCCTGACCCGCCGCGCAAAGGCAAAAACATCTTCCGCGTGAAGCTCATTGACGAAGCGGGCTTGCCCATTACCGGCGCGCAGGTGAACGTAACCTTCTTTATGCCGGCGATGCCCGCAATGGGCATGGCCGCGCTGAAAGTCAGCTTCGACCTTACCGACAACGGCGGCGGTCTCTATGAAGGCTCGGGCGACCTTGGTTCTGCGGGCACGTGGCAGGTCACGCTCACCGCACAGAAGAACGGGCGCGTGGTCGGCGCCAGGCACTTCACCCTCAACGCTGAAGGAGGGATGTAGCCATGATCTCCCGAATCATTGAGTGGTGCGAAAGCAACCGCTTTCTCGTCTTTGTTGCGGTGTTGTTTTTCACCCTGGCCGGCATCTGGTCCATGCGCAACGTTCCTCTGGACGCTCTGCCTGACATTTCTGACGTGCAGGTGGTGATTCACACCAACTGGGCGGGCGAGCCTCCCAGCGTGATAGAAGACCAGGTTACGTACCCAATCGTTGCCACGCTGCTGGCCGCGCCGCGCGTGAAGGCCGTGCGCGCGCAGACCATGCTGGGCGATTCCTACGTCTTCGTCGTTTTCCAGGACGGAACGGATCTCTACTGGGCGCGTTCGCGCGTGATCGAATACCTGCAGCAGATGCGCGGACGCCTGCCCGCCGCCGTGAGTCCGATGATCGGCCCGGACGCCACCGGCGCGGGCTGGGTTTTTGAATACGCGCTGGTGGATCGCAGCCACAACCACAGCCTGGCCGACCTCCGCACCATTCAGGAGTGGCAGCTTCGCTACCAGCTGGCCACCGTTCCTGGCGTGGCTGAGATCGCCAGCATCGGCGGCTACGTCAAGCAATATCAGGTCAATCTCGATCCCAACAAGCTTCTGGCTTACGGCATTCCGCTCTCCACGGTGATTGAGCGCGTGAAAGCCAGCACCAATGAAGTTGGCGGACGCGTGCTGGAACTCAACGGCGCGCGTTACATGGTCCGAGGGCTCGGCTACCTGCGTTCACTCGCCGACCTGGAAAATGTTCCCGTCGCCACCAAGAACGGCACCGCGGTGTTGATCAAAGACCTGGGCACAGTTTCCTTCGGGCCGGATATTCGCGAAGGCGTAGCCGAATGGAATGGCGAAGGCGAGACCGTTGGCGGCATCGTGGTGATGCGCGACGGCATGAACGCTCTGCAGGTGATTGACGGCGTCAAGCGCAAGCTGGAACAGATCAAGCCATCGCTGCCCGCCGGCGTTGAAGTGATACCGGCCTACGACCGCTCCGGGTTGATCCATGATTCCATCCGCACGCTGCAGCACAATTTGATCGAAGAAGCAGTGATCGTCAGCCTGGTCTGCATCGCCTTTCTGTTTCATTTTCGTTCCGCCTTGATTCCGATTCTCACCATCCCGCTGGCTGTGCTGATGTCATTTATCCCGATGTACTACCTGCACGTGACGTCGAACATCATGTCCCTTGGAGGCCTGGCGCTGGCGATCGGAGTTCTGGTGGACGCGGCCATCGTGATGGTGGAAAACGGATATCGCCATCTCTCCGAGCATCCGCTGAACGCGACGGGCGTCCCTGGCCCGGAGCGCCGTCGCATATTGATCAACGCAGCCAAGCAGGTGGGCCCAGCGCTGTTCTTTTCTCTGCTCATCATCGTGGTTTCGTTCCTTCCCGTGTTCCTGCTGGAGGCCCAGGAAGGCCGCATGTTCCGTCCTCTGGCCTGGACCAAGACGACGGCGGTCGGATTTTCCTCTGTCCTGGCCATCACGCTGGTGCCGGTGCTCATGGTCATGTGGATTCGCGGGCGTCTGCGCCCGGAAAGCCAGAATCCTTTTGCGCGCATGACCCAGGCGCTTTATCTGCCTGTTCTCCGCTGGTGTTTGAAGTACCGCAAAACCACGCTGGCGCTGAACCTGATCTTTCTCGCGGTCACGTTTCCGCTGGCGTTCAAGCTGGGCAGCCAGTTCATGCCGCCGTTGTACGAAGGCTCGGCGTTGTACATGCCCACCGCGCTGCCGGGCATCGGAATCACGCAGGCCACCGCGCTGCTGCAGGAACAGGACCGCATCATCCGCAGCTTTCCTGAAGTGCAAAGCGTCCTGGGAGTCGTGGGCCGATCGGACAGCCCCACCGACAACGCGCCGCTCGACATGTATGACACCACCATCGTGCTCAAGCCGCGCGAGAAGTGGCGCGCTGGCATGACCTACGAAAAACTCATTCAGGAGATGGACAGCAAGCTCCAGTTCCCCGGGCTCTCCAACACCTGGACCATGCCCATCCAGAACCGGCTGGACATGGAACTCACCGGCATCAAGACGCCGGTCGGCCTCAAGATACAGGGCCCGAACCTGGAAGGCATTCAGCAGCTCGGTTCGCAGATCGAGCAAATTCTTGCCGGACATTCCAAAGCGCGCGCCGTGTTTGCCGAGCGCGTCTCCCAGGGGTTTTACATCAATG
This sequence comes from Terriglobia bacterium, assembly GCA_020072815.1. Taxonomy (NCBI): domain Bacteria; kingdom Pseudomonadati; phylum Acidobacteriota; class Terriglobia; species Terriglobia bacterium. The sequence goes on along the minus strand of JAIQGE010000008.1, from coordinate 243,006 downwards.
TTGACGTCAACCGCGCCACCGCCGCCCGCTACGGCCTGACCATTGAAGACGTGCAGCGTGCCGTCACCTCGGGCATCGGCGGCGAAAACGTTGCGGAAAACGTCGAAGGCCGCGAGCGCTATCCCATCAACGTCCGTTACCAGCGCGATTTTCGCAGTGACATTGACAGCCTGCGCCGCGTGCTGGTCAGCGCCGCCGGCGGCGCTCAGGTGCCCATCGGCGAACTGGCCACTTTCACCTTCTCGCGCGGGCCAGCCATGATTCGCGACGAAGACGGCCTGCTCACCGGCTACGTCTTTCTCGACCTCAACACCCGCGACTACGGCGGCTTTGTCAACGACGCCACCAGAATGCTCAACGCCAAACTGAAACTGCCCGCCGGCTATACCTACCAGTGGTCGGGCGAGTATGAGTTTGAACTGCGCGCCCGGGAACGGCTCAAACTCATCCTGCCCGTAGTGTTCCTGGTCATCTTCATGCTCCTCTATATGGTCTTTCATTCCGCCATTGAGGCCCTGATGCTGATCTTTCCCACGCTCTATGCCATGACCGGCGGCCTGCTGTTGCAATGGATCCTCGGTTACAACTTCAGCGTGGCGGTCTGGGTCGGCTACATTGCTTTGTTCGGCATCGCCGTGGAAACCGGAGTGGTCATGGTGGTCTACCTGCATGAGGCGTTGGAGCGGCAGATCGCTTCGAGCGCGCCGCTCACCAACCAGGCCATTGAGGAAGCCGCGATTGAAGGCGCGGTGCGGCGCCTGCGTCCCAAGCTGATGACCGTCACCGCCGTGCTGGCCAGCCTGGTCCCGATCCTGTGGGAAACCGGCGTCGGCTCGGACGTGATGAAGCCCATCGCCGCGCCAATCGTCGGCGGCATGATCACCTCGACCATTCACGTCCTTATTCTCGTTCCGGTGTTCTTCGTGATGATCAAGGAACGGTCGCTGAGGAGAAAAGGGCAAGTGGAATATCGCCAGCCTTGATCGCCCTTTCAGGGTAGAATGCATGTCCAAGCGCCCGCCAGACCACATGCCGACAGGCCGCCGGGCACAAGGAGGCGTCCATGCACGCCCTCATCAACGCTCTGCTCTTAATCGCAATCGGTTTTTCAATGGGCTTTTTGTGCGGCCTTGCCGTCGTGTTGAGAACCAGGAGTGGGAGGGCCATGCAAGAAGAAGTCCGGCGGGAGAGCCAGGTCGAAATGGCGCGGATTCTTCACGCGCATTTTCCGACCTTTAGCGACACGATTCGGCAAATCTCACCTGGCTTTTGTGAAATTTTCGAGCAAGCAACTCTCGCGGAGAACACAAATCTGAACCAAGTTGCGGGCGTCGGGTACGGAAAGTCGCTCGAATTTCTCATCAAGGACTACGCAAAAAAAGGGCAACCGACCAACACCTCCGAAATCGAGCGCGCGTTACTTAGCTCCTGCATTAGAGACTACATCGCCGATCCCGCTATCCGCGAAAGTGCGATTTTGGCCGCGTGGTTAAGGAATGACGAGACGCACTACACCCGTAAATTCATCACCAAGGACGTTCAAGATCTCAAATCGATCATTGCTCTCACAGTGCAACTCATAGAAAGCGCCGAGAAGCACAAGAAGCTGGAAGCCAGTGTGGGGCTGTTCGGAAAGGATATGCGTGGAGGGCATTAAGCTCGCTTCAGTGCCCCACTCCGTCGGCCAAAGGCCAGGGCGACAACATAGATTCGAGCCTTAGGGCTAGAGCTTCACTACTCTGGGAGCGCGAGGCAACCAGCATCGGTGGCTTCTTTCATCCCGCCGAATCTGTGCCGCAGATTAGGGCAGATTTCGGAGGCCCGCGCTTCGTATGAAAAGGCGCTCGCACTCCTTGTGCCTGGCAAAGATCAGCAGGAGCCGGAGCGACGGTTTATTGCGAGACGGCTCGAGAAGTTGAAATAAAAATAGTTCGCTTCTGCTGTCGATTTTTCCTGCATGCGGCCGACGCGTGACCGGTCGCGCATCGTTAGCCTGAAATGCGGGTACGCCCCGTTTGCCCCACATTCCACGCTATGGCTATCAGATGTTGAAAGTTTTCGGTCTCCACGCACGTTTTCCTCAGCAGGTAGTTATCCCGAAACGGAAACGATTTACCAGTTTCGATAGGGGATGGCCGAAAACTTCAACTGTGCGCCAATGAGACCACCAGCAAGTCCGCTCTTTATGAGCAGCCCAAGTGCGGAACCACGCGATTGCTCGGGGTGGGGCGTCGGCCCTATCACGATTTCTCGAATGCCTAGCGATTCGGTTTTCCTGAGCGAAAGACGGAAATATGGGATTAACATCGACGGTCCTGCCCGATATCCAAAATGCTCGTCCTTGTAATCAATTGGCCGAGTGACTATTCGCCATTCGCATTCTTCTCCGAATGATTGATGCTTCAAGATTGGTGCATATCTGTTTAGATATTCGAGCAGATTGCCGTAGAGCGGCAGCTTTGCTTTCTCTTCTTCTGAGCGATCTCTCTGCTCGTTGATGAGGTCTTCCAGCAGGGTGCGAACGAGTGCCCGTTGCTCACTTTCGTTATAGAGCACAGGAACAAGCCAACCCCGATCCTTCACCATTTCGCGTAAATGTTCCCCTGAGAATCCAATTGCGAACCCCGATGCACCGCCTCCATAAGCTCGCCATTGAGACAAGACGTCGCCTTTCTCTGAGAACGAGCAGACACATATGTTCTTGGGTTCGATTCCCGCCGAGAGTGCCCCCTGCATCGATGCCATATATTCTCGTGCGCCGGGGAAGGAAAATGTTGACTGTGGCCCGGACCATGCAGCCACAATCCGCTCCAGTTCTTGACGCGCAAGTTCGGTTGCGTGGCGAAACTCACGCGTGTCATTCATATACCGGGTGTGCGTAGCCCAAATTTCTCTGCTGTTGATTATACCGAGCAGACCCTGTTGGGTAGTGTAGTGATACAGGATTGGCGGAGGAGTTCGGTGAAGTATTTCGTTAACATTCATGGTGCGACTTCATTTTACTTCTCAAGTTTCTCAACTAAGCACACAAAGATGAGCAGGGCGAGGCAGTGTTCGGAACAAACAGCAGGAAAAAGGGGCGGCTTGAAACGTTCCCCAGTCCTTCGAACGAATGGAGATTGGTGAACGTCCGGCCTGTCCCAGTTTTTTCCGTGCGGACCTTGTGCCGCCGATTAGGGCGGAGTCCTGAGGCCCGCGCTTCGTATGAGAAGGCACTCGCTCTGGCGCTCCAGGAACCGGAGCGTCGTTTTCTGGCGAGGCGGCTTGAGGAATTGAAATAGGAACAGTTCGCCTCTGCTGTCGATTTTCTCCGTGCGACGACGCATCTCCGTAGCTTACCCAAGACAGATGGACTACACTTAACCGATAAACTCGTCGAATGTTGGTATGGACAACTACATAACTTTGTCAAGGACGCGCCACATGTCAGATACAGAATATTCTCTTAAGCTCACCGGCAACGGAGTTACGCTCGACCGGAAAATTTCGAAGGAACTTGGCGAGCGTGTAGCTATGCTCATCATCAGCGATGGCAAGGCGAACGTGGATACCGATGTTGAAACGAAATTTCGCAAGGATGCTGCTGGAGGAACCAGCCATGGCGGAGCCAAACCAGCCACAACCGGCAAGACGTCATTGCGGGAGTATATCAATTCTCACAACGCGAAAAAGATACCTCAGCAGATTGTCGCCATTGGGTCCTACTATCAATCCAAGAACGGAGCCGAGACGTTCACGCGCGATGAACTAGAGAACGGGTTTCAGGCCGGGAAAGTCCCACCACCTGGCAATCTCCCGCGAGACATCGCAACTACGATAAGCCGAGGGTGGATTGCTGAAGCTGATGAAGACGATCAGTACTATGTAACGTCGACCGGTGAGACAGCTTTGGCCGGCAACTTCGCCAAGGAAGTAGCAAAGGCGGGTGGTGGCCGAAGGAGAAAGCGCCGCAATAAGAAGGCAACCACAAAGTGAGGAAGGTGACCAATGAGCGCAGCAGCACCTGTTGCAGTTGACCCTAACTCCTTTGATGAACCGGTGCTCCAGGCACTCGCCTTGCTGCTCACCCACAAGCAAGATACGCAATGGATGACGGCGGCGGAAATCTCCAAAGAGTTGAGAGACCACCACGGGATAGGTCTACATTGGCGGAAGATAGAAAGCGCTTTCGAAGAGAATAATGGCGTAGTTGCTCGCCGGAAGAAGTCAAAGCAGTGGCAGTTCGCGATTCTTAGGTCCGGAGAAGAACTGCTGGGCGCTGCTCAATCATCAATTCTGTTCATTGATCCAACGCAGGCGGTCAAGGCTACGCTGTCATTGCATGACTTCTTCTCCAAGCTCAAAGGTACAGTCCGTGTTTGTGACGCGTACTTGGACAATACAACGCTGGAACATTTGCATGCATTAAACAAGGGAGTGACGGTACAACTGTTGACGAAGAACGTGAAGGACTCCGGTCCGCTGCGCAGGATAGTGGCGGCTTGGAAGAGCGAAGGACGAAACCTAGAGATTCGAGTTGATGGCTCCGCTCCACTCCATGATCGGTACATCATTGACGATGCGATCATGACGATACTCGGAACTAGCTTGAATGGATTCGGCAAGAAGCAGTGCTTCATAATCCAGACTGGTCCTGATCTGAGAGCCGTCGTCATTCCCGTTTTCGATGGCTTATGGAAGTCAGCGACAGTCTGGCCGTGATGCCGGGTGCCCCATCCTTTGCGAGAAGCTCATCCTTTGCTTCTTCAGCTTCGAGCAAAGGGTGGGTAATCGTCATTCTCCGATCTTTACTAGCCCAACCTCACCATAACGGTAGAAACGATAGCTGCTCCATCGCCACAACTCCGGCGACGTCACCCGAATCCCGCCCTTCGCGAAAACCAACGGCGCGAAGGACGGGGCACCCGAATCGTTGTCGAGAGGAAAAGAAAAACCAGTTGCGAGAGGCGGCCACCTGTCCGAAAATGAACACCTCCGCAAAGCTCGTTTGTCAAGATGTACTACTTCGTGCTTTGTTCACTAAGCAAAATGAGTTAGGATGAAGCTGCGCCAGCGTGCGCAAGGTCTTTGAAAAAAAGCAGCTAGCAATTAGCAACTGGCAAATAGCCAAGGCAAACCAAAGGCGTCTGGAAGGAGCGGCTTCGACCGGGCGGTAACCGACCGGTGGCCGACCGATGACCGGCCGGTGACCGGCCGGTCGAACGCGCTTGGGCCTTTGTTTGCAACACATGCGACCGAATAGGGGGGTGGGGGGGGCCGCGGTGGTACAGACCAGGAGCATCCCTGACAGAACAGACCGGGCGGATACCTGACACTGCAAAGGTAGAGGCGCTGAAACCCACGCCAAATTGGGATGCGTCGCGTAACCCCTTTAGATCTTGGGATGAACTGGGAGGGGGAGGGCAGGAAGATCGCCGTGATCGCGCGTTATCGCAGCGTGATCGCCGTGATCGGAAGGGCAGAAAGCGTGGATCGTTCGCAACACGAAGTCCACAATCGAAGTTAATGAAAGGATCGGAATAGAATAAGCCCACATGCGCCTCGCCCTCATCCTTCTGTGCCTCATCGCCATCTGCCTCGCCGGCTGCGGGGTTCCTGGCATGCCGATGCCGCCGTCGCTGGGGTTGCCCAAGCCGGTGAGCGACCTGAAGGCCGTCCGCAAAGGCGACACCGTCACCCTAACCTGGACCGCTCCCAAAGAAACCACCGACGGCGAGCTGATTCGCAAACCCGGAAAGATGATCGTGGCTCGCGACGCCTTCACCAGCGCCCCGGCGCAGGTGGTGACCGAGCTGCCGCTGGAACCGGCGTTGAGTGAAAAGCGCAAGGAAAACCGCACGGAGCAGATGGTCACCCAGGATTCGCTCAGCGCGGTGCTGCATCCGGCGCCTCCGGCGGATTTTGTGGTGTACACGGTGACCTCGCAAAATAATTTAGGCAAAACGGCCGGGCCGGGAAACCAGGCCGTGGTGCCGATGGTCCGCACCATGCCCGCGCCGCAGAGCGTGCAGGCCAGCCTGGGTCCGCGAGGCGTGACCCTGACCTGGGAAATGCCCTGGCCGGCGCTGGCCGAGTCCCACCTGAGCGCGCAGTATGTGTTTCGCGTGATGCGCCGCAAGGAGGGTGACGGCGGGACGGCCGACTCCGCGGGCCAGCTACAGCCGGGCATCGGGCCGATTTCTTTTCTCGATTCCAGTATGGAGTGGGAGAAGCACTACGATTACTGGGTGGACGTGGTCACCGTCTGGCAGGGCCAGGGCAAGCGAGGCGAAGTGGAAGGCGAAGACTCCGCGACGGTGGCCGTGTTTGTGCATGACACGTTTCCTCCCGCCGTGCCGTCCGGGTTGCAGGCGGTGTTTTCCGGCGTTGGCCAAAAGCCGTTCATTGACCTGACCTGGACTCCGAACACGGACGCTGACCTGGCCGGTTACAACCTGTATCGCCATGCCGAGGGCCAGCCGCCGGTGAAGATCAACGCCGAGTTGCTGAAGACGCCGTCGTCCCGCGACGCCGACGTGCGTCCTGGCGTCACGTATTTCTACGCCGTAACCGCCGTGGACTTGCGCGGCAATGAGAGCGCGAAGTCAGAGGAGGCGACGGAGACGGTGCCGAAAGAATAGCAGTTAGCTACTAGCCACTAGCTTCTGGCTGCTAGCCGAACCCGCCACGTGTTCGTTGCCCGATTGGCGAACGGCGGGCCCGCAGTTGCCAGAGGAAACGGTACGTTGCTGACTCTAGCAGCTAGCGGCTAGGAGCTAGCGGCCAATTGCTATTTGCCATTTGCTAATTGCTCGATTTAAAGGAAACCCATGAAATACTGCCGCTTCATCTCCGCTGAAGGCCCCGCGTACGGGATCATCGAAACCATTTCCGGCAAGGACCAGATCACCCAGATCGCTCCGGGCAAGGAAATTCCGGATTTTGCCAACGCCAAGAAGATTGCGCCGGTTCCGCTGGCGTCGGCCAAACTGCTGGCGCCGGTGCAGCCGGAGAAAATCGTCTGCGTGGGCCGCAACTATCGCGACCACGTGAAAGAACTGGGCAATGACGAGCCGGCCGAGCCCGTCATCTTTCTCAAGCCGCAGACGTCGCTGATCGGCCCGGGAGACAAGATCGTCCGCCCGCAGCGCCTCTCGCAGCGCGTGGACTACGAGGCCGAACTGACCATCGTGATTGGCAAGCGCTGCCGTAATATCGGCGAGAAGGAAGACGTGCGGCCGTACATCATCGGCTACACCTGCGCCAATGACGTGACCACCCGCGACCTGCAGCGCAAAGACGGCCAATGGACCCGCGCCAAAAGCTTTGACACGTTTTGTCCCGTGGGCCCCATCGTGACCGACGAAATTGATCCCTGGGCCGGCGTGCGCGTTGAGAGTTACGTGAACGGCGTGGTGAAACAGTCGGAAAGCACTACGGCATTTATTTTTCCCGTGGACGTGATCGTCCGCTTCTGCGCCGCGGTGATGACCTTGCTTCCGGGCGACTTGATTCTCACCGGAACTCCAGCGGGAATTGGCTCCATCGTTGCCGGCGACGAAGTGACCATCAAGGTTGAGGGCATCGGCAGCCTGACGAATCCCGTGGTGGATGGTGACTAGAGTCATGCCGCTGCTTCGCGAACAAGAGATCGATTTGTCCGCACCAGATGCGCTTCTTATCGCCGCCATGAGCGTTTCCTGCACCGTATGAAAACTATGGTCACCTTGCGCTTTTCTCCACCGAAAGCCATTCTGGGTGGCGAAAAGCGTTATGACGACCATCAAAAACAAGTCTTGGCAGCTGCATTACGGCATCCGCTCAACCTGGTGGACGCTGCGGTGGCACGCGCCGGTGTGGTTGCTGCGGGTTTCCCGGCTCTGGAGTTAAAGGCTTGGCCGCCCGCGCCGGACGGATCGCCGCCGGAGCCAAGTTCCTGGAGCGCTTGGCGCGCGCGCGTGGAACTGGAGATAGCCATTCAAGATAAGGTCTCATGCGGATTTTCATCAATCCACAAGCATTGCATTATCATCTACACAATGGGCTGAACGGCCCATGCTGGAGACGTTGATTCATGGATCCTACGGTTCGTTTGTACGTTTTGGCTGGCGCGGGCGCTGCCGCTCTGCTGGGCGGGATGATCGCCTGGTCGCGCCGCCGCCGCAAGACCCCGGAACAGTGGGAACGCGAGCGCCGCTTGCGCATCAGCGAAATCGGCCGCATCACTGACGGCACGGTGACTGACGTAAATGAAATGGACGGCAGCGGCGGCGGTGAAATGCAACTCCTGATCTATCAGTATGACGTGGCCGGCGTCACCTATGAAGCCAGCCAGGACGTCACCAGCCTGCGCCACCGCGTGGACCTGCACTCCTGCCGCTCCGGCCTGATGACCTCCATTAAGTACGACCCTTCCAATCCCGGCAATTCCATCGTCATTGCTGAAAACTGGACCGGCCTGCGCAATTAGCGTCGTTCGTCCAAGGATTTTCAGGAAAATCTCCGAATCAGCGTTCATCAGCGGTGAGGTTTGCCTTCTGTTCCGCAATCTGGATACGAAAAACAGACGAATTAATGAGCAGCATGAAGAAGAGGGCGCGGATGTCGGCGGGGACGAAACGGCTACGGCAAAAGCAGAATCCCTCGCGACCCGCTTACGTTCTGGAAGGAGCCAACGGCCCGCAAGCGCCGGATCGCCGCCTCGTCATCCCAGATGTTGCTCTCAAGCAGGTGCGGAGTCGAGTTTTGATTGGTGAACTTTGGTTGTGAAAAGGCAAGGAAGCTGAAGGGTGTGAAAAGTCGCCGGACACAAGCGCAGGTCCACTTCGAGAGAACTACTTCTTCTCCAGCGCCTCGACGATCCGGTCGAAATCTTCCAGCGACGCGTATTTCAAAATGATCTTGCCCTTGCCTTTGCGGTCCTGGATCTCAACTTTCACTCCCAGGCTGCGCTCCAGGCTACGCTGGGCTTCCCGCACGTTGGGGTCGAGCGCGCGCGCCGGCTTGCTTTTCTTCGTGTCATCCTGGCTGGGATTGGTGAGCCGCGCCACCAGCTCTTCCGTCTGCCGGACGGAGAGCTGCTTCTCCACCACTTCCCTGGCGGCTTTCTCCAGTTGCTGCGGAAGCCCAGTGAGTGACACCAGAACTTTGCCGTGGCCCAAGCTCAGCGCGCCGCCTTCCAGCGTTTCCTGCACGTTGGCGGGCAGCTTGAGCAGGCGTATGAAGTTGGCGATGCTGGCGCGATCTTTACCCGTGCGCGTGGCAATCTGCTCCTGGGTCAGCCCGAATTCGCGGCTCAAGCGCTCAAACGCGCGCGCCTGCTCGATGGGGTTTAAGTCTTCGCGCTGCAGGTTTTCGATGATGGTGATCTCCATGGCCTGCTCATTGGAGATCTGTCGGACCACGGCCGGAATCGTCGTTTTGCCGGCGCGACGGGAAGCCAGCCATCGGCGTTCGCCCGCTACCAGTTGAAATCGCCCATTCGGTGCGGGACGCAACACCACCGGCTGCACCACGCCGCTGGCGCGTATGGATTCCGCCAGCTCGTTCAACCCATCTTCTTTGATTCGACGCCGCGTCTGGAACGGGTTGGGATCAATCAGCTCAATGTCCACTTCATGCGCGGGGCCAGGCGCGCTACGCATGCCGGGCACAACGGCGGCTGCAGAAGACGAAGACCGTCCTGGCAGCAGCGAATCCAATCCGCGTCCGAGCGCTTTGCGTTTGTCATTCATGGGTTCAGTCAACTTCCGTCCTCGCTCAAGTTCTCTACTTTCTCTAGCGGCCGACCGCCGCCACATTCCGCCGTTCCATCAGCTCCTTGGCCAAGCGTATGTAGCTTTCTGCGCCGCGTGAGCGGACGTCATACAACAACGCCGGCTTGCCGTAACTGGGCGCTTCCGCCAGCCGTATGTTCCGCGGGATGATGGTTTCCAGCAGCTTGTCTTCAAAATGCCTTTTCAGTTCGTCGGTGACTTGCTGGGCCAGGTTGGTGCGCTCGTCGTACATGGTGAGCACCACGCCCTCAATCTCCAGACCTGGGTTGAAGCTTTGCCGCAGGCGTTCAATGGTGTCCAGCAGCTCGCTCACGCCTTCCAGGGCAAAGTACTCGGCTTGCATGGGAATCAGAACGGAGTCCGCTGCCACCAGCGCGTTCAAGGTGAGCAGGTCCAGCGCCGGAGGGCAGTCCAGAACGATGAACTCGAACTTGTCACGGACGGTTTCGAGCGCCTGACGAAGGCGGAACTCGCGCTCCTCGGCGGGAACCAGCTCAATGTTGGCGCCCACCATGTTCTTGTGCGCCGGGATCAGGCTCAGCTCTTCCAGTTCGGTGGCCAGCACGGCCTGGTCCGCGCTGGCTTCGCGCATGAGCAGGTGATAGGTGTTGATCCGGTCGGGATCGCGGGCGAAACCCAGTCCGCTGGTCGAGTTTGACTGGGGATCGCAGTCCACCAGCAGGCACTTGACCTCGGCCGCGGCAAAGGAGGCGGCCAGGTTGATGGCGGTGGTGGTCTTGCCTACTCCACCCTTCTGGTTGGCGACTGCAATAACTCGGCCCATGTGGGGATGCCTTGAAAGACCTCGGCTTCAGGGTTCAGCGTCAATCTTGCGCTCGCTGAAACCAGCCTTGATGAAACCAAGCCTTGAATTGAATTTAGTTGAGCTGGGGCAAATCCGCAACGCCGCAATTGTGGGCATTTTTTTTGGCTGTGTTCCACGTGGAACACAGAATCCCACTACCCATTGTGTTCCACGTGGAACATGTTTACTAATTGGATTCCTAGCGGCTTTCCGACGTTCGGTGGTTCCCACTCGGCCCTTGAATCAGGGACCAGATCAGCCATCAATTTCACTGAAAGCGCCTCTGAGTAGCCGAACAGACCACTTGTTACTGACTTGATTCCTCACCGGATTGGCCCCGTGCGATTCCGCCGGAAATCGCCGACAAATCACATCCAAGACCAACCAAACATGTTATCTAGGACGGTTCGGAATAAGCCGCCGCCCCACTTGCCTCAATCCCTTTCGCTCCCTTGGTCTCACTGGGCGCCTGCACCCGGTCTATTTACCCGCCCTCGCTCCACTCTTACCATTTAGCTTCCTGCCACCTTGGTTCCCACCAGCAGCACGCGCGAATGTCCTCCTGGAACCGGCTCAGGCTCCTGCCACTCAACCCCGGTCGCGAACTTGCGCGCCACATCCACTTGCGCGCTGCCGATCATCAATGCCAGCCGCCCGCCTTCCACCACCAGATTCAGCGCCACCGGAAGCGACTTCTCAAATTTCTCCACGGCGCGCACGGTCACCAACTGGCCGCGTTCGGGATAGTTTTCCGCGCGGTCGGCGAAGACCTTTGCGTTCTTCAATTGCAGCGCAAAGATCACCTCGTTGAGGAATGCTGCTTTCTTGTTGTTGGCTTCAATCAACGTCACCTCAGCGTCGGGCGCGAACATGGCCAGCGGCAGCCCGGGGAAGCCAGCCCCGGAACCAACGTCAATCGCCGCCCCAGCCCATGTTGATGAAACCAGCCGAGCTGCGGCAAAGAACGATTCCCCAAAGTGCCGCGTCACCGTTTCCTCCGGACTGCGCACCGCGGTCAGGTTGACCTTGGCGTTCCACTTCACCAGAAGGTTGAGGTACCTCAAAGTCTGGGCCAGTTGCGCTGCGGTCAGCTTCGCGTAGGGGCGAAGCAGGCGGGCGATGGCATTGGTATCCATGGCGCGTTACGCCTCAACCTTGCCCAACCCGGCGGCAACCTTGCGCACTACTCCGGCCGACGCCGGCAACTCATCCAACAATTGCTTGGCGGTCTTGTTCAGCAGCGGATGTCTGGCGTCCGGCGCGATCTCCGCCAGCGGCTGCAGGACAAAGCGGCGCTGGTGCATACGCGGGTGGGGAATGCTCATTCCCGGCGTCTCCAGCGCCAGGTTCCCGAAAAGGAGAATGTCAATATCCACCGTCCTGGGCGCCTTGTTCGCACTGCGTTTGCGTCCCATGGACTGTTCCAGGGCCAGCAGGCATGTCAGCAACTGCCTGGGTTCCAGCTCCGTCTTCATGGCCACCACGCAGTTCAGGAACCAGGGCTGCTCCTCGGCGACTTCCACCGGCTCGGTCTCGTAGAGCGCGGAAGTGGCGGTGATCGCTCCTAACTCCTGCAAACGGCGGCGTGCGTCCGCCAGGTTGGCGGCGCGGTCACCCAGGTTTGAGCCCAGCGACAGGTAGACAGTGGTCATTCGCCTTTTTCTCTCAGGTATTCTACTGGCTAAGGGGCCTGTACCTGGAATTGAGCAGGGGCCGTTACGTTGGTGACCTAGGTTTGCCCGCTCGATTCCGCTAAAGTTGCTTGCATTATGGCTCTGCAAGCGCTCCTCCTCACTCGAGACCCTGACGTCCAAAAGACCATTAAGCGGGTGCTGGACTCCGCGAGCATTGACGTGGATTTTTCCAACAACGTGGAGCAAGCCCGCCTGGCCTTGACGCGCCGCAAGTATGACGCTTTTCTGGTGGATTGTGACGACATGCCGGACGGTCCCGCGGTCCTGCGCGGGCTGCGGCAGGGAAAGTCCAACCGTAGCTGTATCGCCTTCGCTCTGGTGAGCGGCCGGACCACCGTGCAGCAGGCTTTCGAAATGGGGGCCAACTTTGTCCTGGACAAACCGATTTCGCAGGAACGCGCTTCCCGCAGTGTGCGCGCCGCGCAGGGGCTCATCATGCGCGAGCGCCGCCGCTACCATCGCCATTTGCTAAAGGCCAGCGGGGCTATCATGGTGGATTCCGGCGCCGAACTGCCGGTGAGCATCACCAACATCAGCGCAGGCGGCATCTCGATTGAGTGCAGCCGCCAGCTCGACGAAGGCGGCGCCGCCAAAGTCCGCTTTCAATTGCCCGGCACCAGACGCTCGCTGGAAGTAAAAGGCGAAGTCATTTGGACCACCACCGAAGGCCGCGCCGGCATTCGCTTCCAGGTCTTGGCTGTGGATGTGAAAAAGGAACTGGATTCCTGGCTGGACAAGCGCACGCTGCCTCTGGGCAACGGCGCCATGTTCATCAACGCGACTCTCTAATTCGCGAGTCGCGACGCGCGCCAGATCGCCATGTCGTCTCATCTGGGGCGAAAATCTGACAATTTATTCTGCAAGCTGTTACTGGCGTGACGCTGCGCCTGCGGCCACCAGTGCGTCTGCACCCGCCGGAGTGGCGGAAGCCATCGTGGTCTCTTCCCACAATGATCTATCTTTCAACAAGCGCGAAACCAGCGCGGCGTGCATGGCATGGCCGGCGCGATCGGCCACGATCCGGCCGATGATCTGCTTGCCCAGCAGCGCCAGGTCGCCGATCAGGTCCAGCACTTTATGGCGGACAAACTCATCGTTAAAGCGCAGCGGCCCGTTCTTCACGCCGGCGTCCGTCAGCACGATCACGTTTTCTTCCGTGGCGCCGCGAATCAATCCCATGTTGCGCATCGCCTGTTCTTCGCGCAGGAATCCAAACGTCCGCGCCGACGCCAACTCTTGGCTGTACAGATCGCGGGAAAGATCAATCTCAAAGGATTGCTGGCCGATGGGCGGAGCGAACTGGATCTTGTACGCGACCGAATAGCCCGCCGCAGGATATGCGGCGATAAATTTGTTGCCCTCGCGCACTTCCACTTCGCGCAAGATCCGCAGGTAGCTGCGCTTCTTTCGCTGCTGCTTCAAACCTGCCTGCAAAATCAAATCAATGAAGGGCCGCGCGCTGCCGTCCAGGATGGGGACTTCCAGGTTGTCCAGTTCCACAATCGCGTTGTCCAGCCCGATCCCCATGCAGGCGGAGAGCAGGTGCTCCGTGGTGGAGATCAGCACTCCCTGTTTCTGCAGGCTGGTGGCGTAGCTCACCTTGGCCACGTTGCGCCCGATGGCTGCAATCTCAAAGTTGTCCAGATCAACGCGGCGGAAAACAATGCCGGTCCCCACCGCGGCGGGAGCGATGCGCAGCCGCACCGGGGCCCCGCTGTGCAAGCCCACTCCGCGACACTCTACCGGCGTTCGAACTGTTTGTTCAAATGGCAAGTGATTCTGTATGAAGAGTTTACACTTCAGGCGCAAACGCAGACTGTTGTTTTTTTACAACAGATCGTGGGCCGGATACTACTTTCTCTTGCGCTTGTCTTTGTCCTTATCATCCGTGTGCTTGATCAGCACCGGGGTGAAGTAAGAGGGTGGGGGATTGGTGTTGTAACTGATGGTCAGGATGTATTGCTGCCGAAGCACCTGCCCGTTGTGGGTGGCCAGCGTACTGTAAGGAGTGTTCACGCCCTGGACCATTTTCCAGTTGTCGTAAATCTCGGCTTCTTCATCGAGTTCCTTGTATTGGGGGTCCCGAATGGTGAAGACCTTCTTGATCGGCAGATGGGTGTCCTGAGAAATCATGATGGTTACGGCTTCGTTGTTGGAGTTAATGACCGTGACCTTCTCGGCCATCTTGCTTTCCGCCAGGGTCAGCCCCTGGTGCAGAAGAATGGTGCCGGGCTGATTGATCCACTCGCGCAAAACATGGTCCAGCGTGTAATGGCGGCGGACCAGGGCCTGGCGAAGGCCGTCGTCCTTCGCTGGATTGCCTTCCGTGTATCCCTTATAAGTCACGTCGTAGAATTTGTCGCCGACGTAGAGCTGCACGTAGTCGCGCTGCTCCGTGAGTTCCCAACGGTCGGCGTCCGGCCAGCGGGTGTAGCGATAGTACTTGGCGCCGCCCACCTGGGCCTCATTGTGGAACCGGCCGTAGCGTCCTTCACTGTAAGAATCTTGCACGTTGAGGTAGGCCTGCCCGCCCATGGCTTCAATCATCTGGGCGATGGCCGCGCGCGCTTTCTGGTCATTGCTCTGGGCGGCGGCCCCGGTGTTGGCGGGAGGCGTTTGCTGGCCGATGGCGCTGGACAAGCACAGAAGCAGAAGGGCAAGTATTCTCATTGGTTTTTTCTTGTTATGTTTGGATGCCGGAAACGCCCGCTTTTACTGCCCGGCTTCAACCCACCAGCACAGCCCCGCCGTTTACGTTCAGAATCTCCCCGGTGATAAATCCGGCGTGGGCGGTGCACAAGAATAATACCGTAGCGGCGATTTCTTCAGGCCTGCCCGCCCGGCCCAGCGGAATGGTGGCAAACACCCGCTTGCTGGTCTCCGGGTGATGCAGAGCCGGCGCGGCCATGTCGGTTTCAACCCATCCCGGCGCCACGCAGTTCACGTAGATGCCGTCGCGCGCCAGCTCCGTGGAGAGGCCCTTGACCATGCTAATCATCGCGCCCTTGCTGGCTGCGTAGTCGCAGTGGAAGGCTTCGCCGCGCTGGCCGGCGGTAGAGCTGATGAGGACCACGTGTCCTCCTCCGCCCTGCTTCTTCATCTGGCCGACACCGTGTTTAACCAGACCAAAAATGCTTTCCAAATTGATGGCCAGCGTGGACCGCCATTGCTCGTCCGACATCTTGTCCACCGCGACATCCTGCGGCGGCCAGACGCCGTGGTTGCCGACAATGATATCCACTCGGCCAAAATGTTCCACCGCGGCTTTGACCAACGCCGCCGAAGAGTGGCTGGACGAAAGCTCGGCCTGCACGGCGACGCAGCGCTTATCGCCACCGCACTCTTTCGCCAGGCGCTCGGCTTCGCTTTTGGCTTTTTGATAGCTGAAGACCACGCGTCCGCCGGCCTGGGCGAACATGCGCACAATGGCCGCGCCAATCCCGCGTGAACCACCGGTCACGACGGCCACGCGCTCGCCGAGCGACAGAGTGATTCCCGTTTGCGGCGTTTTTTCTTGTGGCTTTCCTTGTTGCGACATGGAATTACCCTACGAGAGCGCGTTCACTGAGCACAACCCAAGTGGTCCGCGAAATTCTTACTCGCGTTCCGCCACCGCTGCCTGCGCGGGTTTGCGCCACGCCCCTGCTTCACGGACCAGCGACTCAAACAACCGCCGCGACCAACGGTCTTGCTCAAAGCTGCGCTCCGGATGCCACTGCACCGCCAGAACGTAGTGGTCCGGCATGATGCCTTCCACGGCTTCAATGATTTGGTCGTCGGCGCTGCGGGCCACAACGCGCAAGCCATCGCCCACAACGTCGGCCGCTTGATGGTGGCTGGAGTTCACCGGAATTCCCTGCGGACCAACGTCCCCAATTTCCTTTTCCAACAGTGAACCTGGTTCAATCATCACCTGGTGGGCGAACTGTGCTTCACGCTTCGCTTCATGGTTTACCTTTGTCTCGATGTGCTGCACCAGCGTGCCTGACCGCCACACGTTGAGCGCCTGCAGACCGTAACAAACGCCGAAAATCGGCTTGTGCAGGTTGTAGGCGTCTTGCAAAAGAAGCTCGTCGGCGGCATCGCGCAGCGGATCGGACGGCGCCGTCTTGGCGTGGGGCTCGGCGTTGTATTTCTGGGGATCAATATCAGCCTTGCTGCCCGGCAACAGAACTCCGGAACACCGGCTGATGCGCTTGGCCAGCTCTTCCGGCGGCAGTCCCAGAGGCAGCACCACGGCCACGCCGCCGCAGGCTTCCACCGCACGCACATACGGAGGCAGCGCTCGCCCGCTATATTCCTGGTCGTAGGAACAAGGCTCGGGAATAGCGATTCGCGGCCTTTTTGGTTCGAGTTTGGGTTTCCACGCCGCCATTCCAGACTGATCCTGACCTTTACGTTCCACTATTACCGTCTTGGTTCTTGGCTTCTGCGGTTCCGTTCGCGGGGCTGCCCAAAGGCGAATATCGGTAATAGATGTCGGCGATCGCCGCCCGGGCCTTGCTCGCCACGGCGTCCACATCGCGAGCCTTAAGCCCCTGGGTGGGAATCGGGTCGGCCACAATCATCCGCACCGGACGCGGCTTGATGTGCCAGGTATTCATCCTGAGAATCTCATACGTGCCCACCAGGACAACGGGCACCACGTCCACCTGGGCCTTGATGGCCGCATAAAACGCCCCGCCCATGAACGCCTGCAGATGGCCATCGGGCGAGCGGCCGCCTTCGGGAAAAATCATCAGCGGCATGTTTTTCTTGATGGCTATCACCGCCTGATGCAGGCTCCTGATGGACGCCTTGGGATTCTCCAGCACCACCGGAATCTGCCCGGACCTCTTCAGATGCCATCCCATAAACGGATAGCGAAACAATTCTTTCTTGGCCAGGATGCGAAATTGAAATGGCAGGTAGGTATACAGCACCGGGACGTCCACGGCGGAGAGATGGTTCACCACGTACACGTGCGACTTGGTGATGTCTATCTTCTCCATGCCTTCCACGGTGACCGGCACGCCGATGGTCCAAATGATGGCCCGCGCCCACACGCGCGCAATATTGTGCTGAATTCGCCCCGAGGGATCAAACAGTGACAACACCAGCGACATGCTGCCCAGGACAATGGTGTACAGCCAGATCAATGGATCCAGAATGAAGTACGAACGCAAGCGTGACAGGAAATGGCGAACGCCTCCCGGCTCACCAGCTTGTTCAAATTCGGCTTGAGTCGTTTCCGCCACGTCACGCGCTCCGAACCGGCGCCTGCGCCAGCAGGCCCAAAGCTGCTCCTACAATGTAAATGGAACCGGTAATTACCACCACGCCTTGCGGACCGGCCAGGTGTCGCGCCCGATCCAGCGCACCGCTTACGGTTTCCGCCGTCAGGACTTCCGTTCCCGTGTGCTGCGCGATCTCCGCAATTTGCTCCGGCGACGCGGCGCGCGGGTTGTCGGCTCGCGTGGCAATCACCCGTTCGGCCAGGGGAAAGAGAATGCCGGCAATCTCCGCGATGGCTTTGTCCCGCATGGCGCCAAAGACCAGCGTCAGAGCTCGGTCTTCGTAGAAAGTGGAAAGCGCGGAACGCAGCGCCCATGCGCCCGCAGGATTGTGGGCGACGTCCAGCACGGCCTCAGGAGTGCCGGCTTCGGCGGGAATGATCTGGAATCGTCCCGGCCAGCGCGTGTTTCGCACACCTAGTTCAATATGCTGCGGCAGAATCTTGAAGCCGCATTTGTTCAGCTCTTCCGTCGCGGTAATGGCCAGTGCCAGGTTGCGCAACTGGTGTCTTCCCGGCAAAGGAAAATCCACGATGATCTCTTGCCCCAGCACCTCTAGAGGAAAACGGTTGCGCCCTAACGGCGCAGCCTGCGCTTCATCTCCGTTGAGCTTGCCGGCAGCAGGAGTCAGAGACGGCATGTTTTTCACCGCGCTGACTGGGACGGCGTTAAGGTCCATGATCGCCCGCCCCAGCGCGTCATTCACCTGGGGATGTTGCGGCAGCAGGACCGCCGTTCCCCCGGGCCGCAGGATGCCCGCTTTTTCCCTGGCGATCTCCGGCAACGTGTTGCCCAGAAACTTCTGGTGGTCAAAATCAATGTCGGTAATGACGGAAATGCACGGATCAACAATGTTGGTGGCATCCAGGCGGCCGCCCATGCCCACTTCCAGCACCGCCAGTTCCACGCCCGCGCTGGGGAAATATTCAAACATGATGGCGGTGAGCATCTCAAAAAAGCTGGGATACCACGGCAGCTCGCCGCGCGCCACCAGGGACGCCGCGGCTTGGTCCACGCGCTCGTAGATCATCGCGAACTCCGCGTCGCTGATGGCTTCCTGGTTTACCTGGATGCGTTCGTTGATCTTTACCAGATGCGGCGAAGTGTAGAGCCCGGTGCGATAACCCGCGGCCTGCGCGATGCTGGCCAGAGTCGCCGCCGTGGAGCCTTTTCCGTTGGTGCCGGCAATGAGCACGCAAGGCAGGCGGCGCTGCGGATTGCCCAGCTCGCGGACCAGCGTCCGCATGTGCTCTAGTTCAAACTTGCGCGAGGAAGTGAGCTCATGGCCCAGCTCAAGAAGTCTGGCAACGGCGGATTCATAACCCACGGCCACGGCTTACGCCGCCTTTGGCGTCATGAAATCAAGCGCGCGGGAGATATAGGCCTTTAGGTCCTTGCGATGGATGACCGCGTCCAGCATGCCGTGCTGCAGCAGGAATTCCGCGGTCTGGAAGCCTTCCGGCAACTTCTGCCGGATGGTCTGTTCGATGACGCGCGGCCCGGCGAAACCGATCAGCGCTCCTGGCTCGGCGATGTTCATATCGCCCAGCATGGCGTACGAAGCGGTCACGCCGCCGGTGGTGGGATCAGTCAACACGGCGATGTACGGCACGCGGGCTGAATCCAGTTTCGCCAGCGCAGCGGATATCTTGGCCATCTGCATCAGGCTGACCACGCCTTCCATCATGCGCGCGCCTCCCGACGCCGACACCACGATGATGGGCTTGCGCTCATTGCACGCCCGCTCAATGGCCCGGGTAATGGCTTCGCCCACCACCGCTCCCATGCTGCCGCCGATAAACGCGTACTCCATTGAAGTCACGATCACCGGACGGCCGTTCATGGCGCCTTTGGCGTTGATGATGGCGTCATTCAAGCCGGTCTGGGCTTTGCTCTTCACCAGGCGGGCCTTGTATGGACGCGTGTCAGTAAAATTCAGCGGATCGGTGGAAGCCAGGTTCTCGTCGAAGGTCTCGATCGTGTCTTCATCCAGCAGCAGCATGATCCGCGTGGCGGCATCAATGCGGAAGTGATATTCGCACTTGGGGCAGACGTTGAAATTGTCTTCCAGCTCTTTTTTCCAGATGATCTGCCGGCAGCCCTCGCACTTTACCCACAGGCCTTCAGTGCGAACGCGCTTTTCTTCAGACGCCTGTATCTCACCCGACTCTCGCTTAAACCATGACACGCTTGGACCCCTTCCTAATACTCAATGCCGCGCTGGGCCAGCACGCCTTTTTCGTAGGCATGCTTGACCTGCTTCATCTCCGTGACCGTATCGGCCAGGTCAACAATTGTCGGATGCGCGTTGCGCCCCGTCAAGATTACATGTACCTGCTCAGGTTTACGCCTGAGGGTCTCCACCACCTTGGCCGGATCGAGCATCCCGTAGCTGATGGCGTAGTTGATCTCGTCCAGAATCACCAGGTCCCATTTGCCGGAGAGGATGGCTTCGCTGGCTTCCGCCCAGGCTTGCTCCACCATGCGGACGTCCTCCGGGTCGGTCTCCGCGCCCCCCACCTTCACAAATCCCCGGCCCATCTGCTTCATGACAAAGTTGTCGCCAAAAGCCTTCACGGCGTCCAGCTCGCCGTAATGCCATGAGCCTTTCAGGAACTGCAGCATCAGGACCTTCATCCCGTTGCCGACCGCGCGCAGCCCCGTCCCCATGGCGGCAGTGGTCTTGCCCTTGCCGGGACCGGTGTTCACGATGATGAGCCCGCGATGTACGTCAGTCATGATTGGCTCTTGGCTGTTGGCCTTTGCGCCCTGATCTTGGTTCTCAGCTTTTGGCTAGCTGCTAGCGACTAGCTGCTAGTGGCTTCTTTTCAGTGCCCCGTGTGATACGGATGGCCCTTTAAGATTGTAAATGCCCGGTAGATTTGCTCCAGCAGGACGATCCGTGCCAGCTCATGCGCCAGCGTCATCTTGCCGAAGGACAGCGCCAGGTCCGCCGAAGCGCGCGCTTTGTCGCTAAAGCCGTTGGCCGGGCCCACGGCGAAGAACAGGTTCTGCGTGCCGCGGTCCTGCTGGTCGCGCAGCAGTTCGGCGAATTCTTCCGAGGTGAACTGGCGGCCCCGGGCGTCCAGCAGTATCAGCACCGGCTTGGTGCGCCCGCTTTTTTCTTCCGTCAGCTCAAACAGCGCGGCTTCGCTGGCCATTTCGTGCGACTCGGCGCTCAGGTAGCGCGAAATGCGCTTCAAGTATTCCTCCGTCAGCGCGCGAAACGCGGGTTCTTTGGTTTTGCCGATCCAGGCAATCTGCAGCTTCACGTGTGTGATTGTAAATGCTTAGGGTGAAATCCCCTCTGCTAGCGTTTGCGTTTGGCAGGCTTTGCTTTGGCTTTCGCTCGCGAGGCCGGGCGTGGCCGCGACGCGGGCCTCTTCTTTGCTGTCTTCTTGGCCGGGCGCTTCGCAGCAGTCTTCTTGCCAGCCGGCTTCTTGATCTTCGCCGCCGGCTTCTCCGGTTCTCTCTTCTTCAGCAGGTCTGCCGGCCTCAGCTTCTTTGCCGACTTCCACAGCCGCTCCAGGTCGTAGAACTTGCGCGCCCGCTCAGAGAAGATGTGCACCACAAAATTTACGTAGTCCAGCAAGACCCATTCGGCCTGGTTGTAGCCTTCAATGCTGGTGGGGCGGTCGCCCGCCTGGCTCAGCTCTTTTTGCACTTCGTCCGCAATGGACTGGATCTGGCGCGGATTCGCGCCCGAGCACAGCACAAAATAATCAGTAAACGCGCCGGAGTTGCGGTCCATTTCCAGGATCACAACGTCTTCGCCCTTCTTGCTTTCAACCGCGCTTACCGCACGGGCTACTTCCTGCCTGGTCTCTTGACTCATCCGTTCGTAAGACTCCGTTCTGACCTCTAAGATGTGTTCTTTTCCGCGCTGGATTGGATTCTGGGGCTTCAACTTCTCCGGCCGCGCGGCGCGTCCTGATTCAGCGGCGCACCCCGATTCAAAGATAGCACTTTGCCCGGATGTCCGGCTTCTTTTTCAGTCGCGGCGTTCTGAGCGGCGTTCTGAGAAACGTACAGCCGCTCCTTCCTTATATATTCCGCAACCGGCGCAGGGACGAGGCGGCTGAGCTGCTTCACTGACTTACGGGCTGCCGCGCGAATCTGCGTGGAAGAAACTCGCTCATGCAGATCAGGTAGCAAATGCACCATCACCCCGGGCAGAGCGACGTGGCCATTCTCTTGGGCCCTGCCAATTCCATGGCCGCCTCGCGGTCCGTGCAAGCTGCGCTGCATTGCAGGCGATGGCTGCAGACTCTGTGGCAGCGCCCGGTATACATGGTTCAGAGCAAACCCCGGCCGGCTGGCCACGATGAAGTCACATTCGGCCAGCAGGTCTTCCGGTTGCCGCCAGGTGGCGATGTCTTTGAAGGCGTCCATGCCGATCAGGAAGTACAGCTTGTCCGTCTTCTTCAGTGTGCTCTTCAATCGCCGGACGGTGAAGATGGAGTAATTTGGCTGGCCAATGTTGGCGTCCAGCAGGGAAGGGACGAAGCGCGGGTCGTCAGCGGTGGCCAGGGCCAGCATGGCAAAACGATGCTGAAAATCGGTGAGCCGGCGCTTCTGCTTGTGCGGAGGAATGTCCGCAGGCGCAAAGTATATGCGGTCCAGGCCGAACCTGTCCGCCGCTGCGCGCGCCACCGCCAGGTGCCCGCGATGCACCGGATCAAACGTCCCGCCAAAGAATGCCACCTTCATGATGCCGCTCTAGTCTTCTTTCTGCTCTTAAAAGCCGCGCGCTTGGGAATACGCGCTCCGCCTTGCGCTTTGGGCGCTTTGCGGATTCTTCGCGACGCCGGCGCAGAGACTTTCTTTCGGACCGACTTCCTCACCGCTTTCCGCACCGCCTTGCGCGGCACATACTTGCCGGCGCGAATTTCCGCGACGCGCCTGCCCAGACCGTACTTCAACTCATTCACGCCTTTGCCGGTAACGGCTGAGATTTCGTAAAGATCAAGCTTGAGTTTCTTGCAGTGTTTGCGCAGGCCGGCGAGCTTGCCGGGGTTCACGGCGTCAATCTTTGACGCCACCACGATCATCGGCTTCTTTTCCAGGCCGGCGCCAAAGCTGGCCAGTTCGCCCATGATCACGTTGAAGTCTTTCACCGGATCCGGCCGCCCGCTGGAGTCGGACACGTCAATCATGTGGGCCAGCACGCGCGTCCGCTCAATGTGGCGAAGAAACTGTATGCCGAGTCCCGTTCCTTTGTGCGCGCCTTCAATCAGGCCGGGAATATCGGCGACCACGTAGCTGTCTTCATGCGGCGGATCGCCGATGGTGACCACGCCCAGGTTCGGCTGCAAAGTTGTAAAAGGATAGTCGGCGATCTTGGGCCGCGCCGCCGAGAGACGCGAAATCAGCGTGGACTTGCCCACGTTGGGGTAGCCGACCAGCGCTGCGTCCGCCAGCAGCTTCAGCTCCAGCCGCAGCACACGCTCTTCACCGGGGAAGCCCAATTCGTGCTCGCGCGGCGCCTGGTGCGTGCTGGTGGCAAAATGCTGGTTGCCGCGTCCGCCGCGCCCGCCGTGGGCCACGATCAGCCGTTCGTCGGGCTGCGAAAAATCGTAGAGCTTCTCGCCCGTGTTGTGGTCGTAAACAATGGTCCCCACCGGGACCTTGAGTATCTTGCTCTCGCCTTCGCGCCCGCTGCAGTTGGAGCCCTCACCGTGGCGTCCGCGCTCGGCCTTGTGCTCAGGATTGAAGCGGAAATGGATCAGGGTGTTGTGGCGCTGGCTCGACTCCATGACGATGTCGCCGCCGCGGCCGCCGTCGCCGCCGCTGGGCCCGCCACGCGGGACGAACTTCTCCCGGCGGAAGGCCATGCAGCCGTTGCCGCCGTCACCGGCTTTGATGCGGATAATTGCTTCATCAATGAACATGCTTGTCTATTTGATTGTACAGGCGGCAGCGCGGATTCGCGGCAGCGCGGGTTTCCACGACGTGTCATCCCGAACCGCGACGGCGAGCCTTGGTGAGCCGGAGTTGTCTGAGGGAATTACTTGGCCATCGCCGCCATGCGGCGCTTGATCTCCTCCGGCGACACATCTTCCACATGCATCCCAATCGTCCACTTGTGGCCGAAGGGATCTTCCAGAGTGCCGTTGCGGTCGCCGTAGAACTGGTCAGCCATCGGCTTCTTGACTTTCGCGCCCAGGGCCACGACTTTGGCAAACACTGCGTCCGCGTCGTCCACGTAGAGCAGCAGGCCGACCGGAGAATTGCCCAGCGTCTGCGGACCGACGGTGTCCATCTCTGGGAACTCGTCAGCCATCATCACCACGGAATCGCCGATCTTCAATTCCGCGTGGCCCACGCGGCCATCGGGCTGGGGCATGCGCACCAACTCCGTCGCGCCAAAGGCCTTCTTGTAAAACTCAATCGCCGCCGCAGCGCCCTTGATCACCAGGTATGGCGTGATTGCGTGATATCCGTCAGGTTGGGCTTTGACTTTGTTCGGCATGATGCTTTTCTCCTTATGAATTTCTTTGAACGCTGTGCCACCCCGCGGCCAGCAAACCCTTTTACTTCCTCTTCAGCAGGCAAACTCCGCCCCACGGACGCGCCCCTTGGCGGCCATTGGAATCTGGCAGCAGCGCCAGCAGGTGCATTCCAAACGAGAGCCGCTTCAGATGAGCGGCGGTCTTTAACATGGAATACACCTCAACCGGCTCCCATCCACATGTGGTAAAGAAGCCCGGACCTTCTTCCGGCGCAAGCTTAAGCGGCGAACCCGCCTTGCCCAGCGACTCCCCCAATTCTTTCTGCAACATTTTCAAAAGGCCGGGTGAGGCCATGTCCAGCGCCCAGTGCTGAAATGACGGCTGCGCCGCCAGATCGTGAGCGAAGGCGGTGACCTCGTCGCGAGAGAAGTAAGCCATCAGGCCTTCGGTGACGACCAGCGCCTTCTTGGCGCGCTGTCCCAGATCGGCAAACAGCGCGCGGCGTGCGGCAACGTCGGACAAATCCAGGCGGACGCGCGTCAGCGCGCAACCCGGTTTTTCTCCGGCCAGAATTTGTTCCTTATAGTCGGTGATCGCGGGCAGGTCCACTTCCACCCATTGCAGTTGCGGCGGCAACGCCATGCGATACGGACGCGTGTCCAGCCCGGCCGCCAGGTTTATCACCAAGTCCGCGCCCTGCTGCACGGCTTGAGCGACCAGTTGGTCAAAACGATACGTGCGCGCGACGTACGGCCATGAAACCTTCTGGCCGAACTCCGTTGATTGCGCGATCTGCTCGCCGCGCTCTCCGGCCAGACGGCGCGCCAGCGGGTCTTTGAAGATGGCGTCCGGCCGTTCGCTTTCCCACGCGCGATAGACGGCCACCCAGAGTGCGGTGTCAGAGATATTGCGGATCAGCGGTTCATGGCCTGCGGCTGCTGGCGGGGCGTCGGGCATATTTCTCTCCATATTTCCGGAATATATGGATTGTTGACCGAAGAATTATAGGCAAAACAAAACGCCGGCAGCTCAGAAAAAACTACCGGCGCGAAAAGCTTTGTGCGGCGCTGCTTATTTCTTCTTTTTCGGGGCCGCAGCCGGGGCCTTCTTGCCGTCATCCGCCTGTTTGGCAATGATCAAGGCGGCAATCTTCTTGTAGGTGGCGGCCGGAATGATTTTCTTGCGGGTCAGATCAGTCTTGACCTTGTACGGACGGCCATCAATGATCTTCTGCGAATAAACGTCGCCGATGCCCGGCAGAGCGCCTAACTGTTCCTTGCTGGCTGAGTTGATGTCCACCAGCGGAGCTTTCTCCGCGGCTTTCTTGGCTTCTGTTTTCTTGGCTTCGGTTTTGCCCTTGGCGGCTTGAGCATAGCTCAGGCTGCCGACCATGCCCAGCATGCAGACCGCGATCAGAATTCTAGCAATCAATCTTTTGCCCATTGAGGTGTTCTCCTTGTTTTACGAACGAATATGCGGCTGACGAGCTTCCCTTTTGCTTTGTTGACCGGGCAGGCTTACGCCTTGGCAGTCTCGGCCGGCTCCACGAGCACGTAACGCCCGCCGGAGCCCTTGTCCACGAACTTGATGGTGCCCGTGACCTTGGCGAAGAGCGTATCGTCTTTGCCGCGGCCCACGTTGGCGCCGGGCTTGATCGGTGTCCCGCGCTGCCGGACGATGATCGTCCCGCCGGGGACCAGTTGTCCGCCAAAGGCTTTTACGCCCAGGCGCTGCGCGTTGGAATCGCGCCCGTTTCTTGAACTGCCTAAACCTTTTTTATGTGCCATAACAGATTCCTTATTCTTTGGCGATTAGCAATTGGCAAAACCGGCCAGCGATATTCCCGCTTTAGCTGAGCTATTTGCTAGTTGCCAACTGCTATTTGCTGATTTACTTCTTCTTGCCCTTGGCGGCTTTCTTCGCCGCGCTCTTCTTGGCCGCCTTGGGCTTGCTCTTGCCTGCGCCCTTCTTGGCTGCGGACTTGGCAGGAGCCGCGCCGGCTTCGCCTTCAGGCTTGGCCTTCTTGGCTTTCTTCGGCAACTCAGGCGCGCTGAACTTTTGCCCGTCGAAAGCAATCTCGGTGATTCTCACCGCGGTGAAGGCCTGGCGATGGCCGTAGATCTTCTTGTACTGCTTCTTGCGCTTGAAATGGAAGACCAGGATCTTGTCATTACGGCCGGACTCCATCACTTCGCCGCTGACCTTTGCGCCTTCGCCCGGTCCAATGCTGCCTTCCTTGCCGGACACGGCAAGAATATCGTTGAACTCCACGGTGTCGCCGTCACCGGCGGGCAGCTTCTCAATCTTTACTATGTCTCCGGGGGCTACGCGATACTGTTTCCCACCGGCGCGAATCACGGCGTACATAACTTGTTCTCCAGGCGTCACTTTCCAAGCTATTGGCGGGAAAGGACTTAACGTAAACTTGAAATGATTGCTGAGTGCTACCGGTTTGCTCGAGCCATGCGCACACAGGCAGGAACTGAAACTTCTGGCAAACCCTGTAATTCTAACGTGATAGGTGGGGAATGGTCAATAAGCGCCCCACATGAGTAATCCTCAACTTGATGGTACTCTTTCGCCCGCCGGCGGCATGATCATGATTAGCTCATTGCCGCAGAGAACTTATTCAGGCTGGTGGGCGGGCTCAGACGCAGTGTCCGCTCCTTCGGACCTTTGCGATTCGAGATTTCTGGCCGGGTATGCTTTGTTGAAAAAATAGAACAGTCCGGCAAGAACAACAAAGACCAACAAGCTGGCCTCAGTGCCCCGGGGGCCGCCAGTCAACCAGTCGGGGCCATGAAATTGGATATCGAGAAGGTGCCCGGTAATCGGTTGGCCATCGTTGCCGGAGTTGGGTTCGGCGAAGACGATCATGTCCGCATAGTCGGAGGCGGCGTGAAAACCAACGGCGAACCAGAGGCTACCGGTGCGACGCAGCGTAAGGCACCAGAAAATCCCGTAGAAAGCTACGCTGACCGTGTCAGTCCAGTTCTCGTGCGGCTTAAGGATCAGATGGACGAGACCGAAGACAGAGGAAAGGGCGATTGCAGCCGGCCAGAAACCAATGCCTTCCGCCAGCGTTTTGAGTGCGTAGCCACGAAATAAGAACTCCTCGCCAAAGCCCAGGGCAAGCATCGCGAATCCCCAGGCTACGGCGTAAGAGGCCAGTTCGCGGCCATGCAGCGCCAAACCATGAAACGTACATCCACCAGCAAGATAGATTGGAACCAGAATCAAGGCGGAAGGGATGAACCCCCAAACCATGCCCTTTCCCAGAAGCCGCGCGGCATTGGGAACGAGCGGCAAGCCGTACGACGAGAAGCGCTCGCGCTGAATACGCGACATCAGCCAGGCAATTACCGCTAAATAGACAAAGTCCAGCAGGTAATTGAGCAGCATGCTAGACCACGTGAAGGCCCGGTTAGGAAAATGAATTCGGGCAAGAATGGGGTCAAGAACGTTGCCCCCGGCCAGGTAGATGACTATAAAGAGCGAAAAGCGCCATCCGGCGCGCCATCCGCGGTCATTTCTGAAGATCCACCTAAGTTGATTCATTTTCGTGCTGACTCTTCACTGAATGCATGTCCCTTGCCTTGCAGCGGCAGAAGTCTACTCCAATTTGCCGGTCTGTGGCCTGTCGCCAGCGTCTCAACTCGCTCGCCATCCCGACAACAGCCTTGGTTATCGCAGGTACGCCTTCCAGAAAAAGTACGTCGCCATGCCGTAGCCGATCACCAGGACCACATATCCCACGGTCTGCGGCTTCAACCTCTGCGCGTAGTGGGCTCCGCCATAACCACCCAGGATGGCGCCGGCCGTCATGACCAGCGTTTGCGGCCACAAGACGGCGTGCGCCGCGATGAACACCACAATCGCCACCGTGTTGCCGCAGGTGACCAGGCCCGTCCGCAGTCCGCTCATGGCGTGAATATCTTCCACGCCCATCAGCGCCAGCAAAGGCAGCATAAGGATTCCCACGCCCGCGCCAAAGTAGCCGACGTAGATGCCCAGCAGCCCCTGCGCCAGCGTGACGCACGCTACCTTGGCCAGCGAAGGACCGTGCTGCTCGTGGCGACGATTCGCCCATCCCGTGAGCGCGCCGCGAAAATTGAAGAACAGCGTTCCCGTCAGCAGCAGCCAGGGAACGATGCGGTCAAAGGTTGCGGGGTGGGTCTTCATCAACAACTCGGCGCCGACCAGGCTCCCCACCACGGTGCTTACCATCAACGGCGCCATGCGCTTGGTCAGCTCCCAGCCCACGGCCTTGCGGTAAGCGCCAGTGGAAGCCACGGTCCCCGGCCACAGCGCCGTGGTATTGGTGGCGTTGGCGATGGTGGACGTGACGCCGGTGAACATCAGCGCCGGAAACGAGAGAAAGCTGCCTCCGCCGGCCACCGAGTTCAGCGCGCCGGCGATTAATGCCACCGAAAATAGAAGTACAACGTGGGGTACTGTCACAGAACCAGTCAGTTTAGTTCGTCTTGCGATACTCAGGCTTCAGTGTAGTCGTTCATGTCAGCAAATCGTGCCCGGCTTGCTGCAAGGCGTTGAGCGCCAGGGCCTTCTTTGCTTCAGGCACGAGAACAAAGTCTGTATTAAAGGTTGAGATAGCAAAGATCGGCACGCCCGCGGCTGACAGCGGCTCCAGAAACTCCCGCAGAATTCCCACGGAATCCAGCGGAAATGGGCCTTCGAGCTGGAGGCAAACAAAGCCCTTTTGCGACTTGATGCCTTCCGGTGCTGCGGATTCCTCGCACACGATGGAAAGCTCTTCCAGCGTGGCGGTGACCGAAGCAAAGGCTCCAGGCGTCGCCGTCGCCCACGCAGGCACCGCCGAACCGGCGGGAAGCTGGCAGATGGCGAACCGTCCCGGGATGATTTTGAATTTCATGTGGTGCTCATCTTCAGCGGCGGAAGGCAAACTTCATGGACGCAATCGCCAGAATCAAAGCCAGCGTGACCGCGTTGGCCGCGATGATCGGCATCTCACGCAGGATCAAGCCATAAACCAGCCAGGAGCTGATGCCTCCGCCAAAAAGCACCAGCATGCCCCAGGACAAATCATCGCAACGCCGCGTCCGCCAGGTCTTGTACACCTGAGGAATAAAAGAAATGGTAGTCAGCGTTCCGGCAAAGAAACCCAGCGCGGTGATCATGCGCATATCATTCCCTTGAACCTAACCTCTCGACCCGCGTTGACTAAGAGCTGCAAATGCTTGGGTCGGATAACACCCTTTGAACCTATCGCAACTCAAGCGCCGTAGGCGCGGGATGAGTTAGCCCAGGACGGAAGTCCTGGGTAGCCAACGAAACGACCCGAGCCCCGGCGGGGCGACACACGATCACCGCTTCTCCACGCCCATCCATTTTTCGATATGCGTTGGCGGCGACCACGCGCTCAACTTCTCCAGCATTTCTTCCGCGGTGGTGGCCACCAGCACCAGCCCGCGATTTTCCTTGCGCACAAAATCTTCGCGCACGGCGTGGTCCAGAAATTCCAACAGGCCGTCCCAGAATTTCTCCACGTTGAGCAGCCCGCAAGGCTTCTGCTGGATTCCCAGTTGCGACCAGGTGACCACTTCGCAAAACTCTTCCAACGTGCCGTAGCCGCCGGGCAGCGCGATGTACGCGTCTGACAGGTCGGCCATCAGCGCTTTGCGCTGGTGCATGGTGTCCACCACGCGCAGCTCGGTCACGCCGCGATGGCCCACCTCGCGCTGCAGCAGCGAATCGGGAATCACGCCGATGACTTTGCCGCCTTTGGCCATCACCGCGTCAGCGATCACCCGCATCAGGCCGATGCTGCCTCCGCCATAGACCAGGTCTAGGCCGCGCTCCGCCATCAGGTGGCCCAGCCGCACCGCCGCCTCCTCGTACCCCGGACGCGCTCCCTTGGCCGAGCCGCAGAACACACAGATTCTTTTCATCGCATGCACAGAAAATTCAATGTACTACAAAATTACCTCTGCCCCGGTCCGCAGCCACCAAAAACACAAAAGCGAGGAGCCGGCAACAACTCCTCGCTCACTGCAATCTTCCTACTTCACCTGCCGCTTGAACGGCGCTCGCTGGCTCGCGATCCCCTTAGCGTAGAGACGTAGCACCGCTACGTCTCACTCTTTTCCTCACAGACGAATCTCGCTCGTCGTATGCGCCGCGGCCTTACTTCATCGCAAAATACTTGTCCACGTCGGCATCCACGGTGGGAAGCTTGCTGGCTTCGTCGCGCAGGCCTTCAAACAAGATGGTGCTCAGGTAGCGCTCGCCAAACCCGGGGACAATCACCACAATCAGCTTGCCTGCGTTTTCCGGACGCGCGGCCTGCTTCAGCGCCTGGGCCACGGCGGCTCCGCCGGAAATTCCGATGAAGATGCCTTCTTCCTTCGCCATGCGTCGTGCCGTCTCCAGCGACTCGTCCAGCGTCGCGGTCATGACTTCGTCGATCAGGTCGGTGCGCAGAATCTGCGGGATAAACCCTCCGCCAATGCCTTGTATCTTGTGCGGGCCGGGCTTGCCGCCGGAGAGCACCGGAGACTCCGCCGGCTCCACCGCCACCACCTTGAAGCTGGGTTTCTTGGGCTTGATATACTCGGCCACGCCGGTCAGCGTGCCGCCGGTGCCCACGCCGGAGATCAGGATGTCGGCCTTGCCGTCCGTGTCGTTCCAGATTTCCGGACCGGTGGTTTCGCGATGGATCTTCACATTGGCCGGATTGGCAAACTGCTGCAGGATGATGCCGTTGGGCGTGGACGCCAGCAGCTCATTGGCCTTGGAGATGGCGCCCTTCATGCCCTTCGGGCCGGGCGTGAGGATCAGCTCGGCGCCAAACGCCAGCAGCACCACGCGCCGCTCCATGCTCATGGTTTCCGGCATCACCAGGATCAGCCGGTAGCCTTTGGCGGCCGCGGCAAACGCCAGGCCAATGCCGGTGTTGCCGCTGGTGGGCTCAATCAGCACGGTCTTGCCGGGAGAAATCCTGCCGGCTTTCTCGGCTTCTTCCAGCATGCTCACGCCAATGCGGTCTTTCACGCTGGCGTTGGGATTGAAGTACTCCAGCTTGGCCAGGACGGTGGCTCCCATGCCGGCCGTCAGCTTGTTCAGGCGCACCAGGGGCGTGCGTCCGATGGTCTTGGTTATGTCCGAATAGATGTTCATCTCTCCACCTTCCTTGTTTTGGTCTTTTGCAAGCAACCGCCGGCTTTATTCCAAAAACCGCCAACGACGAACACGCTTGCGGCGATCGTGTATGCGACCAGGCGCTTTTCAAGCTGGCTGGTTTGCAAGAGCAGGCCTTAGCTCGGCCGTGCTCTCGGCGATCTACAGACTCTTACAAAGTCAGGCGTCCCGCGAGAGATATATAAGATTACAAGGTCAGGGGAAAAGAGGCAAAAACATCGCCTCCGATTCTCGGCTGACCTCAGTGTCCTCCGTGCTAGTGGTTTTCCGATCACGGCGATCACGCGCGATGTCGGCGATCACGGCGATGGGTGCGTTTCGCACCCCCACCCCCCTTAACCTGCATTTTGTTGCAAACAAAAGGCACAGTGCATTCAACCGGCCAGTCATCGGTCGGTCATCGGTCGGTCACCGAACGGTCACCGGACGGTTTCAGCTCGGTCGAAGCCGCTCTTTCAGAAAGCGCCCTGCTTTGGCTGATTGCTGAGTGCTGACTGCTAGGTTTTCAAAGAACCCTGCGCACGCTGGCGCGACTTCATACTAGCTGAATTTTAATGGTGAATAAAGCACGAAGTAGTACACAGGCATGGTACATGTCTTTCACGACCCACTGCCTGCTCTTGGCGCATGTCCGAAATTCACAATCACCTTGCTCTCCTGCAAGACTCCTCGAAGATGTGATAATTGGTGCATGACCGAGACCGTCGCGGGTCAATCCTCAATTGATCTCTTGAGCAAGAAGCTCAACAAAGAGTGGCCCCATATTCGAGCTGCAAGAGTCGCCGCTATTGCAAAGCGCGAACAGATTAAGACAGTTCTCGAAGCAACCAGGCACAAACTTGTCTCCAGCGATGCGAGCGTGGTTGTTTTTGGATCGTTGGCCCGCGAGGAATGGACACAGGAGAGCGATCTCGATTGGGGCTATTTGCTCGATGGACAAGCAGATCCCCAGCACTTGAATGTCGCTCAAAGCATCGCTTCTACTTTCGAGAGAGAAAAGCTAGGAGAATTGCCAGGACCAACCGGCATCTTCGGGAATCCCATCTTCAGTCACGAACTGGTCCACTGGATCGGCGGCGAGAATGACACGAATTCAAATATGACACGCCGGCTCCTTTTGCTTCTTGAATCGCGCCCTATCGGTGTCCGGGACGCCTACGACCGGGTCATACGCGTCATTCTTGAACGATATTTTGACCGCGATGCAGATCTATTCAGCCCCGACAAGACGCATTTCCGGGTTCCACGCTTCTTGCTCAATGACATCGTTCGCTATTGGAGAACAATCGCTGTGGATTTTGCCAGCAAACAGCGTGAGCGGGCCGGCGCGGGATGGGGATTGCGCAACGTGAAGTTGCGTATGTCTCGCAAATTGATCTTCTCTTCCGGGCTCCTGGTCTGCTTCAGTTGCCAATCCAAGCCCAGCCCGGCGGTTCGAGATGTCCCTGAGAAATGTGCTGACGTTCTCATTGAGCACGTCAGCTCGTACATGAATAAAACGCCTTTGGAGATTCTTGCAGACGCCTTGCTTCGCTACTCAATATCCGACAAAACCGTTTGTAATCTCTTGGATTCGTATGACATCTTCCTCGAATGCCTTAACGATGTGAATCGCCGCGGCGCTCTGAAAAAACTTTCGTTCGAAGCTTCGAAGGATGATAAAGTCTTTCAACAAATGCGTGACGTTGGTCATACCTTTCAGGCCGGACTTGATAAGTTCTTCTTCCACGAAAACGAGGAGTTGTGCCAGCTAATTCAGAAATATGGGGTCTTCTGATGAGGCATATAGGTTTTTCTACCGGGGCTCTCGCTCTGGGAGATTTCCGTTCAGCCCTGCGTATGCTGCTAAACAAACCCTGCGATGCAGTGGAACTGTCCGCTTTGCGGGAAGCGGAATTAGAGCCGCTGGTTGCTGAGCTTGACTCGCTTGACCTGGGGCAATTCAGGACGGTTTCCTTCCATGCTCCCAGCAAAATAGATCCTCAATTTGAACCCCGTGCCGTGGAACTGCTTGGCGCTGTCGTAAGACGCGGGTGGAGCGTGGTCGTTCACCCAGACGCCATCACTAATTTTGAGCTATGGGCGCGCTTAGACACCTCTATCAAATTGGAAAACATGGACAAGCGCAAACCCATCGGCCGCTACGCCCATGAGCTTGCTGGCCTTTTTGAACAGTTGCCGCACGCTTGCCTTTGCTTCGACATTGGCCATGCCCGCCAGGTTGATCCCTCCATGGCGGAAGCCGGGACCATTCTCCGCCAGTTCCGCGGCCGCCTGCGACTCATTCACATCAGCGAAGTCAACAGCCAGAGCAGGCACGATCCCCTGAGTCTGAGCGCCGTCCTGGCCTTCCAGAAAGTCACCCACCTCATTCCCGACAACGTCCCGGTGATTATCGAATCCCGAGTGACAGAGGACCAGATCGAACGCGAAGTTGAAGCCGTAACAGAATTGTTACCAGCGGGTAACCGCGCGATGTTGGCAGGGGACTGAGATTGTATCCGGCCTGAAGGGGTTGGCTACTTAGTTGCGCCTTTAGTGGATGCAGCCCATGTAATCACCATCAAGAAGTGCTGTGGCACTTTCCAACACTTCGTTCGCTATAGAAGAAACGACGACTAGTCCCTTATTGCGCGTGTGCTTTAACGGCATGAATGTCTCGATCCCGTCCCCGTAGTCCTTCACTTCTCCCCACAAGCAGTACCGTAGGGCGGCAA
Organism: Terriglobia bacterium; assembly: GCA_020072815.1. Classification (NCBI taxonomy): domain Bacteria; kingdom Pseudomonadati; phylum Acidobacteriota; class Terriglobia; species Terriglobia bacterium. Next base: position 209,131 of record JAIQGE010000008.1, on the reverse strand, counting down.
AGAAAAAGAAACCAATCTCCGTACTGCCAATTTCTGGGTCATCGATCTTCTGGTTTTGGTCTCGCACGCCGCGCCCAAAATCAATTTTTAACTTTACCGAGCCTGCCAAGAAGTCAGCGCATTGCACCAGTTGCTCTCCAGCAGAATCGTGATCGCTAAGCCCAACACAAGGAGAGAAATAAGACGCCGCAATTTTTCGCAGCTCTGGCCAGTCCTGAACAATGCCTTTATCGAAACGGACCTTGAACCCCTTCTTTTTCTCTTGCTCGGAGTAAGACCAGATTTGTTCCATCAGTTTTAAAGCGGCCGCTTGTTGGTTGCCCTCATAGATTACGACGATTCCTGTACCTTTGTTGAGTATTGGAACAAATTCACGTCGTTTTTCAATACTCACAGACTTACTACCCCATTTCACTTCCTGGTAAGCAGGCAGCCCGAACGCGCTCTTTTGCGAAAGCCATTCAGTAAGGGCCTGATCCTCGTCGGGGAAGGTGATCGCGGCCAAGATTACATGCTTCTTGCCGCCGATTTCCGTGATGGAATCGTCCACATAAAACGTCGGATACTCGGAAGGCGAATCCATATCGGCTGACCTCCTACTGCAGCAACCCCGGCTCTTCCTCTTCCTTCTCCTGGATCACTGCGGCGGAGGCCACTTTGTCCCCTTCCTCCAAATGCAGCAGGCGAACGCCCTGGGTTGACCGGCCGGCTTCGCGGATCTGTTTGGTGTCTGTCCGCAGGATTTTGCCGAACTGGCTGATCACCATGACCTCTGAGGTTTCGTCCACCAGCATGATGGCTGCCACGTTGCCGTTGCGCGCCGTGGTCTTCACGTTGATCACGCCTTTGCCGCCACGCGACTGCAAGCGGTACTCCTCCACCGGTGTCCGCTTGCCGTAGCCTTGTTCGGTCACGCTGAGGATCAGGTTCGGCAGCGGCTTGGCTTCAACTTCAGCTTCGCCTGGTCCGGCTTTGCCTTCACCCTTGCCGTTCTTAGGCTTATCGCCGGGTTTCGCGGCCTTGGCGTTGATCATCTTCTGCGCTTCGGCTTTGGGCGTTACGGCCGTGCCCACGATGTAGTCGCCCTTGTCCAGGTCCATCCCGCGGACGCCGTACGCCGGGCGGCCCATGGGACGCACGTCTTCTTCGTCAAAGCGGATGGCCTGGCCTTCATGCGACGCCAGGAAGATGATCTGCTGCCCGTCGGTGAGGCGCGCAGCCACGAGTTCGTCGTCCTTCTCAATGCCGATGGCGATGATCCCGCGCGACATCACGTTGGAGAAATCTTTCACCGGAGTTTTCTTCACCGTGCCCTTGCGCGTGGCAAAGAAGACAAAGTTGTTTTCGTCTTCCAGGTTGCGGACCTCCAGCAGGGTGCGCACGTTTTCACCCGGCTGCAAGGCCACCAGGTTGCCAATGTGTTTGCCTTTGCCGGCGGCGCCCACGTCCGGAATCTCATACACCTTGAGCCAGTACACGCGGCCGGTGTTGGTGAAGATCAGCAGATAGGAATGCGTGGACGCGATGAACAGGTACTCGACGAAATCTTCGTCGCGGGTCTTCATGCCGGTGCGGCCCGTGCCTCCGCGGCGCTGCTGGCGATAGGTGGAGAGCGCGGTGCGCTTGAGGTACCCGCTGTGCGACATAGTGACGACCACTTGCTCGTCCACGATGAGGTCTTCCAGCGTGATCTCCGTGGATTCGTCGGTGATCTCGGTGCGGCGTTCGTCGCCAAACTGCTCGCGGACTTCTTCCAGCTCTTTCACAATTACGCCGCGCAGCTTTTTGTCCGAAGCAAGAATGCTTTCGTACTCGGCAATCTTGATGCGAATTTCTTCCAACTCTTTGAGAATTTCGTCGGTGGAGAGGCGGGTGAGGCGATAGAGCTGCAGTTCAAGAATGGCGTCAGCCTGCTTGGCGCTCAAACGGCCTTCCGCGCCGCCAATGCGCTCGCGCATCTGCTTGTCCACGATCTTGTACTTGGCGGCCAGCAAGGCGTCTTTGGCTTCCGCGCGCGACCCGGACCCGCGGATCAGCTTGATCACCGCGTCCAGGTTGTCCAGCGCCATCTTGTAGCCTTCCAGGATGTGTTCGCGCTCGCGGGCTTTTTCCAGCAGGTACACGGTGCGGCGGCGCACCACGTCAATGCGGTGGTCAATGAAGTGCTGAATCGCCTGGACCAGTCCCATTTCCTTGGGCTGGCCGTTCACCACGGCCAGGAAGATCATGCTGAAGCTTTCCTGCATCTGGGTGTGTTTGTAGAGCTTGTTCAGGATGATCTGCTCTTCCGCGCCGCGCTTCAGTTCGATGACGATGCGCATGCCGTCGCGGTCCGATTCGTCGCGCACGTCGCTGATGTCGTCAATGATCTTGTCGTTCACCAGCTCGGCAATGCGCTTGATCAGCACGGACTTGTTCACCTGGTAGGGAATTTCCGTGATCACGATGGACTTGCGGCCCTGGGCCATGTCTTCAACGCCGGCTTTGGCGCGCATGATGAAGCGTCCGCGGCCGTTGGTGTACGCCGCTTCAATCCCGCTGCGGCCGTAAATGTACGCGCCGGTGGGGAAGTCCGGACCTTTTACGATCTTGAGTATCTCTTTCAGCTTGGTGGCGGGCTCGTTGATGAGCAGAATGGCCGCGTTGACGATCTCCGTAAGGTTGTGCGGAGGAATGTTGGTCGCCATGCCCACGGCGATGCCGTTCGATCCGTTCACCAGAAGATTGGGAATGCGCGTCGGCAACACGCTGGGCTCCACCGTGGTGTCGTCATAGTTCGGGACGAAGTCCACCGTCTCTTTGTCAATGTCTTCCATCAGCGCGCCGGCCAGGCGGGTGAGCCGGGATTCGGTGTAACGCATGGCTGCCGGAGGATCGCCGTCCACCGAACCGAAGTTGCCCTGGCCGTCCACCAGCGGGTAGCGCAGCGAAAAACTCTGCGCCATGCGGACCAGCGTGTCATAGATGGCCGTGTCGCCGTGCGGATGGTACTGGCCCATGGTCTGGCCGACGACCTTCGCGCACTTGGTGTGCTTCTTGTTGTACTGCAGACCCATGTCCTGCATGGTGTACAGCACGCGACGATGCACCGGCTTGAGGCCATCGCGCACGTCCGGTAGCGCGCGCCCGATGATCACCGACATGGAGTAGTCGAGATACGAACGCCGCATCTCGTCTTCAATGTTGATGGGCTGCACGTTGCCGCCGTTGGTGGGGCCGTCGCCACCCGGAGGAGTCAAAGGCAATTGGGGATTTTGATCGTCTGCCATAGATTTTTATTCACTTCTGGCGCGTTGTTTCAGGCACACCGCAAGCTGGCTTGGCGACCTTGTTTCCGCCGCCGAGATTTCCGCTAAATGCTTGCATTTACAAGTGGTTATCTGCCAGAAGAATACAGATGATTATATCACACAGGTGGAACCAAAAGAGGAGAAACGCGGAAGGATTCTGCGATACAACAATGCGCTCAATCTTCGTAGCGGCGAGGCCGGGATTTCCAGCTCGCGTCGCTTTCGTGTGCTGGGGTGGGAACGCCGACTTGCGCGCTGAGCCGCGTCGCGTCAGATGCTTGAAAATGTATTCCGGCTCCAAACTCGCGAGCGGTTTGGAGCGAAGCGACAGCTATGGCAACTTGATCTGTATCCCGCGATCGTCATTCTCTTTGATCGTGGCGTCTTTGTTCAGATCGACCAGTGATACTTTCTTCACCGTGCTGCTGGAGAGGTCATAGAGCGTGGTGCCCATAATCGCGAAGTTGCGCGTTTCCAGTTTGTGTCCGTCTTTGAAGATGAAGACCGCGGACGGTGAATTATCTTCTTTCGGCGGAGCGCTCACGGCTTCGTCTTGTGCCCGTTTGCGGCGAGGCGGGTCATCGGAAGCGGAAGACGCAACACTGCGGTGGCTGTTTCTGGCGGCTTCTTGCTCCTGGGCCATTGCTTCACGCGCGCCTTGCAGATAGGCTTGGCGTAACTCATCCTCCCGCGCGGTGCTCCTGTCCCGGGAGGGCTCGCTCTCCGCAGCATCCGCAGCTCTGGCGTCAGGCTGCGCTGGAACGTATGGGTCGGCCACCTGGTAGCTGCCATCCACGTACACCGGATAGAAAATTGGGAGCGGCACCAACACGTTGTGCCGCGGTTCCCGCGGACCGAAGCGGCGCAGCGGCCCGCGCTGGTGGAAGACCGGACGGCCTTGCGCATTCACGCCCGGGGCGTTGGGCGATACCACGCTGGCCGGAATTCCATGCTGACGTCCATCAGGCTCCGGCGAACTCACCGAAGCCGGTACGCCGCGGCTGAACGTCTGTGGACGCGCCGGCACAGCCAGCGCCAGGAATACAGGAAGAACAACTAGAGTCCACGCTTTCAAGCAGGACGAAGTGCGCAAAGTGATCATAAGATTACCTGCCAGCTACAACCATTATGATACTCCGGGTGTCCAGAGAGTTATCGCGGGCTGGCCTGGATCCAGCGGCCCAGTGCGACTACTCCCAGAACGGCCCGCAACGCAAATCCTGCGGTAAGAATTGAAGTTAGTCGGCTTCCGGACGCGCTTTCCAGCACGTCCGCGGCGATCCCGCCGATGAATAAAAAAACAAAACTTAACCCTAAAACCGCTTCCCATATGTGAATCGCCGGCACCAGAGCAAACACCAGCACCACGGCAAAGGCTGCAACCAGCGGGAAGGTATTTCCAAAGTAGCGCGCCCGCTTCCAGCTACCATAGGTAGTCAGCGCGGCGATGAACAACAGTACAAACAAGTAGCTATTGATGTCGCCGACGCTCAGTCCATCGCGCAGCCCGCTGCCACTGAGCATGTAGCCATCTACAAACACGAACTTCAGGTTGTAAACCAGCTCCCAGGAGAGGTGCGGCGTGAGCAGACTGCGTGACGCCCAGCCGGTGCTTCCGCTCAGCCAAACAATAGACGCTGCCACGGCCACGGCCACGCCGATCGCCGAAGCGCTGGCGACCACCGCCAGCACCGCCTTGCGCCGTCCCGGCGCCAGATAGAGCATGAAGCCCAGCGCCAGCAGCACCAAAGTAAACGACCACAAGGCCGTGGCCATCGACACACCGATGGCCAATCCCAGAATGATCGTCCGTGGAATCCATTTGCGCACCGGAGCGTACAGCGTGTGGGCGACTCCAATCGCGGTGTAGATCAGGCCAAAGCTGCTCCACGCCAGAATGATCTCCGGGCCAATGTTGCTGCTGGCCATGATCATGGCCGGCGACGAACAATACAGCGCCAGCGTCATGTAGCCGCCGGCGTCGTCAAACAAGCGTCGCGCTACCCACCACAAGGCGCCGCCCAGCCACGTCCCAAAAATCAAAAAAGGAAGCCGCAGCAGCCATGGCCGCGGAATGGCCAGAGCGGAACCCAGCTTGTCCGGGACGATGGGCCTCACAGCATTGATCACACGCACGGGAAACGCTGCCGCGTAACCCGTCATCGGCGACGTCACCCGGTACGTCTGCCGCGGCTTCTGCGGAAACCCTGAAGCGATGTACTGGTACTCCAGATCAGAGAGTTTGCGGCTGCCGGCCACCCACAATCCCTGCGCCAGAAACGCCAGCAGCATCAGCCCGGCCACAATCTGCGGCCGGCCAATCTTGAACTCTCTTAGGATCTGAAACATGAACTGTAATTTGTATCATCAATTTTGTCGCTACGCTCCAACCCGCTCGCGTGTCCGATTCCTGAACATACTGTAGAGGCCCTTTTGCAGCGGGCGAAGCACGCAAGCCGGCTTCGCCCTCAACCTGTCATCAACATTTTGTCGCTGCGCTCCAACCCGCCCACGAGTCGAATTCCTCAAGACACTGACGAGGCCCTGTGGCAGCGGGCGAAGCACGCAAGGAGGCTTCGCCCTCAACGTCTCATCAATTTTGTGACCCCGGAATACCAGCCCCGAACTGCGCGACTCATCGGCTTACACACGGGTTCTGATAAAGTTCTCATTTGCTCAGGAGGACCCTCGCGGCCATGGAGCAGCTACAACCTCCCCGCACTTTCTTTGACGATATGAATTTCGTCTTTCTTAACAACCGCGGGCTCCGCGCCGGCTGGCGGCTCCTGATCTATGTAGCCATGCTGGCGCTCGTAGTCTCCGCAGCCGGGATGATTTCACGAAGGGTGGGCCCCGGACCCGGCGCGCAACAGCCTTCCGGGTATATGTTCCCGGTGGTCTTGGGCCTCTTCGACCTGGTTGCATTCCTGGTGCTGCTCCTCCTTGCCTGGATCATGAGCCGGATTGAGCGCCGCAGCGTGGGCGCTTACGGCTTGCCGCTGCGGCGAACGGCCGTTTCCCGCTTCCTCAGCGGCTACGTCTTCTGGGGATTTCTTCCTCTCTCCGTCTTGTTGCTGGTCATGCGCGCGCTGCATGTTTTCTATTTCGGAAACATCATGCTGCACGGCCGTCAAATTCTTATCTGGGCCGCTCTTTGGGGATTCACCTTCTTGATGGTGGGCCTGTTCGAGGAATTCCTCTTCCGCGGCTATGGCTTCCATACTCTCGCCGAAGGCATTGGCTTCTGGCCCGCCGCCATCATCCTGTCGGTTCTTTTTGCCTTTGCGCACTTTGGCAACAAAGGTGAAACGCGCATAGGCATCGTCGGAGTGGTGGCCTTCGGACTGTTCGCCGCGGCCACTTTGTGGCGCACCGGCAATCTCTGGCTGGCCGTGGGCGCTCACGCCGGCTGGGATTGGGGACAATCGTTCTTCTTCGGCGTCAATGACAGCGGCTTCCAGGCCCCCGGACATCTGTTGAATCCACACGCGACCGGCCCCGATTGGCTGAGTGGGGGCAGCGTGGGCCCGGAAGGCAGCGCGCTTACATTGCTTCTGCTGACGGTGATGACGGTGCTGTTTCTGGCGCTGAACCGGAGACCACCGGCCGCGAAGCTGGCGGTGGTGAGCCTGCCGGAATCAGAGGCACCAAGTGCATAAAATAACACCGCCTGTAAAACACTAAGCACTCGGCTTAGCCGCGGTGGTAGACGCTTTCTTGCCGAAAATCCAGCGCATCAATCGTGCCGCTCTGCGCAGTACGTACCAGCTCACGGCCACCAACACGAATACTGTCACCGCCCAAAGTGCGATGAGCGGCAGATTGATTACCAGCCAGATCAGAAAGTCGCCTAAACTGGCAAGAGACTGCGCGAGATCATTGACGGCTGACTTGGCGCTTGCTCCCGGCGCCCAGCGCGCTGCAATGGCTTCCGATGTCAGATGGACGTCGATTTGCGCCATGTCAATCTGGCCTTTAAGACGTCGAAATTCGGCGTCTTCGCGCTCAATCTCACCGCGAACCCGGGAAAGCTCCTTGGTCACGGCCAGGACGTCCGCCACCGTCCGCGCTTTCTTCATGATGTCAAGAAATTGTTGCTCTTGCGCGCGGAGGTTGCGCAAGCCGGCTTCGCGGTCAATGTATTGCTTGGAAACATCGGCTGCAGTTAAGCCGTCTTGCCGGACGCGGATTGCCAGATCGCGCAGCTTGCCTCGTACTGCGTCGAGCCGCGCGCTGGGAACGCGCAATGTTACTTGAGCGGAAGTTTCTTCAAGGGACGAAGATTCCACAAATCCCGACTCCGCAGCCGACAGAGCTTCAATCTTCTTCAGGGTCTCGGCGCAACTGGTTACCCGCAGCTCTAATTCCGCCTTGTAGACGATCTTCGGACCGTCAGCCTGCACGGTCTCGGGCTCGCTCCCGCCGCCGCCCCCGCCAGCCATGCGTGCCATACTGTAAAAACCGCTGATCTTAGCAGCCCCTCGAGATCTGGTAAGGCTGGGAATCAGCACGGCCAGCGCCAACACAAATATCCCTACACCTAACGCCACGCCCTTCCACAGCGTTGGGCTTTTCAACGGAAGAATCCGGCTAAGGCTGAAAGAACTCATGGTTTCTCTCTTTCCCAGCAAAAAACACACATTTGCTGGACATAGAATGCGCTCTGCGTCCGCAGTTTGCCAAAGAAAAAAGGCAGGCCGTTTCCCGACCTGCCTAGAACTCATATTGCCTCGAAATCTAAATATCCAGGTTCTTCACATCCAGCGCGTTCTCTTCAATGAATTTGCGCCGCGCTTCCACGTCTTCTCCCATCAGCGTGGTAAAGATGGATTCGCAGGCTTCAATGTCTTCGGCCTTCACCAACAGCAGGGTGCGGCGCTCCGGGTCCATGGTGGTCTGCCAAAGCTGTTCGGAGCTCATCTCGCCCAGGCCTTTGTAGCGCTGTACGCTGTATTCTTTCTTGCCTTCCGCCAGGACGTAGTCGAACAGCTCGCGCGCCGTCTGTTTCTCCACCGTTTCCGCTTCGGTCTTGGTGCGGCGGACTGCGGCTTTCGAAGACTTCTTCGCGGCTTTTTCCAGGTCTTCGCGCTCGGCGCTGCTCAGGTCGGACGCCACGTCCACACTGCCGCCCTTGCCTGAGAGCTCCACCACGAACGGCGGCTCCATGTATTGCTCAATCTGCTTGAACTTGGCCATCATCTGCCGATATTCGGGAGTGGAAGCCAGGGCCCAGTGGATCTGCCGCTCGGCCCCCTGTGAGTCGGTGAACTGCACACCCCACAGGTTGTGCTCGTCGTCGAAATACGTCCCGACCTTCTTCAGTTGCTCGCTCTTGGCCAGCTTGTTGAGCTCTTTTTCCAGCTTCTCAATTTTCTTCGGCGGGTTCTTCTTGTCGCCTTCAAAGTCGACCCGGGCGGCCAGGCCCACGCGCGGCATAAGCTCGGTGATCTTCTCGTTGCGCAGGCGCTTGTCCACGTTGCCGAAGAAGCTCAGGTACTCGTTCAGCGTGGTCATAAACTTGGCCAGGACCGCGCCTTCCAGCTTGGCCGCGCCCTCGCCATAGCGGACCACCATGCCCTCGGCCGCGCGGCGCACCATCACCCGCACGAATTCGCGGTCGTCCTTGATGTACTGCTGCGTCTTGCCTTTCTTGATGCCGTACAGCGGCGGCTGGGCGATGTACACATTGCCGCGCTTGACCAGCTCATTCATGTGGCGGAAGAAGAACGTCAACAGCAGCGTGCGTATGTGCGATCCGTCCACGTCAGCGTCGGTCATCAGAATCACTTTGCTGTAGCGCAGCCGGGCCACATCAAAATCCTCTTTGCCGATGCCCGTTCCCAGCGCGGTGATCATCGCCCGGATCTCTTCGTGGCTCAGCATCTTGTCGTAGCGGGCCTTCTCCACGTTGAGAATTTTGCCTTTCAGCGGCAAGATCGCCTGGAAACGCCGATCGCGGCCCTGCTTGGCGGTGCCGCCGGCCGATTCGCCTTCCACCAGGAACAGTTCGCAACGGTTCGGGTCCTTCTCTGAGCAGTCCGCCAGTTTTCCCGGCAGGCCGCCGCCATCCAGGGCGCCTTTGCGACGCGTAAGATCGCGCGCTTTGCGGGCTGCCTCGCGCGCCCGTGCGGCCTCGATGGCTTTGTTGATGATCTTGCGCGCGACGGTTTGGTTCTGTTCAAAGAACCCGCCCAGCCGCTCGTTGACAAACGCCTGCACCACGCCGGCGATGTCGGAATTCAGCTTGCCCTTGGTCTGCCCTTCAAACTGCGGCTGCGGCAGCTTCACGCTCACCACCGCCACCAGGCCTTCGCGGACGTCGTCGCCCGTCAGGTTTTCTTTTACGTCCTTGAACAGGCCCAGTTGCTGCCCGGCGTAGTTGATGGTGCGCGTCAGCGAGGTGCGGAAGCCGGAAAGATGCGAGCCTCCGTCCACGGTGTTGATGTTGTTGGCAAAGCTGAAGACGGTTTCTGAGTAGCCGTCGTTGTATTGCAGCGCGATTTCCATGGCCACGCCTTCGCGCTCGGCTTCCATGTAGATCGGCTTGTCGTGCAGCACCGATTTGCCCCGGTTCAGGTGCTTGATGAACTCCGCGATGCCGCCGGTGTACTTGAACTCCTGGCTCTTGGCTTCGCCGGTCTTCGCGTCGGTCTGGCGCTCGTCCGTGAGCGTGATGAGCAGGCCTTTGTTCAGGAAGGCCAGTTCGCGCAGCCGCTGCGCCAGCGTGTCGTAGTTGTATTCCGTGGTGGTAAAGATCTGCTTGTCCGGCAGAAAGTGGATCTTGGTCCCGCGCTTCTTGGTGTTGCCGGTCTTTTTGAACTTGGTCTGCGGCTCGCCTTTGGAATACGTCTGTTCCCACACGTTGCCGTCGCGCCATATCTCCAGGTCAAACTGGTGGCTCAGCGCGTTGACCACGGAAACGCCCACGCCGTGCAGTCCGCCGGAGACTTTGTAATTGGACGTGTCGAATTTGCCGCCGGCGTGCAGTTTGGTCAGGACCACCTGGGCCGCGGGAACTTTTTCGCCGTCAATCACCATGTCATCCACGGGAATGCCGCGGCCATCGTCCACCACGGTGATGGAATTATCAATGTGGATGGTCACGTCAATTTTGGTCGCGTACTTGGCCAGCGCCTCGTCCACCGAGTTGTCCACGACTTCGTAGACCAGGTGGTGCAGACCCATCACGCCGTTGGAGCCGATATACATGGCCGGACGCAAGCGCACGGCTTCCATCCCGCCTAAAACCTTGATGTCCTCGGCAGTGTAATCACCGTTGCCGTTCCCGCTGCTCTTTTTGCTTTTATTTTGCTCTGCCATGGATTTGCTTGCTGGCACTTCCGCTTCTTTCGAGGCCACGTATTCTCCTCATCTGGTGCGCGCACCTGCTGGCCCCGCCGAGGCCCCGGTTTCAGGTCGGCTAAACTGTCCCAAGTTGCTGAAACCTAACAGCTTATTGGCTACGTGTGCGCACCCTCAATTGTACCACAGCAAACCCTTCTTGCGGGTACGCCAGCGCCTCTCCCCGAGAACGCCGTGGAGGACCGATCAAGACGTCAACAGGCTTGTGCGCGAACTCTTGGACGCCAGGAGCTGCTCCTCCCACAAGCTCGTTCCCCGCGACCACTCTTACCAAAATCGCGGGAAGGCTTAGTCAGCCATGGCCGAACCTGAAAGCGTTCTCATTTCGGGGGATTTTCGTCTTTTCTGGCTACTTAATCCACCTTAGGACCTCTAAGGCCCGGCCCCCTTGGGCGGGGACTCCGCGACCTAGCTTTGTCCTAATCCTGTTTCGTTAAGGCCCGAGCAATATAAGTTACTTACATTCAATATGTTATCGGCATCCTCGCACCCAGCAGTGTACCGTAGCATGACTGGTGAATGGGCCATTCCGCCAATCGATTTTGGGGTGGTTTACGAAAACGGAAACTGTACTAAATACCATTTGAAAAACCTCATGCGATTTGTATACTTCTCACGCGCTGAGAGGCGCAACCACCACCAAGACTTACAAGAAAATTTAGAACCACCCAAGGAGACCTCCCCATGAAAGCGTTGCTTCGTTCCTCCCTGATCGCCCTGCTGCTGTGTGGCGCAGTTGCATGCTTTGCCGGAACAGTCACTATGCATGCTCCAACTTCTACGCCCGTGCCCACGCAGCCACCCATGATGGTGCGCTAGACAAGTTCATGATTTAAAAAGACTAGTTGTTTCGAAGGTCCGAAGAAGTAATAAGGCTTTAGTAACATACTAGTTAATTGAACTTTGGTGCCACCAGGGACGCTTGTTATGGGCGTTTAGCGGTAGTATGCTTCCGCCTTCCTTGGAGGTACCAACACATGCCACTGTCATCGGTGCAGGCCATCCTGAACGCTTTCCTCGTTGTCCTGGAAGGCGCGATACTCGTGTTCATGCTGAAGCGCAAGCTGAACAAGACTTTCCCACTCTTCTTCAGCTTTATGGCTTTTACGGCATTCAGCACCATTGTGGTGACTGCGACCTACTCCTTCGCATTTAAGCAGTACTTCGCGGTCTACTGGAGTGCCAGTACCGTAATGATGCTCATCGGGTTCGGGGTGCTCTATGAGGTTTTTGTTAATGTTTTCAAGCCCTATTCGGCAGTGATCGATTTGGGAAAGATGCTTTTTGGCTGGGCGGCGCTCTTCTTGCTTCTCGCAGCTCTCCTGACCGCGCTCTTTACGGCTGGACCGCGTCCTAGGGGCATCTTCATGTGCGTAGAACTTCTTGATCGCTGCGTTCACTTGATGCAGTGCGGCATGTTGATGCTCTTGGTCTTGTTGGAACGTCGCCTCAACTTCTCTTGGCGCAGCACCTCTATGGCAATCGGAATGGGCTTGGGTCTCACCGCCGCAGCCGACTTGCTTGCTTCTTACCTCCCGCAACTTTTCCCGGCGCAGGCGTCTCAGATCGAAGCTTCTTATGTTCTGGTTTTGATCGGCGTTTTCGCCTTCTGGTCCACGGTCTTTATGTCGCCGGCCCGCAGCCGCAAGATTGTTCCCGACTCGCCCAGCCGCCTGATTCTGCAGCGTTGGAATGAGGCGCTTATCAGCTACGGCTATGGCGAGCTCAACGCCAGCGCGGCCTCTGCTGAGTCCTTCCTGCCCGGCGTGGAACGCACCGTGGCGCGGGTGATGGCCCGCAAGATGGTTCACTAAACTTTCAGCAGCCTCCAGGAACACAAAGGCCGGACTTCTTGTCCGGCCTTTAGTTTTTTGCTTTGAAGAAAGTCTCAGATGCGCATGGGCATCACGATGTAACGGTACTTGTATTCGCTGTCCGGGGCTTCATCCGGCCGCAACTGGCCGGCGGATTGGGAGTCCTTGAACTCAAAACGCACGTCGCCCGTTCCCACCACTTTAAGGAATTCCAGCAGATACTGCGAGTTGAAACCGATCATCATGGGATCGCCGGTGAACGAGGTTTCCAGGGTGTCTTCTGACTCGCCGGTCTCAGTGTTGGAGGAGGATATCTTCAGCTCATTCTTTTCCACCCGCAGCCGGATGGCGCTGGAGCGCTCGTCGGCGAACTGGGCCACGCGCTGGATGGCCGCGGAGAGTTCGTCGCAGTGGACGGCGACCGACTTGTTGTTGTCTCGCGGCAGAACCGCTTCGTAGTTGGGAAACTGCCCGGTAAGCTGGCGCGACGTCAGCAGGCGCCCGCCGACGCGGAAGAAAAGGGTTGACTCATCTTTGGCGAAGTCCACGCTGGGCGCGTCCGTGGAATTCAGCAGCGTGCTCAACTCGGCCATGGCTTTTTTGGGGACCAGGATCTTCATCTCCCCGCTCACCGCGATCTTCGAATTGCTGTGCTCAATGTGCGCCAGGCGATGCCCGTCCGTCGCCACCATAATGATGGCATCCGGCTTCAGCACCAGCAGCGCGCCATTCAGCGTGTAACGCGATTCTTCGTTGGAAATGGCGAAGATCGTCTTGGCAATCAGGTTTCGCAGGACCTGGGCGGGCAGTTGAATCGCGGACTCGGTGGGAAACGCCGGCAGCGCGGGGAAATTGGCCCGCGCCATACCCACCATTTTGGTGTTGGAGCGCCCGCTGCGAATCTGCACCCAGTGATTTTCCAGCAGCTTGATGCTGATCTCACCATCGCCCAGCAGCTTTACGTAATCGTAAAGTTTGCGTGCCGGAACGGTGCACGAGCCTTCCTTCTTCACCTTGGCCGGACACGCGGTGCGCAAGCTCAGATCCAGGTCCGTAGCTGTAATCGAAAGCTTGTCGGCTGAGGCCTCAAATAAAAAATTGGACAGAATCGGAATGGTGGTCTTACGCTCCACCACGCCCTGGGTGACCGTAAGCTCTTTGAGCAAATCAGATTTGCTGATGCTGATTTCCATCGTGGTGCCCACCTCTATTGCCGCGGCGGAAGGCATAATCTCCTAGCCCCCTATTATTATCGGTTCCTACTCTACTTCAAAAGACAAATATATACAGCAGTAGTAGCAGTTGCCTCTGGAAAAGTGGGAATCCGGAACAAATATCTTTCTCACAGGTCTTTGCCGCCATTCTGCCGTCTGCAATTCTAAACCCTGGACTGAGCATCGTACTGCAAGAAAGGGCTGTTTGATAGCCTCGGCGCCGGGTCTTCCACGCTTTCCACATCGTACTCACAGGCCATGCACACGGAAAACGTTGTCGCATGGTGGGAAACCCAGATGCCGGCTGCCTTCGGCATTCTTTGGCCGGCTAGTTATTCAAGATCTCCGTCAACTTGTTGAGCAGCCGCACCAGGTCTTTGTCGGACTGGCGTTGGTCTTCGATCTTGGCAATGGAGTGCATTACGGTTGTATGGTGTTTCCCGCCAAACTGCCGCCCAATCTCCGGCAGCGACGCTTCCGTCATCTGCTTGGCCAGGTACATGGCAATCTGCCGGGGAAAAACAATCGCCCGGGAATTGCTCTTGGCCTTGATCTCTGTTACCCGCAGGCCAAACTGCTCCGCCACGGACTTTTGGATGGCGTCAATGGTGATCTTGCGCGCCTGGGAATCAATAAAGTTCTTGAGCACCTGCTGCGCGGTCACCAGGCTGACCTCCGCTCCAGTGAGCGAGCAGTAGGCGATCAAGCGGATCAACGCGCCTTCCAGTTCGCGCACGTTGGTGCGCACATTGGACGCGATGTACAGCGCCAGGTCCGTCGCCAGCGTCACCCGCTCTGACTCGGCCTTCTTTTGCAGGATGGCGACTTTGGTTTCCAGGTCCGGCGGCTGGATGTCAGCGATCAGGCCCCACTCAAAGCGGGAGCGCAGCCGGTCTTCGACTTCGGCCAACTCTTTCGGCGGACGGTCGCTGGCAATCACGATCTGCTTCATGGATTCATGCAGCGCATTGAAGGTGTGGAAGAACTCTTCCTGCGTGCGCTCTTTCTGCGCCAGAAACTGGATGTCGTCAATCAGCAGGACGTCAACGTTGCGGAACTTGTCGCGGAAGGTGATCATCCGGTCATAGCGCAGCGAATTGATCATCTCGTTGGTGAACTTTTCGCTCGAGAGATAGCAGATGGACGCCTGGGGCTGGCGGCGCTTCACCTCGGCGCCAATGGCCTGCATCAGGTGGGTCTTGCCCATTCCCACGCCGCCATACAAGAACAGCGGGTTGTAGGCTTTGGACGGCCGTTCGGCCACGGCCTGCGCCGCGGCGTGAGCGAATTGGTTGCCGGCTCCGATGACAAACGCGTCAAAGGTGTATTTCGGGTTCAGCTGCGCCGCTGAATCCCAGTCAAAGCGCTGCTGCTTGCCCGTGTTGCCCCCGGGACCGCTGGGAACAGAGACGGGAGCAAAGCCTCCGTCGCGACGCACCGGCGGGGCCGTGGGGTCTTCCTCGGCGGTAATGAATTTTACGTCCTGATACTCCGGGGCCAGCATTTCCATGGCTTCCTGGATAATGTCGCCGAACTTCTCTCCCAGGTGACGAAACTCTGGACTCGGTACCCGCACCCAGATCACGTCTCCGCTGGTGTGGCTGAAGCGCGTTGGCTTGAGCCAGGTATCGAACGAGTGCCGGCTGATTTTCTTTTCCAGCGCAGATAGGATTCGCAGCCACGGGTTCGCTGTTGCGGTGACGGTCGCAGTAGATGATGACATGCCTGAATTGTTTCCTATTGCGAGCCGGCCAGGGCCCGTTGTTTAGAACTTTTTAAGACCAGTTGCGCTGCATGGGCGATACAGAGCCGTTGAATGCCGAGTTGTCGCCAAAACTTTTTTTTGACTGCCCGGCATACTAGCATGAACGTTCGCTCATGGAGCGAAGCGCGAAGATTTTTTTATAAAAAGTTCGCAACTGCTGCAAGCAGTGAGCACAATTTTCTTTGAGCGATCAAAAGTTGTCGCGAGCGTGGTGCAAACCAGCTGCACCCGCAGATTTTTTCACTCGCAGAGGCTCTCGCCAGATGATCAGATCACGCCCGGAGTGTGCCTGGCCGAGCTTCGGCGGTCCCGGTGGCGGCTCCGCCCGGCCGGGTAGCGGAGAAGGCCCTGGTTCCTTTATACTTTTTGTTTGACCCGCGCCACCAATTTCTCTTAAAAGCAGGAGCGCCGTAATCAATGCCCAAGCGCACGTTTCAACCTAACCGTCGCCACCGTTCCAAGACGCACGGTTTTCGCACACGAATGAAAACAAAGAGCGGACGTGCCGTGCTGTCGCGCCGTCGCGCCAAAGGCCGGAAGCGCGTTTCCGTGAAACCCGGCTTCCGCGAGTAGCTCTCGCCGGGCCGGCGTGCAAATGTTGTGTCCTGCCGTGAGCCATCTTCAGAACCCATCTTTGCGAAAGTTTCCCCGAGGCTCGCGGCTGCTGAAGCACGCGGATTTTCAGGCTGTGTACCAACGGGGGAAGAAACACTTTTCGGGCAATGTGGCGGCGTTTTACCGGGAGCGCGGTGGCCATGAAGCGGCCGGCGCCAGTCCCCGCGTGGGGTTTACCGTAAGCAAAGCTCTGGGAGGAGCCGTGGACCGTAACCGAATCCGGAGACGCATGCGCGCCGCAGTGCAACGCCACCTGCAGGAGCTTGACCGCCCCCTGGACGTGGTGCTGCATCCGCGCAAGTCCGTCCTGGTACTGGAGTTCGCGCGGCTGGACGCGGAGATTGCCCAGTTGTTTGCCGCTCTGCAGAAAGGCCGGACCCGATGAGTGGGGAAAAGATGAATACGCCCCGAACATGGCCGGAAGTTTTGCTGAAGCTGTACAAGCGCCTGATCTCGCCGTTTCTCCCGGCCAGTTGCCGCTATGTGCCCACGTGCTCAGAGTATGCCGCTGAGGCCGTAACGCGCTACGGAATTTTGCGGGGATCGGCCATGGCCTTCTGGCGCCTGCTGCGCTGTAATCCTTTCGTGCGCGGGGGTTATGACCCGGTGCCCAAAAATCCGGTGAACAAGAATGACGCCCCCAACAAAGAATTGAGATCAACCCTTTGACCGAATATCGCAATCCTCAAACTGATCCTGGCTCAGAGAAAAAGATGATGCTGGCCTTCGTAATGGTGTTTGGCCTGATCATCGCTCTGCAATACTTCCTGCCCAAACCGCAAGCCCCCAAGTCGCAACCAGCCGGACCGCAGCAGAGCCAGCAGCAGCCAACGGGAAGTCCGGCTGCCGCGGCTAGCTCCGCCACCCCGGCGGCGTCGGCTACGCAGGCCACGGCTGCAACCGCCGGCGCGCCCAAAGCTCCCGTCAAGATGGCGGAGGCGGAAACCGAAAGCGTGCTGGAGAATGACTTCTACCGGATTACCTTTACCAATCGCGGCGCCATGGTGAAATCGTGGGAGTTGATTGAGACGCACAAGGACCGTGGTGGCAAGCCCGTTGCAGGAAACTACAAGTACAAGGGTGAAAAAGACAAGCCGATCAATTTGGTGAATGCGGTAGCTGCCCAGCAGCTGGGACTTCCACTCTCTTTCTTCAGCTACGACAAAGAATTGGAAAAGAAACTCAACCAGGCGATGTTTCAGGCCAGCGTAACCGGCCGCGTGGACGCGCATGAACCGCTGGTCTTTGAATTCTCTGACGGCGACGTCGTGGCCCGCAAAGTCTTCCGCACCGACGGCGGGTATGCCGTCAGCATTGAGACTGAAGTTTTGAACCGCGGCCAGAGAGTCCAGGCCTTTCCGCAGTGGCCGGGCGGGCTGGGCGACCAGGTAACGCCTGCTTCGTTTGGGGCGGCCGGTTTCATTGACTGGCGCAAAGACGGCGCCATTGAACGCAAGGCCGCAACCTCCGGGTTTTCTCTCATCGGCAGCAAGAAATGGGTGGTCGGCGGAGACACCATCAACGGACCTTTCGAATGGGCGGCCACGGTGGACCAGTACTTCGCCGCGGTGTTCATGCCCGATTCGGCCAAAGACACGGTGATCATCACCCTGAACAATCCTATTGAGATCCCCAAAAATCCCGCGAGCCCGGGCGAGGGCAAAGACAAGGTCTCCGTTCTGGGCCTGGCCTTTGGCAACGTCACCGGGCTGACGCGCACCCGACTTTACGTCGGGCCCAAAGAGCTGGACGCGCTGGAAAGCACGCAGGCCCAGATTGGCGGCGCGGACCTGCGCGGCATCATGGATTTCGGCATGTTCGGTTTCATCGCCCGCCCGCTCTTCCTGTGGCTCCGCTGGACGCACGAACATTGGGTCCCCAACTGGGGCTGGGCCATCGCCTTCCTGACCGTGGTCATCACCATGGTCCTGCTGCCGCTGCGTATTTCCGGCATGAAGTCGCAGCTGAAGATGCAGAAGATCCAGCCGCAGATGAAATCCATCCAGGAGAAATACAAGCGCTACAGCATGACCGACCCGCGTCGCGCTGACATGCAGAAGGAAATGTCAGAGTTGTATAAGCGCGAAGGCGTCAACCCCATCGGCGGCTGCTTCCCCATGTTGCTGCAGATGCCGTTTCTGATTGCGTTTTACTCCATGCTGGGCAATGCCACGGAGCTGCGCCAGGCCGGCTGGCTCTGGATCACCGATCTTTCTGCTCCTGATCCCATTCACTTGTTGCCGATTATCATTGTCATCACCATGTTCTTGACGCAAAAAACCATGCCCCAGGCCGGCATGGATCCGGCGCAGCAGAAGATTTTGAACGTGATGGGGCCCCTGATGCTGGGCTACATCAGCTGGTTCCTGGCCTCGGGCTTGTGCGTGTACTGGGCCATCAGCAACCTGCTGGGATACGTCCAGCAGACCTTGATTAACCGGTCTGAGCTGGGCCAGCAGGTGCGCAAGGGCATGGAACGACGGGCCACGCGCAAGCGATGACGTTCCTGGGATGGGCTTGAGAAAAGCCGGCCTCAACATGCCGGCACAAATTTGCTGTAGGGAAGACTGTTCATGCTTCAAGACAAGATCGCAGCGGCGAAAAAGATTGACGCTCTGTTGAAGAACATCATCGCTTCCGGCGCGTTCCGCCTGAAGTACCGCATCACCGTCAACCCTCCGGCCATGGAAGGCCTGGAGTCGCCGGAGATCCTGGTGGAATTTGCCGGACCGGACAGTGACTTGGTGCTGGAACGCGGTGGTGAACTGCTGCGTTCCTTTGAGACCGTGGTCCATGAGGCGCTGCATCTGCATGGCGAAGAGCACGGCAAAATTTCCTTTGACTGCAAAGGCTACCGTGCGGCCCGCCAACAAGAACTGAAAATGGCCGCCGACGTGGCGGCGGAAAAAGTACTGCGCACCGGCGTCCCCTATTCTTTTGCTCCCATGTCGTCGCGTGAACGCCGTTTGATCCACTTGGCCTTCCGCGACCACCAGTCCTTGACCACGCAAAGCGACGGCGAGGGCGGACGCCGCTTCGTTGTGCTTTATCCCAAAGACTACAAGCCCCCCAAGCCCAATCCCATGCGTCGGCGATAGGCGTTCCGTTCAGTTTAGAATCCCAGAGAAGCCGCGCCACGGAAGCGCGATGACTTGTATGTCCACAGCTTCAGCGCCGTAGGCGCGGAATGAGTTAGCCCAGGCCGGGAGGCCTGGGTAGGCTACGCCCAACATGCCGAGCCCCGTAGGGGCGGCACACAAATTCGTTTGGACGCAACAGCTCGGAGCAAACCTATGTCCACCGACGTAAACATGATCGGCGAAGTCCCCATTTTCGAACTGATGGACGACGAAGAACGCGCAGCCCTGGCCCAGATGATGGACTGCCGCGACTTCCCCGAAGGCGCCACCTTGTTTGACTTTGGCGATCCCGGCGGCGAAATCTTCATCCTGCGCACCGGCCGCGTGGAAGTCTCCCTCCTCGGCTCAGACGGCCAGAAGATCGTCCTGGCGGAAAACGAGCACGGCGAAGTCGTAGGCGAACTTTCTTTCCTGGATGGCGGTCCGCGCTCGGCCACGGCCGTCGCCAAGGAGCCCACCCAGGTCCTTACCATGCATCGCGAGCGGCTGCTGGAGTTCATCAATCAGCATCCCCACGCCGCCATAGACCTGCTCACCGTGGTGGGCCGCCGCCTGCGCGTTACCGACGAGCTGCTCCGCACACAGGTTTCCCGCAACGTGAACGTGGAAGAAGAAGAGCGTATGACCCTGGGTGTGCGCGTGGCGGACAAAGTTGCCAGCTTCGGCGGCTCCTGGACGTTCATCATTATTTTCGGCGTCATCATGCTGGTTTGGGTGGTCATCAACACCGCAGCGCTGTTTCGCGACCACTTTGATCCTTATCCGTTTATCCTGCTCAACCTGTTTCTCTCCATGACCGCCGCCATCCAGGCCCCGGTCATCATGATGTCGCAGAACCGGCAGGCGGCCAAGGACCGCCTCCAGGCTGATTTGGACTATCAAGTGAATCTCAAAGCTGAGTTGGAAGTCGCGTCGCTGAGCCGCAAAGTTGACCATTTGCACGAACGCTTGGAAGAACAATGGGCCCGCCAGGACAATCACCGGCGATGAGCTGAATGAACTTGGATGACACCATCGTCGCGATAGCCACGCCGCCCGGACGCGGCGGCATCGGCGTGGTGCGTCTCTCCGGCCCGCAAGCGCGGCCCATCGCCGAAGGCATGTTGCGTTTGAAGCATGAGCTCGCAGCCGGCCACGCTTCATTCTGCGAACTGATTGAGCCCGATAACGGCGAACGCGTGGACGAAGCCGTGGTCACCTTCTTCGCCAAACCTCATTCTTATACCGCTGATGACGTGGTTGAAATCTCCGCGCACGGCGCGCCGGTGGTTCTGCGATACATCGTGGAGCTGGCCACCGCCCGCGGCGCCCGCCTGGCCGAACCCGGCGAGTTCACCATGCGCGCCTTCCTCAACGGCCGCATTGACCTCACGCAAGCCGAGGCTGTCCGCGATTTGATTGAATCGCAAACCCTCTACCAGGCCAAAGTCGCCGCCCAGCAGCTCGAAGGCGCGCTGTCCAAGCGTCTGCAGCCGGTGAAGAAGCGGCTGGTGGACCTGATCGCCGTGATGGAAGCGGGCATTGACTTTGCGGAAGACGACGTGGCCGTGCTTCCGTCAGAGGAAATCCGCCAGCGCATCAACGCCATCGAATCGCCGCTGGAGCAGCTCCGCGCCAGTTTCGCTTACGGCAAGCTGGTGCATGAAGGGCTCACGCTGGCCATTGTCGGCCGCCCCAACGTGGGTAAATCCAGTTTGTTCAACCGGCTGGTGGAGCGCGAGCGCGCCATCGTGACCGCCACGCCCGGCACCACGCGAGACCTGGTCACCGAAACCGTGGCACTCGGCGGCATACCCATCAAACTGGTGGACACCGCCGGCATCCGCCAATCGAGCGACGAAGCCGAGAGCATCGGCATTCGCAAGTCTTACGAAGCCCTCAGCGAAGCCGACATGGTGCTGGTGGTCCTGGACAGCACGCAGCCCCTTGCCGCGGGCGACCACGACCTGCTCCGCGTTTGCGAGGGCCGGCGCGCGGTGGCTGTCGCCAATAAGAGTGATTTGCCCGGGGCGTGGTCCTGGCAGCTCAGCGCGCGCAAGATTTTCCCCACGTCAGCGCTTACCGGTGAGGGCATTGACGCTCTGCGCGCGGAGATTCTCGCCCAGGTCTCCGGCCACTCCGGCGGTGAGCAGGAAACCGGCTTCCTTACCAATATCCGCCACCAGCGTCTGGTGGAAGAATCCATCGCCAGCCTGGAAGCAGCCCGCGTTGCCGTCGACAGCAAGACCCCGCACGAGATGATCATGCTGGATCTTTACGGCGCGCTGCGTCCGCTCGACGCCATCACCGGCGAGACCACGACAGACGACATTCTGAATCTGATCTTCAGCAGTTTTTGTATTGGGAAGTAATAAGGTTGGCGAAGTAGGACCGGAATCTCAGGCAGTATTCTTCTTGATGATCAATCCTTCTCTGGCTGATTCGATTCTGACAGTAACTCCACCCTTGTCGTCGAAAGCCAGGGTTAGCTGCTGAGGTACTATTTCGGGACGCGCCTTGCCGTTTTTGCTGAATTCTATTCGGAGGTTCTCATCGATCTCAAATCGATCGGCCTTTAGAGCGAATGCAATTTTCCGCAGGTCATCGATGCCGGGTGCTCTTTCCCCTCTTTCATAGTGTCCAATGCTGTTCACGCTAAGCTCGAAATCAGCTTCTTTGAGGGCCGCCCTGAGTTCGTGCTGGGTCATGCCCTGGCGCGCCCTGGCGCGTCGAATCTGTTCGCCTAATTTTTGCTTCCAATCCATAACCACTATATTGTTGTTATTTGGCCTTGACGGTGTGACATTTTCATTGACTTAGGAGGATAAAGTCAACTATTGTTGTTATTACGGAAGGGCAAAAACCACGATTGTGGTTATTGGCCGATGGTGTAAACTATCGGTTGTATTAACCAACCTGGTTCCCACCCCCGACCATCCCTGTTTGGGGAGGCGAGAAATGAACTCACAATTCGCCCAAAACACTCGGAAAATGGCCGTCACCGTATCCGGTAGCTTCCATCGCCATATGCATGCAATAACCTCGGCAGTTGAAGAGTTGGCGGCACGCTCCATTCGTGTGCTCTCCCCGGCCGATCCGCGCATCGTCGCCGCGCAGGGCGAGTTCTTGTTCGTGGCCAGCGACCCGGTCCGGTCGGTTCGTCTCGTCCAGGATCGGCACTTGGATTCGGTAGCAGCGTCTGACTTCCTTTGGTTGATTTGCCCGGACGGCTATGTCGGGCAGTCAGCATCGTTCGAGCTGGGGTATGCCATACGCGCCGGTGTCCCGATTTTCGCGACCCGCGCGCCCAGCGATTTAACCCTCCGCGAATACGTCGCTGTTGTTCCTTCTTTGAAGGAGGCCCTGCGTAGAGTCGCAGCTATTCCCAGGACGCGGCGTCCTGAGGGACTTTTGATCAATCCCCGGGCATCGATCGCAGAGGCACACGATATCCTCGAGCGCCTCGGCGCTGCATTGACGCGCCCTGGCAACTCGGGGGAACCGGCACAGCGGGCTTACGAATACGTGGCTGATGTCCGAGAAAAGTTAGCGCTGCCCATCTCCATACAATAACGTGTAAGAAAGAAAGCAATGCCCTTTACTGGCGGCAAAGATCTAAGGGAGGAGATGAGAGTCGCCTTCCAAAAACTTGAATCGCTCCGACTCCATACGAAAGAAATTCAAGAGGATCAAGTCGCGTCCCTCGAGTACTTCGCGCATGATGTGGGGTACCAACATTACAAAGGCAAAAACAAAATTTCAGTTTCGAGTACAGCTACATGTGTGCTCTCATTGGTCGCGACGGGCTCATGGAAAGCTGGCAAAGCAGCAACGCAAGCGTTGCTTGAGGGTCTCATTTCGAAAAAGACCAGTGCGGGTCTTCCAGACGATAATCCGTTCACAGTTGCCTGGATTTTAGAAGCACTTACCGCGTTGCAAGGTTCTCATGATCCTCTGAGGCCAGAGACAGCTGCTCGCGTTGAAGAGATGGAAAAAATCCTTCAGACTGCCGTCGAGAACGGTAAGGGCGGCGTAGCCATCCATAACTATCCTCCGAGTGCATATCTTACCCAACTCGTCGTACGTGCCTTAAAGAGCCGTTCGAAGCTAACAGAGGATCTCGAAAAGGCGGTGAGCTCTTGGGGACGCGCAGAACTACCGTATCAGATCGGCCTAGTTCAGGCCAACAGCAAGACGGCAGACGCGTTTGCGGTCGCATACTTAGTGATGCTTGTTACAGCCGTCACTTCTCGTTCTGAAACCACACCGGAAGAAACAGCTATCCAGCGCACTGCGCTCAAGGTCTTCTTTGATTGCCAACGACAAGACGGAACATGGCCTTTAAGCCGCCCTCTCTTTCACTACGAGAAGTTCGGCAATGCCTACTGCTATGAATATGAAATGCTTACTCAACTCCTATCGGAGCCAAGGCTAGAAAATCTTTTGCTAGATTATTTGCCAAACCTCAACGCCGCCGTGGAGGCGGCATACCAAAGCGCGTATAGCGTCAAAGAAGGTGTCCAAGCGTGGACTTCGGGGCACCACCCCCAATTGAAATTCCCAGAGTCGTGGGCCACCGCTTCAGTCTATCATTTCGTCCACATGCTTGATCGCTTAGTAGCTGAGGCAGTTCGTCGCAAACTGTTTCATTACTTAGATCTGCCTTTTCCTGAAGCAGCGACGCCCAAGAATGACGCTAGTTTTGCAGAAGGTTTCCTCGATAGTGTTGTGAATGTCCGCGGCAAACAGCGCTCGCTGACAGGTTTCCTGTGGGAAGAATTTGTCAAACCGCTGGCCGATGAATCTAACAAGGTCTCAAACGGTGGCAAATTCAAGAGGGGAACACCGATCTCCGCCATCTTCTTTGGTCCACCTGGTACTTCGAAAACGGAACTGTCCAAAAAGATTGCCGACTTCCTCGGTTGGCCTCTTGTTGCTATCGACCCGTCTCACCTCCTCCGGAGCGGAATGGATGGGATCCAAGCCGAAGCCAATACGATTTTCCGGATGCTTGCCGAAACCGAGCGCGTTGTGGTTCTATTCGACGAGTTCGATGAATTTGTGCGGGAAAGGGGATCATCGGATGCTGAGCAATTCTCTCGGTTGCTCACAACTGCGATGCTTCCAAAACTTGCGAGCATTCATAAACGAGCAACTCTTGTATTCATCATTGCCACGAACAATATTCGCCAATTTGACCTCGCAATACAGCGGCCAGGCCGATTTGATCGAGTGGTGCAAATTATGCCTCCGATCTATGAGGCAAAGACGAAAAAGAAGGATTGGGGAATCGAAGAAAATGTTGACATTGAGAAGAAATTTGGGGAGTTAGGCGTAAAACTGAACAACAAAATTAAACAGCGGTTAGGAGATCTAACTTACCTCGAATGTGATGCCTTCGCTACTGAATTAGCTAAGGCACAAACTTCACAAGAAGCGATCGGAACCTTGGATGATCACTGGGAACGCTGCATTCTCCGCACGATAATAAACCAGGATGAGAACACAACGTGGGCAGATCGTTGCGAGAAAGAAAAGCAATTCAATCGCTAGTCCGGCTCCAGACAGCCGAGTTCGCGCTATCAGCCGCCGATCGCAAATTAGGGCAGGTGATTGCTTCTCAAACTGCTCGATGGCCCTGTCTGCCGACCGAGGACCCAATTTGGGGTCTTCTTCGAATAGTGATGGCACAACAAATCTCAACGCAAGTTGCTTGTCGAATAGCAGAGCGCGCAAAGTCCACTCATCCGAATCTAACTAAACCGTCGTCCGCATTTGTACCAGATGTCGCGAGTCTGCGCTCCTTGGGTCTTCCTGAGCGCCGAGCAGAGTGCTGCGTCAACATTGCTCGAAGATCGGATGATATACGCGCCAGGGTGCAACAAGGGCAGTCTTGGGAAGATGCCCTTATTGGTATCAAGGGCATCGGTCCGTGGACACTCTCGGTCTTTCGTATCATGGTCCTTCGAGAGCCTGACGTGCTTCCTTTGGGTGACGTTGGCCTCCAACGCGCCATCGTCAATGTTTACGGTGCATCAGCTGATGTTGAGGTGCTTGGGGAATTATGGCGTCCATTCCGGTCAGTCGCGTGTTGGTACTTGTGGAGGACTCTTGGAAACGAGCAACTCGGCTGATTACAAGCGTGCGAAGCAATGCCTTAGGGTTAGACCACGCTCACCGTCAGTATCCCTTCAATCTCTTCATTCTGCTCGCGGTAGCGCTGGAAGGTGATGCCCGGTTCGCCGGCGAAGGTGTTGGCCAGGCGGAGTTCTTTGATCAGGAAGCGGCGCAGGCCTTCGCGGCCGATCTGCTCGTCGTACGTGGCGCCGGTGAGGTAATAAGGATGTCCGTGGAAGATCAGCAGTGAGATCTTTTGCTGTTTCAGCCCGGCGATGACCGAGTCAACGTTGGTCGGGGCCCCGGGCATGAAGCGCAGTTCCAGTTGCACGTGGCGGCCGTCGTTGAGAACAAATTCCCGGTTGACCACGTCAGCCAGCGCGTCCATGGAGGGAAGGGTGTTCACGCAGAGTTCGCCGCCGTTCAGGCGCATGATCCAGAATTTCTGGTCCAGGGCCACGCCTTGTGTTCTGAGCATGGTCTCCAGGCCCGCAGCCAGCGCCCAGTTTTCGCAGTGCTGTTTGGCCGTGGACACCTGACCGGCGCTAATGTCGGCAACCTGGTCGGGAATCGTCTGAAATGCCTGCTGCGGTTTCTTCTTGCCGGAGGCGTTTGCCAGGAACGCTGCCAATGCCAGAAAGAACGCGACTTGAATCAAGCGTTTCATTACGCGTAGTGTAACGCCGTTTGGCTGCGCTCTGGCTACGGCTTTTGCCGTAGGTGTCTTTTGTATAAAACCCGCTATACGGAATCGTTTTTGAAGAGACCCGTTCGGCGGACCTGCCTAGGTTGCCACGCGTAGTCCTGCCAAACTTCTCTCCCCAACGACTACGCCAAGCTTACTTTGCCAGGGCGGCCATGGCTTTGCGGAACAGCGCGTCAAAAGATTCGCCCGACGTGCTCCCCAGCTTGGCCAGCGCTCGCTCAGCCAGTGCGCGCTGGTAGCCAAGGTTGACCAGAGCGGAGACCACGTCTTCCTCCACCGGAGTGACCGTGGTGGCGACTGCCGGCACGCCAAAAGCTTCCAGCTTGTCGCGCAGCTCCAGCACCATGCGCTCGGCGGTCTTTTTGCCGATGCCCGGAATGCGCGTGAGCGCCGCCACGTTGTTCCCGCGGATCGCCGCCACCATGGCTTCCGCCGGCATGCCGCTCAGGATGGTCACCGCCAATTTGGGGCCAATGCCGCTTACGCTGATCAGCTTTTCGAAGAGCTGCTTTTCTTCCGTCCGCAGAAAGCCGAATAGGGTCAGCGCGTCTTCGCGGACGTGGGTGTGTATGAACAGCGCGACCTCGGCGCCCAGTGCGGGAAGGTCAGAAAAAGTTGGGACGGTGATGTGGACGTCATAGCCCACGCCCCCGGCTTCGACGATGGCCTGGTTGGGATGCTTGGAGATTAACCGTCCACGCAAATGAGCAATCATTATCTTTGTCGCTTCATTTCTTTCTGTCGCTTCGCTCCCAACCGCATTATTCTCGCTTCGCTCCAAACCGCCGGAGATAATTCTTCGCGCTTGGATTCTAACGCGCCTGAAGCAGCGCGAATCGGACCCTCATCGCTCGAAATAGACGCTGCTTCTAACCGATGACGGCGATGGCGTTGCGACCACGGCGATGTCGGCGATTTCTCCGTTCCTCCGCGCCTCCGCGGTGCCCCCACGTTCTGAGACGCCCCAAGCTCTTCTCCGTGCCTCCGCAGTGAGGTTCTTGCCCTAGCTCCTGCGCTTATAGAAGATATTGAACTCAAAGCCCGGGTTCGGCGGAAACAGCTCGGCGATCTTCTTCAACCGCTCGGCCAGCGCCGGCGCGGCCAGCAGAGGATACTCGCGTTCGCGCAGCTCGTAGTAGTCCACGTCCAGGCACAGGGAAAGCAGGTAAACGGCAATGGCATCAGAGAATGCAGCGGCCAGGTATTCGGACTTGGCTTTTTCATCCACGCGGTTCGGAGCGTTGGCTGTGGCCAGCTTGCGGTACTCAAACGCATCAAAGCTGGTTTCCCCGCGGACATTGGCCACCGACTGCTGCCACACCAACTCGGCAAATTCGGGTGAGACTCCCGCGTGGTCCACAAAATTGTGGCCGACGTTGATGTAGAACTCGAAAGCGATGGAGAAGCGTTCTTCCAGCAGCCGGGTGGAAATAAAGACGTAGCGCGAATCCCCGGCGTCAATGTTGCGATGGCAAATGGCGCGGTCCACCAGCGCGGGATCAAAGCGCTCCGCCACCAGCGTCTTGTCGTCATCGGCAATGGCCAGCGGGACAAAGTAGAACGCGTTGCGCTGCAGTGCCGCGGCCACCGCGCGGGGCACCGACGCAATCATCCGCTCCAGCTCATTCGAGGGCAGCGTGACCTCGCCGGCGGTGCCGTAGCAGATGCCGTTCGGCGCCTGGGTCACCTGCGACGCGCGAATGATCTCCTGCGCCGTGCGCATTTCCGTATTCAAGGCCTGACTCACGTTATTATTCTAACGTAGCGGCCGGGGCGCTCCCGGACGCGCATCCTTTTCATGGGCAAACTCTTCTTAAGTCTGGCGATCGGCCTGGTCAGCGGCGTGATCTGCTTCTTTCTGTCCGTCGCGTTTCTGGCCATCGTGCTGCTGATCGTCGGCGGCGTGAGCCACTCGCGTCCCGACATGACGCTGACCTACAAAGCGGCCCTGCCGGTGGCCGCGCTGGCGATGATGTCCGGCTTCAGCATCAGCCTGGTGCGCTTTATCCGCGCGGCGCACAGGTCCAAAGGACAGCAGGCAGGATAGCCGACTCTGTCCTCCGTCTGCGCCGCAATTTTCCCGGGATGCGGTGGCCCCTGTTCGCAACAATTCCCCACAGAACTTAACCTGCGAATGGAGCTTGTCGCCACAACATGCTCGCCAGTAGAGGGTTCGCATCAGCAGAAGACCTCAGAGAGCGCGCCACACCAAGAGGTTGTGATTCGACTAAGCGTGAGATTAACTCCAGGTCTTTCGATCGGCACGGGGATGGAACCATGAGCAGCACGATACTGGCTTCTTTGCGCAACATGATGATCAGAACATGGGCGGCCTGCATGGCTTTGGCCTGCTTGCTTGGACTGGGCGGGTGCACCGCGATTCGAGTCAAGCTGGGGACCAGGGTTTACCTGGAAAAAATCCCGGTCACGGCCATGGACACCCGACTGGCCCAGGGCGGCCCGGGCATCGCGCCGGGAGAGAAGCTTCCGCTGGTGGTGACCTTCACCGGAGCTGACGGCAAGCCCTGGGTGACCGAAGGCGCAGGCCACGGCAAGGTCCTGTGGAAGGACCTCCAGGTCACGGCGACTGTCGCGGCGGCCAACCAGAAAGGCGTTGTGTCCCTGCCACATGACCCCCGTATCAGCGAAGGCAAGGTCCCGCACGTCGCCATCACCGTTCCCAGCCATCCTGACCTGCACGCGGAGTTCGATATTCCCGTGCGCTATGACTACAGCTACGTGTCGAGTTTCTCCGGCAGCAGCGGCTCCAGCGGTTCCAACGGCAGTGACGGCATGGACGGCTCCAGCGGCAGCTCCGGCTCCTTCGACCCTGACCATCCTTCCGCCGGCGGCGACGGCGGGGACGGGAGCAACGGCGGCGACGGCTCTGACGGCGGATCTGGCGGCGACGGGCCGCCGGTGCAGGTGCGTGTGGCGCTCCGGGCCGGGAGCCATCCGCTGCTGCAGGTGATGGTGTCCGCCCCCGGCCATGACCGGCGTTACCTGGTGGATCCCCAGGGAGGCTCCCTGACGATAAAGTCCCTGGGCGGCCCCGGCGGGTCCGGCGGCAAGGGCGGACGCGGTGGCCGCGGCGGCTCCGGAGGCAGTGGCTCGCCCAGCGGACGCAGCGGCAGCGACGGCATGAGCGGAAGAGACGGCTCTGATGGATCGTCCGGTCGCGGCGGACGCATCGCCGTAATGTACGATCCCCAAGCCAAACCTTTCCTGGGCGTGATCAGCCTCTCCAATCCCGGCGGCCCGCGACCGGTATTCCTTGAGGAACCAGTGGCTCCGCTGTGGTGAGGAGTGGCGGCGGTCTTGGCGCCGCTTTCCCGATGTTCCGATGCCCCGATGTCCCGATGTCCCGATTCTCCTGGTTTACCCTTGAGTAAACTTTTCCGCCGACCCCACCCCCCTATCGGTGTTTTGTTGAAAACAAAAGCCCAACTGCAATTCGACAAGGCGGTCACCGGACGGTCGAAAGCCTTTTCCAGCCTCGTTTCGTCCTCGAAACGCGTTCAATTTTTTCCGCCTTCTCAAACGCTCTTTTTACTCTTTGGTTAACAGAATGCCTGGATGTTCATCTCTACGGCTGCTTTATTCAGTTGTCAAAGAAAGATAGTGCTTCAGGTCGCTGAGACCATCTCATAGATTATCGTGTTTTGTTCGCTTTGTCAAGTTCGGCGACGAAGCCGCCAGCATGCACACCTGCCTCCCCCTTCGCCGACACCGGGCGAAAGGGTGGCCACCCGACCAAGCGTATGGCAGAGTTGTTGCAATCCTTGAATTAATACCCGATAATTAGCGGGTAGAAATGGGAAGATCTGAAAACACGTCTCCGAGCGTCCGCTTCGAAGTGCGATTGGCCACTCAATCGGTAGAATTATTGAAGCAGCTCGCAACTCGCGGCATTTATGGACGCACCCCAGCCGAGGTTGGAGGCCGCTTCATCGAACAAGTCCTTCACGGGTTTGTAGAGCATCCAAAACTGTCTGCACGTGCGATTGCGCGGGCGGGTCGCAAGTGATGGCCAAGAGACGCTCACATCTTACGAACGCTCCCATTGTTGAAGCAGTGATTGACTACCGGGTTCTGAAGCGGGAGGGTACTGTTGCGGACTCGTTTGCCGGTCTAACGCCGTCTCTTGGGTCGCAGTACTCAAAGGCGCTGCTGCTGCAATCTGTCGAAGCTCGGTTCGGAATGGAACAAGGCAAATCGATTGAGCCGACGACAACCACGTCGGCAATGGGCTGGCAGTACCGCGCCGGCTCTTTGGTGGCGCAGTTTAGAACTGACGGATTTACATTCAGCAAGTTGGAGCGCTATACGACTTGGGGAGAGGTTTTTGCTGAGGCGACCCGCCTGTGGCAGCTTTACGTGGCGAAGGCTCAGCCTCCAGAAGTAATTCGTGTGGCGGTGAGGTATATTAATCGTTTGCGGATACCGGTACCGGCTGAGCTTGGCGAATACTTGACAGCACCCCCGGCGCTAGCATCCCCCAGTCCGCAGCATCTTCGGCAATTTCTATGTCGAATAGCAGTAGACGATCCCGAAAGGAA
Organism: Terriglobia bacterium; assembly: GCA_020072815.1. Taxonomy (NCBI): domain Bacteria; kingdom Pseudomonadati; phylum Acidobacteriota; class Terriglobia; species Terriglobia bacterium. The sequence continues at coordinate 178,570 of JAIQGE010000008.1, read as the reverse complement.
TACCTCCGCTGTTGTTGTGCAGGCGTCGGAGCCGCTGATGGGACAGGACGCCATTGGCTTGCTTATCGATATCGATGCTTTTAAGGAGAATCTGTCGGTTGCACCAACTGATCCGTTGCTGCCGGAGATGTTTGAGAAGCTGCGCGACCTGAAGAACGAAATTTTCTTCGCAACCCTTACGGAAAAAGCCGTGGAGATGTACGAATGATACTGACAGGAGAAATTTTCGGTGGCATGGGCCTAATAATACGTCCTCAGTCTCGTGGATCTCGTGCGGCCAGTGATTCCGCTGGCCGGCTACAACAGTTAAGCGAGGAGGTCCGGAAGCACTTGCTTACTAGCCTTGCCGTCAGCCACGCAGCAGAATGCGCGATAACTGATTTGAAGGCCATTCGTGCTGAGGCAGCGGAGCCAGACTGGAATGGTTACGGCGCTAAAGCGCTCGACCCCGACGCCTACGCGAATGCTCAGCGCTTCTTGGAAGCTCTGCCGACTACTGCGCCCGTACCAGAGGTCAGCGCGGATCAGGATGGTGAGGTCGCTCTAGATTGGGACTTTGGCCATCGCAAGGCGCTGACCATCAGAATAGATCCGAACGGCAGATGCTCTTACGCTTGGCTAAGGGGCAAGCGTGCATCTCACGGAACTGAATGGCTCGATGATGAGATTCCTTCAAACATTCTTCGCGCGCTTGACGAGCTGGTTCGCGACGCGCAAACTTGCCAATAAGTCCGGCACTGCGGTCGGCACCTTCAAGGGAAGACTGACAGCTGCTGAACTTGTCACGCGCTTCATCTACACTAAGAACAACATTGCGAACAAGAATAATCCCGCCGCGTATCGGCCTAAGCCCAACGTGTTCCAGCCTCCACCCGACCTGGAGCTGTCAACAGCTCATGTCACGCAGCTCGTAGATAACGAGATTTGGTCTGTGGCTCGGCTTACTCTGACTGCAAAACGTCGCAAAATCTATGCACGTGCGGACCTCAAAGTGGCCGATTACGAGAAGAGCAAGCTCCTCGCCACTCGTGATAATGATCCTTTCGAACGACACACTGTTGTAACTGGCTGGCCGAATCCACCCGACGCCGACGACCGTAAGTCGCAAATATTGGCAACGTGTTTGGATCTTTGTCATGCGGACTCCCTCAATATGGTCGTTCTTGACGAGCCGATCGTCTTGGCAGACTAATTGATGTTCCGATTGATGTTCCGAGTCCAGGGGGTCGATGCCAGGAGGTAGAGAATCCCTCCTATGCTGTCCTTCATCCCTTTTGGCGGTTTGACCGCCTTTCCCTCTCCATTTAGACTTCTCCCCTCATCTGCGCGATAGAAAAGGAGTACCTATGACAACGTCCCGGCGGTTTGCCGCCTTCGTTCTTGCGCTCTTCTTCCTATTCTCATTGAGCAGCGCCTTTGCCCAAACCGAAAAAGCCGACCTGGACATGATCAACAAGATCCGCTACGAAGGCTTCCGCAACTCCAAGATCATGGAACTGGCCTCCGGCTTGATGGAGCAGATTGGCCCGCGCCTGACCGGGTCGCCCAACATGCGCAAGGCCAATGACTGGACGCGTGCCAAGCTGGAAGAGCTGGGCATGTCCAACGCCCACCTGGAAGCCTGGACGCCGTTTGGCGTGGGCTGGGCCAATGAGTTTACCAGCGTGCACATGGTGTCGCCCGACCACGCGCCGCTGCTGGCTTACGCCAAGGCCTGGACGCCGGGCACCAACGGCGCCGTCCGCGCACAGGTGGTCCGCGTGGTGATTCGCTCGCCGCAGGACCTGGCAAAATACAAAGGCAAGCTCGCCGGCAAGATCGTCCTCATCGGCGACGACGCGGAAGTCAAGCTCTCCACCGAGCCGCTGTCGCAGCGCTTCAACGAAAAAACGCTGACTGAGGAAGAGCAATACCAGATTCCCGGCGACCGCAATGACGCGCGCTTCCGCGAGTTCCAATTGCGCGCCCGCATACAGCGCCAGATCAACAAATTCTTTGACGAAGAAAAGCCCGTGGCCCTGATTGACCACAGCCGCGGCGCCATCAACGGCGGCACGGTGTTTGTGCAGCAGGGCGGGTCGTACAAGCAGGGCCAGACCGCCGGCACGCCGCAGCTGACCATGGCCACCGAGCACTGGGACCGCATCGCCCGCATCCTGGCGGCGAAGAAAGACGTGGAGCTGGAGATCAACGTCAAAAACAATTTCTACGATGACGCCATGACCCAGAACAACACCATCGCCGAAATTCCCGGCGCCGACAAGAAAGACGAACTGGTCATGCTGGGCGCGCATCTGGATTCCTGGCACGCCGGCACCGGCGCCACCGACAACGGCGCGGGCACCATCGTGATGATGGAGGCCATGCGCATCCTCAAGGCCGTGGGCGTGAAGCCGCGGCGCACCATCCGCATCGGCCTGTGGAGCGGCGAAGAACAAGGCCTGCTTGGATCGCAATGGTATGTGGCGCAGCATTTCGGTTCGCGTCCGGAATCCAAAGACCCTGATCGCAAGGGCGACCCCACGGTGATCCGTCGCGACGCCGGTCCGGTGACGGTGAAGCCGGAGCAGGCCAAGGTGTCCGCCTACTTCAACGTGGACAACGGCAGCGGCAAGATTCGCGGCGTCTTCATGCAGGAGAACGCGGCCGTCCAGCCGATCTTTGAAGCCTGGATGAAGCCCTTCCACGATCTGGGAATGGACACGCTGACCATGCGCACCACCGGCGGTACCGACCATCTTTCTTTCGACGCCGTCGGCATCCCGGGATTCCAGTTCATTCAAGACCCTCTGGAATATGAAACGCGCACCCACCACTCCAACATGGACGTTTACGACCGCCTCCAGCCGGACGACCTGAAGCAGGCTGCGGTGATTGTGGCGTCGTTCGTGTATATGGCCGCGCAGCGCGACCAGATGTTCCCGCGCAAGCCCATCGAGAAAGAGTTGCCGCCGCCTCCGCCACCGGAGGAAGAAGCAGCTCCAGCGCGACCGTAAGAATTAACAGTTTGGACTACAGGGGCACGGTGAAGACCGTGCCCCTGTTTATTTTTAGGATGGGCATTTTGCTCATCTTCTTCACGACGAGCGGCATCTTTACGACGAACTGCATCTGGCTTCAGCCACTGCAGGGGCCCCCGGCAAGCTGGGTTTTGGCATGCTGGGGCAGAGGTATCAGGGCATGGCTTCAGCCGTGCCGATAGTGCGGTCTAGTCATTGGGCTTTTAGCCCCTGCGCTTCACGCCGCTAGAACTTCACCGCCGTGGTATTTGCGCCGCACAGCAGCACGCAAATCTTTTCGTCTGCCGCAGGCTTGTAAACCCCTGACAGCAGCGCGGCGAACGACGCCGCGCCTCCCGGCTCGGTTACCACGCGCAACACGTCCCAGAGTTTCTGCTGGGCTTGCTGGATGGCCGCATCGGAAACCAGCAAAACTTCCTTCACGTATTTTTGTGCCAGGGGAAACATGAGTTCGCCAACTCGTTTGGGCGCTAGCGAATCCGCGGCAATGCCGCCGGCCGGCGCGTCCACCGGACGTCCGGCTTCCAGCGCGTAAGTCAGCGTCGGCGCCAGTTCCGGCTCCACGCCAACCAGTTTGATCCGGCCCTGATACCACGCGGCGATGCCGCCCAGCAGCCCGCCACCGCCCACAGCGACAAACAGAGTGTTCGTGGCCGGGCATTGCTCTTCCATCTCCAGCGCAACCGTCCCCGCGCCTTGCAGGGTCTCTGCCTGATCGTAGGCATGCACGGTCATGGCGCCCGATTGCGCGGCCCACTCTTCGCTGGCGGCCAGCGCGTCCGCGTAGCGTTCTCCGCCGACAACCAGGTCGGCTCCGTAGCTGCGAATTCGGTCCTGCTTGGCCGATGAGGCAACGCTGGGAACAAAGATCCTGGCCGGGACGCCGCACTTCATCGCCGCAAACGCCACGGCCGCGCCATGGTTTCCGCCGGACGCAGCAACAACTCCGGCCTTCGGCACTTTGCGCGACAAGAGGTTGTTCATCGCGCCGCGCGCTTTGAATGATCCCGTGTGCTGCAGAAACTCCAGCTTGAAGGTCAGGCTGGCGATGTTGAGTCCAAAGTCTTCCGCCGCAACTTCAATGACCGGCGTGCGGCGAATGTGGGTCCGTATGCGCGCGTAGGCCTGCGAAATGGTTTCGCGGTCGGCCGCGAACGTTTTGTTGTCCGCACTTGCAGGCTGTAGGAACGTTTCTGTCATGAAGGACTCTTCTGCAAAAAATCTATGGCCTCGATTACCACGCCGAATATCCGCCATCCACCGTGTAAGCAGCGCCGGTGATCCAGGTGGATTCATCGCTGGCCAGAAACACCGCGAGTCCCGCCACCTCTTCCGGCTGTCCAAAGCGGCCATCGGGATGCATGGCCAGCCGCGCTTTGCGCGCAGCCGCGTCCATGGCGGCAGCGACCATTTCAGTCTCCACCGTTGCCGGGCAAATGCAGTTCACGCGGATCTTTTCCGCGGCGTGGTCCACGGCCATGGCGCGCGTCATCTGCAGCAGCGCGCCTTTTGACGCTGCGTACGCCACGCGGTTGCGCGCTCCCAGCAGGCTCAGCACTGAGCCGATGTTGATGATGGCTCCGCCGCCGGCTGCGCGCATATGCGGCAGTACCGCGCGCGAGAGCCGCCACACGCCGCGGACGTTCACGTTGAACGTCTGCTCCCACTGGTCTTCCGTGACCGACTCCGCGGTCCCGGCAAACAGCACTCCGGCGTTATTCACCAGAATGTCAATGTGCTGGAAACGGTCAAGCGTGGTTTGCACCAGCCGTTGCAGATCTTGCAGGTTGCTCACATCGGCTGCGACTGCCAGACATCCCGCCCCAATTTCTTTCGCGGCGTGATCCAGTTTGGCTTGGTTGCGCCCGGCGATCACCACTTTCGCGCCTTCGCGTACAAAAGCCCCGGCAATGGCCCGGCCAATTCCGCTTCCGCCGCCGGTAACGATGGCCACCTTGTTGGCTAGTCGCATTCAGGGATTGTAAATGTGAGGATGAACTCAGCGCCTCTGCTTATCGCGCGTGCCCGTGTCCACCATGCTCGCTGCGCTCTTCACGCTCATGGATCGCAATTCCGCCCACGGTCGTAAGCACAATCCTGGTCACCGAGTCAGAGACCGTAGGCCGCGTGGCAGGCCGGTTGCCGGGCGAAGGCTCACTCAGTGCAGGAGAATCCCAGTTGGGTGAGCCAACCTGCGAGCTAGAAGTTCCGGCGGTCAAGCGGTAAGCAGGAGTCTCCTGTACGTAGCTTCGAGTGTGAGCCTGCCTGAGCGAATCTTCATAGGAAGACGGCCGCGCTTGGCGATGCACGCCAGCCGCCGTCGGGACCGCAGCGGCAACATGTGCGCGCCGCGCCATGGATGACGACGATTTCGTCGCGGGCTGCCGCACAGCCGCGAGAGGCTTCGTTGTCGCGTCGCTGGAGAAGGCGTCACTTGAAAAGTCGTCACTTGAAAAATCAAGCGCCACAGAGAGCCCGGGACTCAAGAGCAGAAAGCTCAGCAGCAGCGCCGCACTCGCTGTGGCGGCAGAGAGTTTTTTCCACCAAGGCACGCGGACCGGTTCGGCCAGAATGTTTCTGATGCGCGCGCCCAGGATTGAAGCGGACGCCGCGAAATCCACGCCGCAGGAAATGCCGCCCTGAATGATGCGCATGCGCACGAAGCGCGCCAGATTGTCGGCGTAGTCGGCGCGGACCTCAGGCCGGGCGTTGACCACCGCCAGATCACTCGCCAGTTCGCGTTCCAGCCGCATTTGTTTTCTCGCCTGCCACACCGCGGGATGAAAGAACAGAACACCGCAAATCACGTCGGCGACGTTGGCCCAGAAGTAATCGCGGCGGCGGATGTGGGCCAGCTCGTGGCAGAAAATGCTGGCCAACTGCGGATTCGCGCCCAGGCCCGCTGCTTCCTCGGAAATGGCGCGCTCAGGAAGAACGGTTTCCGGCAGAACCACGCGCGGCCGCCACCAGTAGGCCGTCGCCGGCGAACTCAGGCCAGGCAAGATGGCCAGCTCGCAGCGCCGCACGCCATGCTCGCGCCGCATGCTCTCAAACAGTGCGGTAACATCAGCCGCGGGCGGCATGCCCAGCTTGAGCAGCCGGCGCAGGCGCACATGCACCCAGGTTTTGCGGCAAGCCAGAAGAAGGACAACGCACAAGTAAGCGCCCAGCAGAGTCCGCCCAGCGATCATCACGTCCTGGCTCCAGCGGATGGGCACCAGCCAATGCTCGGGAGCCGCCACGGCGTTGAGTACGGACCTGCCCAGTCCCGATGTGCTGAACGAAGCGCTGAACAACGATGTGTTCAGCAAAGACGCGGAGCCGGCTTCGGTGACCACACGCGGGAACAAGCTGCCCACGGCGGAACCCAGCAGCGCCAGCCAGCACAATCCTGATGCCAGCAAAAATCCCAGCCAAACGCGGAAGCGCAGATCGGGCCGGCGCAAAATACGGGAAAGGCACAGGCACACCAGAAATCCAGCCGCCACCTTGAGGATGTAGCTAAGGATGATTCCCGCGAACTGCAGATAATGGTTTGCAGCCATATACGTCAACGGCGCCCCCGGATTCCGTCGTCCGGGCTATTTGGAACCGTCTCCCTTTTGTTTGCGATAGTTCCGGATGAGGGCTTCCAGTTCCTCCAGCTCGGGCTCCTTCACCGGGCCGGCTTCCAGCAGGTTCACCAGCAACTGGGCCGGCGATCCGCCAAAATTCTGTTCCAGCAGCGTCTGCACGGAGAGTCTGCCCACTTGGTCCCGGGTGACGCAGGGTTCAAACACAAAGACCCGCCCGCGGCTCACATGCCGCACCAGGCTCTTTTCTTCCATGATGCGCAAAATGGTCTGCGTTGTCTTGTAATTCGGACGGGGCGCCAGGCTGGCATGGTTGATCACTTCTTCCACGGTGGCCTGTTCCAGGTCCCAAAGGACCTGAAGAATGCGCATTTCCGCGCGGGTCGGTAGCACTACGTTCTGTTCCACAGCCATTTAAACCCTTCCCAACCTGACCAATCTTGGCGTTATGCTTGCGTCTTGCAAAACTATGGAATATCGGCTGAATTGTCAATCAGTTCTTACACTGCTCTTAACTTTCCATCCTGTTTACTACCGCTCATAGGAGAAAACAGGGCCAGCAGGATGCCCGCCATCCACAGGTAATAGCCCAGCTGCGGGCGGAAGTGCATCTGGATGAAAACCACCCAGCAAGCAATGAACATCAGGAGCACCACGACTCGCAACGCCCAGAAGACCCGCGACCCAGGTTTGATCAGCACCAGGCCCAGGACAATCAGAAATACCGGATTGATCCACCCGCTGATCAGGATGGAAAAGTACATCCCCGGCGAGTCATGCAAAATCTTGGCCCCGTCATTGCCCCAGGGCAGCTCCAGCGCGAGAATCGCGCACTTGTAGCCGACAATGCCTTTGTCGCTGGCCGAAGCCGAGACTTCTTTGATGGCCGGCAGATAGAACGCCGCGGCAAAGATGGCAAACCCCAGCACTACCAGAATCCAGTTTCTTCTCACGGTGGGCGACGGCTCCTTCATGACTGACTTAGGGAAAACACGATTCTAACCGCAGATTAGGCCCTCAAGGGAGTGGAATCATGGAATTCGTGGACTCCCGGCATGCCTCCGGAATTGTCATCGTGAGCGAAGCCGCGCTGCGTAGCGTAGCGTCGCGTCGCGCAGTTGAACGATCTCTGCATTCCGCAGCTAAAAAACCTATACGCGGAACGGCTCGAGAACCTAAACGTAGAGACGTAGCACCGCTACGTCTCCCTGCCCGCAGAGTGCCCGCGTCAAATGTTAAACTTGAACGTTTAAGCCTTGCAGCTCTAACCGGCCGCATTCGCACAATCTTCTATGTCACAAACCATGATCCAAGTCACGCTGCCCGACGGCAGCAAAAAAGAAGTCCCCAAAGGCACCACGCCGCTGGACATCGCCAAATCCATCGGCACGCGCCTGGCCGACGCCGCGCTCGTCTCCAAAATAAAGCCGTCAGCAGTCAGCCATCAGCACTCAGCCCCGGACCAGGCCGGCGCGAGCGGGCCGCCATCACCGGATGACGCAAAATCTCCCGCCAGCATGCATGCCCAAACCTCTAAAGACGGATGGCAGTTCGCCGATCTCACCAAGCCGCTGGAAGAAGACGTTGAACTCCGCTTGCTGACCGATCGCGATCCTGAAGCCCTGGAAGTCTTCCGCCATTCCTCCGCGCACGTCCTGGCGACGGCGGTGCTCGAGCTGTTCCCGGAAACCAAGCTCGGCCACGGCCCGCCTACCGAAAGCGGCTTCTTCTACGACTTTTATCGGCCCACGCCGTTCACGCCTGAGGACCTGGAGAAGATTGAGCAGCGCATGGCCCAGGTCGTCCAGCGCGACGAAAAGTTCGAACGCGAGTACATCCCGCGCGAAGAAGGCCTGGACCGCTTCCGCGCGGAAGGCGACTTCATGAAGGTCCACTTCATTGAGCAGTTCACCAAGCCGGGCGAGCCGATATCCACCTATCGCAACGGCAAATTCGTGGACTTCTGCCGCGGCCCGCATGTGCCTTCCACCGGACGCATCAAGGCCTTCAAGCTGACCAGCATCGCCGGCGCCTACTGGCTGGGCGACGAGAAAAATCCCCAGCTCCAGCGCATCTACGGCACGTCATTTTTCAACAAGAAAGATCTCGAGCAACACCTCACTGCCATTGAGGAAGCCAAAAAGCGCGACCATCGCCTGCTCGGCCAGCAACTGGACCTGTTCAGCATCCAGGAGCTCGCCGGTCCAGGGCTGATCTTCTGGCATCCCAAGGGCGGCCTCATCCGCAAGGAGATGGAAGACTGGATGCGGAATGAGTACCTGGCCCGCGGCTACCACCTGGTCTATACGCCGCATGTCTTCCGGGTCAATCTGTGGCAGACCAGCGGGCATGAGGGCTACTACGCCCAAAATATGTTCACGCCCATGAAATTGGACGATGCCGATTACCGCATGAAGCCGATGAACTGCCCTGGGCACATTCTGATCTACAAAGACACGTTGCGCTCGTATCGCGACCTGCCGCAGCGCTATGGCGAACTCGGAACCGTCTATCGCTACGAGCGGTCGGGCGTGATGCACGGTCTGCTGCGCGTCCGCGGCTTCACCCAGGATGACGCCCACATCTTCTGCACCCCGGAGCAGATTGAAGGCGAAATCGTTGGCTGCATTGAGTTCGCTCTGGCCGTGTTGAAAACGTTTGGTTTTACCGAGTTCCACGTGGAACTGAGCACCTGGGACCCCAAGGACAAGAAGAGCTTCGTCGGGGGCGACGACAACTGGAATCTGGCCACCAATTCGCTGGAAAAAGTCTTGAAGGACTTGAAGATCCCCTACAAGACCATCCCTGGCGAAGCAGCGTTCTACGGACCGAAGATTGACGTGAAGCTGGTGGACGCCATCGGCCGCCTGTGGCAGCTCTCCACCGTGCAATTCGATTTCAATCTGCCGGAGCGCTTTGGCCTGGAGTACGTGGCCGAAGACGGATCGCGCAAACAGCCGCTTATGGTGCACCGCGCCCTGTTCGGGTCGGTTGAGCGGTTCTTCGGCGTGCTGATTGAACACTATGCTGGCGCATTTCCGGTGTGGCTATCGCCTGTCCAGGTGGCCGTGATTCCCATCAGCGAAAAACACACCGCCTATGCCCAGAAGGTCACCCAGCAGCTCAAAGACGCCGGCGTGCGCGTTCACCTGGACGACCGCAACGAGAAGATGAACGCCAAAGTCCGCGAACAGACCATGCAGAAGGTGCCGTTCTTACTCGTGGTCGGCGAAAAAGAAGCTGAAGCCGGCACGGTGAACGTGCGCGTCCGCGGCCAGCAACAGCCGGAAGGCACGGTACCTGCGGCGCAGTTCGTGGAACGGGTGAAGAAACTGATTGCGGAGAAGGCGGTTTCGTTAACCTGACCAACAAATCTTACCGCTGATGAACGCGGATGACGCGGATTGGAATAGAGCAACTGGCAGCTGGCACTAGCTGCTGGCCACACACAAATATGGTGGCTAACGACGAACAACAGTTGTTGGCTCAAAACATCCAGCGCCGTAGGCGCGAAATGAGTTAGCCCAGGCCGAAGCGGGTCCCCAGCGCGCGCCGGTTTTGCGCGTGATGGGGTGCGAAGGCCTGGGTAGACGAGAAAAGACTAACGAGCCCCAGCGGGGCGGCACATTCACTGATTCACACGGATGACACAGATAAAGACGTGACTTGCCTGCAGAAATCAGCGCTGATCAGTGTTCATCAGTGTCATCAGCGGTAAGATTTTTCTATGAAGACCTTCCCCGGTTTCTCCCCCGACGCTCTCGCTTTCCTGCGCGCGCTCAAGCGCAACAACCGGCGCGAGTGGTTCCAGCCGCGCAAAGAGAAATACGAAGCTCTGATCAAAGAGCCCATGCTGGAGTTGGTCAGCGCATTGAACGAGGAGTTTGCGCGCTTTGCGCCGCAGTACGTCACGCCCCCGCAGAAAGCCGTCTATCGCATCTATCGCGACACCCGTTTTTCCAAGGACAAGACGCCGTACAAGACGCACATCTCGGCCATCTTCCCCCGGCACACGGCCGTCAAGCGTGAGGGCGCAGTGTTTTATTTCCACTTCACCGACAAAGAAGTGCTGGTCTTCGGCGGCGTGTGGGCGCCGGAGCGCGACGAACTTCTGGCCTATCGCGCACTTCTTCGCGACCACTATGAAGAATTCAACCAAATCCTGCGTGACAAAAAGCTAAAGCGCGCTCTTGGCGGCCTGCAAGGCGGCCAGCTCACCCGCATGCCCAAAGGCTTCCCCGTGGACCATCCCGCGGAAGCGCTGTTGCGCCATCGCCAATGGCATCTGGTGGCCGACCTGGACATCAAGCTGCTCACCACGCGGAAGCTTGTGCCCGAGTTGGCGCGGCACTTTGAGCTGATGGCGCCGTTCGTGGAATTTCTGAACCGGCCGTTCGTCCACAAACAAAAACCCAGGAAGATGTTGTTCACGGGCTTTTAGTCATCTAGTGAAATAATCAGCTACTGAAAAAATTCCTGCATGCTTGCGGCGTTGCCGGAGATGCCCGGATGATCGGCAACCCGCAACAGGTCCAGGATCAGCCGCAACGTGCTCTGGTGCTGGTAAAACGTGATGGAGCGGAACCCGGTTTTTACGTGCGCGCCCGCCATCACCATAGCCACCTTGCCGCCGCCGTTGACGATGTCAATATCCAGCGACTCGTCAAAGACGATGATGACAACGCTGTTGGTGACGGCTGCCGAGTTGATGAGGGGATCAATATTGTTTCTCAGCCAGGTATCGGCGGCCAGCAATTTGTCCGCATCAGTGCAGGCCGAGCCGCCGGCGGGACAGTCGTGCGAATCATTTTCGGCATTCGGTGCAATGAACCCGAAGCTGGGCAGCGATCCCGATGCCGCATCCGCGGCGAGCTGCGTGAACGGCACTATGTTCGCCGCCTGTGAGCTTGAGCCCAGAACGTCCGTCATGTAAGCAAAGGGATTGTGGTGCTTGAAATATGGGTAGACGTCGCCACCGGTGTAGCCTGCGGAAGGCAGGCTTTCCATGTAGGCCTTCCAGCTCTTGCCCGCGCCGGTCAAGGCGCGCGCAATATTGTTGTCGGGCACCGGGCCGATGAACGAATCCCCCACGATCGGGTTCGTCTCCATGTTGCCCACCGTCAGCATGAAGTAGTTGCCCAGGGAAGGATGCGTGTCGGCAAAATAGTTCGTCGCCAGAGCGTGTTGGTTGGCCAGGGAATTCAGATACGGCATGGACGCGCTGCCAATCACCTGGCTATAACCGTGGTTCTCCAGCAGCACCAGGAAGACGTGGTCCACCGTGACCGACGGGCCCGCCTGCGTTGGCGTTGGACTTGGGCCAGGACCCGTGACCTGGCTGACGCTTCCGCAACCGGTCAACGCGAGAAGAAAACATGACAATGTGAGATACCTGATCTGAGAGCCCAAGGGACCTTCCTTCTGTCTGGCACAGCGATTAGATGCCGCTGCAGCTCTTGAAATGTACCTCGGGCTGAAAATTGCGTAGAAAGGCTGGATGCCAAGAGTTTGGAAGCGCTAGTATCCTTCAGGATGCAAGCAACTATTTCGGCGGGAAATCCATCACCAGACGCGTTACACTCAGCTCATGAAGTACCTGAGCAGACTCGTATTACTTGTAGCGTGTCTTGCCGCCGCGCAAACGCCGCAAGCCGCCAACTCTCCCACCCCCGCCAATGTGAAAACTGACGTCCCCAAGATGGGTTCGCTGGCCCCGCTGGTGACCCAGCAGTTTGGTCCCACGTTCACCCTGGCGCCCATGCCGACCGTGGGGGCCTACACCGCGGACTTTGACGGCGACGGCGTGGAAGACGTGGTTTTCATCGCGGACAGCAAAGACCCGCTCCCGGACTCTTACCAGTTCAAGTACACGGTCTCTGATCCATACCACTCGTTCTTCGGCTTCGGTGATCCGCGCCACACCGCCGGTCTTGGCGCCGCCGATCCCGGCCACAACCATGACCTGCTGGTGATTTTCGGCGCCGGCCCGGAAGCCTGGCGCTCCGCCACGCCCAAAGCCAAATTCGTGCTCATCAACGTGCCCTTTGATACCATTGCCATCGGACGCATGCTGGCGAAGAAGAACAAACCGCCGATCTTCACCATTCGCGCGCAGGAGTCGCAATTGATGGATTCCGTCGTCTACTATGACGCGAAAAAGAAAAAGTGGAAGTGGCAGCCGGGCGACACGCTGGAGTAGAGTCCAGCTTTAAGCGCGCTTCGTGTTGCCGATCATCAGCTTGTAGGTGTTGCCGTTGTTGTCTTTCGCCACACCGGAGAGAACGAAACAGGTGGTTCTGTAATGCTGCTCTATGTTGCGAAAGAACTCGACGTTTAGGACCGTGCCTTTACTTCCATTTACCGTGGCCCGGGCATACAGTTGGCTGCCCCGCACGTTCGACATATAAAAGCCCTGTCCGTAAATTGCGTCCCAAATAGGGGCCATTTCTCGGTTCAACGATGGATTAGAAGTTACCTCCGCCCAGTGCCCTCTGGCAGTTTCTCCGTCAGCCAGAGTGAGCGAAATGTCACCGTTCTCCCTGATTGCGATCTGCGCGGCGAAGACGGGCGTTGGAACCTGCGCAGCCAGGGGCCCCTTGACCGGATACAGTCGTGCGTTGAGAACGGAAAGGCACCCCGTGAATGTGGACAGTGAAAGTAATACAGCCAGAACCCTGGTTTTCATGGTGCCGCCTTTTTTAGTACTGCCGTGTTGAAAATAACCCAAAAGGATTTGCAAACCAGTAAAGATTTGTGGGGATTTGTTCGCCCATGGCTCATCGCTGTAAGGTTCGCAGCACGCCTTGATGGCATGCGTGTCCGAGACGCCCCGCGAGTATCAATGACCTGAATGCAATCGCCGAATAGTTACTCCTCCTCGTCTCCCTCGCCGCTCGCCGTTGTCGCCGCACCGGCTGCCGGCACTGCGCTTCTTCCCACATTCAGATGGTCATAATTCAGCATGGCGTTGAACACCAGAAAGAAGCTGCCCATGGTTTCATTGCGCCACATAGGATTATTGGCGAACAGCACCACGTGCCCCTTGCCGTGCGGGACGTCCACCACGGCGGGCTTCTCCGCGATCTCATTGCCGCCGGTGATCATGCCGCTCAGCAGCAGTTCTTTTTCCGCGGCAAAGCGCAGCACCACGCGCGGTTGCTGGTCTTTGGGAGGAAGCGCGAATCGCGCAAACTCCGCAATGTCCTCAGGGACGTAGAGCTCCTGCTCACGCGGCGCGCGCTTCACCGGCTTCTCCGGCGCCACGTATCTGCGGCCTTGCAGAATGTCCGGATCCATCGCCGAACCGCGGCCGCTGGAACGCGCCCCGCCTCCGGCCGCGTCGTCACCGCCGCCGCCGCCGGGCCCTCCGCCGATTCCACCCACGGTGATCACCGGCCCGGCGCGGAAGTATATGTAGAGCTTGTCGTCGTAACCGTAAGCGATGGGACTCTTCTTGTCGTCCACGGTGGAGAGCACCACGCTGCCCGGCGCCTGCATGGTGCGCGCGTCGGCCACGTTGACCATCTCCGTCATGCCGCCGGCCACCGGCAGCGCGGCGCTGGTCTGCACCGCGATCAACAACCCGCCGTCGCTGACGAACTTCTCCAGGTTGGCCAGCCCCTGGTAGCCCAGGCCGCCACGAATGTCGTCGGTGGAATCCAAACCAGGGGCGGTAAAGTTGGGCGTGTCCGCCGTGTTTTTCCACGGCAGCGGCGCCACGCCCTCGCGCTTAGGCAGGCCACGCAGCAAGGCGCTCAAGCCTGCCGGGCCGCCACCGCCCATAGGAGGCAGGATCAGCACATCGAACTTCTCACGTAGATTTTGGTTTTCGCGCAGCCATGTATCGGCGACGTAAGTGTACGGGACCTTCAACTCCTCGAACGCAATGCGGTACCAGCCGTCATTCTGCGTGTTCTGCCAGTTGTGGACGATCCCCACCCGCGGCGTGGCCAGCAGATGCGTGGCAACTTTGATTTCAGCGCTGGTCGCGTGGACTTTCAGACCCAGGTCCGCGCTGGCCTCCGCCAGCACGCTGCACTTGGAGTTGCGGACTACAAAGCTTCCCGCGCGGAACTTCAAACCATCCACCTCAAACGGTTCCTCGGCCACGTCCACGTTGACCTTGGGAATGCGGTAGCGCAGCGTGGCCAGCGTGTTGTCCGTATTGTGATTCACCAGGCACGTTGTGCCCTGGCCGTCCAGGCCGCTGCGTGCTTCCACCTTGCTGACTTTCTGCATTGCCGCATCGAGCACCGCCGTATCGGTGATGCGTACGGTCTTCACGTTGCGCAGCGCGCCCAGCGTCCAGCCGGTGTCGTCATACGAGCGCGGATCGCGCGCGCTGTAATACTGCGTGTCCAGCACCATGTCCGCCAGCCGGCTGTAGGGCTGGTCCATGCGGATGATGTAGCTGCCTGCTGGAATCACGGTTTCCGCCGGCTTCTTTTCTTCTTTTGTAGAATCGGGTTTCGCAGCATCCTTCGCCGAATCCTTGGCCGCTTCTTTCGCAGTGCCGTTTTTCGCACCGGCTCCCTTCGGCGACGCCTTGGCCGCAGTAGCAGTTTTCTCCGGAGCTTTGGCCGCGTCTTTAGAACCAGCCGGCGCAGCTTTTTCGCCACGCGCTTCGCCGGCTTTGCCCGCGCTCTCTCGAGCAGCCGCCTCATGTCCGCCCTCTCCTGCAGGCACGCGGATCTCTTTTTCCGTGCGATGCACCTCCACGCCCTGCACCTGCAGCATGCTCAGAAAGCTGGCTTGCTCGGCGGGACGCGCATCGTCCGCCGGGAACGCCCACGCCGCCGGGCCTTCCATGCGGGCTTTGTCCACCGCGCGCTTGCTCTTGAGGTAGAAGTTGTTCAGGAACTTGGCGCCGTTCGCGGCCACGTTGTTCATGCCGAACAAGATTGCGCTCTGCTGCATGTTGATGTTGTTGCGCGCTGACCATTTCACTTTCGCCAGCGGCGGGTTCGGCCGGTACCATTCGCGGCTGGTGTCCGGCGGACGCAGCGTGCGCACCCGCGTGTCCGCGCCGCCGTTGCCGAACGTCTCATAGAAGCGGCCAATCGAATTGTGGTTGTTGGCGATGGACAGCAGGTAGTTCGGCGCCCAGCCGTCATAGAACCCGTGCGTCCACACGCCGATCACCCCGCGCTTGGTCATCTCTTCAATCTCGTGGTACGCCATCTCCTGCCACTCGCTGATCACAATCGGGTCCAACCAGGCGTTGTACGGCCCGGTGCCGGTCATGATGTAGAGATACGGCACCGACTCGTGCAGGTCATGCATCACCGTGGGGTGCCAGTCGAGAAACGTCTTGAGCATGTTGCGCGAGAGCGCCAGGCTTACGCCCAGGTTGTCGCGATTGTTGTCGTGCGCAACGTAGTGTCCCCACCACACCAGCGGATACGGCGGCTGATCGGGATGCTTCTTGTGCTGCAAATAGATGTCCACCATGCGGTCGTGGCCGTCCACTTCCACGATAGGCGTGATCAGCACAATGGCGTCCTTGCGGATCTTTTCGATGAACGGCGTCTCCTCGACGGCCAGCCGGTACGCCAGCTCCATCAGCATTTCCGGCGCGCCGGTTTCAGGCGAGTGGATGCTGCCATCGGCCCAGTAGATGGGTTTGCCTTCAGCGATGAGCTTCTGCGCGTCAGCTTCGCTCAATCCGCGCGGATCGCCCAAACGCCGCGTGATCTCCTTGTAGCGGTCGAGTTTCGCCAGGTTGGCCTCGTCGCTCACGGCCACCACCAGCATCTCGCGCCCTTCCTCCGACATGCCGATGCTCCACAGCTTTACGCGCGGGCTCTTCGACGCCAGCAGCCGCATGTAATCGTTGATGTCCTTGGTGTAGTCCAGCACGTCCGGCGCGCCGACAATGTGGTGCAAGAATGCGTCCGGCGGAGGCACGCAGGAACTGAGCGGCAAGTGGTCCACCAGTTCGGTCGAAAAGAACGGCTCGGTGGTGAACTCTTTGATCTTCTTCGAGTACTCCGCGTGGTCGGTCACGGTGCAGGGCGCGGACGCTTGGCCCAAACTGCTTGCAACGAACAAACAAAAACACAAGGCAAGACCTAGACAAATTCGGCGCATAAAGAGACCTCACAGAAGACAAGAAGTTGTGGCGCGGCGGGATTATATAGTGGTTCCGCGCACTCCTACCAGTTGGCCGAATGTGTGATAGCAGTGACCGTGAAGCTCGCCTTTGTTCTATACGCATCCACGACACACTCTGACGTCTCACACGCACCTTTAGGAATGTCATCCTGAGCGAGTCCGAGCGTACGCGAGGGCGAGTCGAAGGACCCCGAGAATGCTTTCATCGTACATGCTGCGTCAGGGAGTTCTCACCAGGGCTTCTTGTGTGTTTCGAATATGGGACGAGTATCAGAGCCCGCAAACCCGGGTCGAACGGTGCCCCATTGGACTTGTCATCTTGAGCGGAGCGACGCTGCGCAGCGTGGCGTCGCGCAGTCGAAAGATCCCGAGAATTCGTCCCTGTCCATGCCGCTTCAGGGAATTCTCACCATGCACGCCGACCCTCACTCGCGCCTGCAATTCTTTTCCATGTACCTTGCCTGCAACTTCAGGAGCAAGAGTTTCCGTAGCCCCCTCTCACCCATCTATTCTGATCCACGTCGCCCGTGCCACAGCGCACAGCCCTTCGTCCTGGTAAAGGCACGCGGCGCTGAAATGCTTCCGTCCTTCCACTCCCAGCGGCCATGACATCAACAAGCAGCCTGCTCCCGTGCGTATGTTTTTGAGTTGCTGTACCGCCAGGCGTCCCGTCACCAGCTTGCCTGCCGTCGGAAAGCCGGCGGCAAAGCCGGTTGGACAATCCATGGCCGCCCACAGAAACTCCGGACGCAGAAGCTGATTGCCATCGCCGAACTCATCGTCCGGGACCCAGGCAGCGACGAACAGATCCAGCGCCGCTCCGGGCGCTGAACGGCCCTGGGCCTGTGAAGAAGCCCCGGCGGTTTTAGAAAGAAAAACAGCCGGAAAGATTCTCAGGCCGTCATGTATTCCACGCTTTGGACCACAAACGAAACACGTTGGAAACGGATGTCCCGGATCCAGCGCGGGCGATTTGGCCATCGCTTCCATGGCCGCTTGCACGCTGACGGGCGCGGGCGGCGCAACGGCAATCGTCATCGGGCGGCCTTCAACAATGGTCTTTTCGCCGTTACGCAAGACTCCGCCTGCCTGTGTGCGCTCGAACAACAACGGCACTTCCAGTGGCACCGGCGCGCGCAGCGTGCATTCCACCCCTCCGCCCAGCTCCTGGGCCAGCAGCCCGCAGGTATAGCCTCCGTTGCCGGAATCCGGCGGACCGCAAAAACGGGCCGGCACAATGAACGAGTCCATGGCTTTCAGTATCTCATTGCGGGAATTTTTCGCGAACCCGCTCGCGCCATCGCGAAGGTGATCGTCATCACTTAAGCGCTTTCGCGCAAGGCGTCTATAATTCTTCCCATGAACCTGGAACAAAAGCTCGCAGAACTCAAGCGCCGTGACGGACTGGCGGAAGCCGGAGGCGGCAAGGAACGCCAGGAGCGCCAGCACAAAGAAGGCAAGATGTCCGCGCGCGAGCGCATCGAATTCCTCCTCGACGAAGGCACCTTCGAAGAATTCGACAAGATGGTCACCCATCGCTGCACCGACTTCGGCATGGGTGACGCCGAGAACAAGATCTACGGCGACGGCTTTGTCACCGGCTACGGCCGCATCGAGGGCCGGCTGGTCTTCGTCTTCGCCCAGGATTTCACCGTGTTCGGCGGGTCGCTCTCGGAAGCCAACGCCGGCAAGATCGTCAAGATCATGGACACGGCCATGAAAGTGGGCGCGCCGGTGATCGGCCTGAATGATTCCGGCGGCGCGCGCATCCAGGAAGGCGTGATGTCGCTGGCCGGCTACGCTGACATTTTTCTGCGCAACACGTTGTCCAGCGGCGTGATCCCGCAGATCTCCGCCATCATGGGCCCCTGCGCCGGCGGAGCCGTGTACTCGCCCGCCATCACTGACTTCATCCTCATGGTGGACCAGACTTCTTACATGTTCGTTACCGGACCGGACGTGATCAAGACCGTGACCCACGAAGAAGTCACCAAAGACGAGCTGGGTGGCGCCATGACCCACAACGAAACTTCCGGCGTGGCGCATTTTCTCGCGCGCAATGACGCTGAATGCCTGTCCATGGTGCGCGAACTGCTCAGCTTCATCCCGTCCAACAACCTTGACGACCCGCCGCGCCGCGAATGCACTGATCCCATTGACCGCGCTGACGCCGCGCTGGATACCACCGTCCCTGCGGAATCCAACCAGCCGTATGACATCAAGGATGTAATCACCAAGGTGGTTGACGACGCCTACTTCTTCGAGGTGCACGAACACTACGCAAAAAACATCGTCATCGGCTTTGCCCGGCTCAACGGACGTCCCGTGGGCATCATCGCCAACCAGCCGGCATTTCTGGCCGGCGTGCTGGACATCAACGCTTCCACCAAAGGCGCGCGCTTTGTCCGCTTCTGTGACGCCTTCAACATCCCGCTCATCACCTTTGAAGACGTGCCCGGCTTCCTGCCCGGGACCAAGCAGGAATACGGCGGCATCATCCGTCACGGAGCCAAGCTGCTGTTCGCTTTTGCGGAGGCCACCGTGCCCAAGATTACGGTGATCACCCGCAAGGCCTATGGCGGCGCGTACTGCGTTATGTCGTCCAAACACATTCGCACCGACGTCAACTACGCCTGGCCGACGGCGGAAATTGCCGTCATGGGCCCGGAAGGCGCGGTGAACATCGTCTACAAGCGCGAGCTGGAAAGCGTGTCCGGCGCCGGCAAGTCAGACAAAGAGAAAGCTGAGATTCTGGCCAAGGCCCGCAATGAAAAGATTGAGGAATTCCGCGCGCGCTTTGCCAACCCGTACGTCGCCGCCGAACACGGCTACGTGGACGCCGTCATCCAGCCGCGCGAAACCCGCAAGAAGCTCATTGACGCTCTGGAAATGCTGCAGACCAAGCGCGACAAAAACCCGCCCAAGAAGCACGGGAATATACCGCTGTGAATCTTTACCACTGATCTGCACTAATGACACTGATGGACGCAAGAAATTGTCTGATCAGTGTGAATCTGTGAAAATCAGTGGTTGAAGATTTGCGCGTTTCTCTTCCCTGCATCGCGAAATACAAATTGATCAGGCTCACCGTCGCCGGCGTTGAGCTTCTAACCCGATAAAAAGCGGCCGGAGCATGGGCAAAATAATTAGAGTTCCTAAGGTTACGACAAGGCCGAACCCAGGGATGCCGCGCGTCTATCGGCGTTAATCGGCCGCCAAAGCCTTCTGTTTCAAGCGGTCACGCGCACTGAGTCGGGTACAACACCTTTTGTAATGCGGGTGCGGATGAATTTCCGCCCAGCCTGCGATACCCTCCCACAAACGGTATTTACTTCTGTCCTTGGATTGCTCCTTGAACATACTTTTCTCAACACTTCAATCGGTGCTGCTGACTGCGCTGCTGCTCGGGCCGGTGGCGTCCGCCTATGCGGAAGACCCGTCTGATCGCGCTGACACCACAAAACGCGAACTGCGCCAGCGTCTCGAACCCACTTACAAGATTCAGGCAGGCTTGGACGGAGAGATCTATCCGGTCTTTGCCAATTACGCGTCTTTGCAAAAGCGCGACGAGCGCAGCCTGGGCGTAGTCTCGGTGACGGTCTCCAACCCTGGCGCCGCGCCTTTGCGCCAGCGCGTGGCGGTGAAGATTGTGGGCTGGAGTGACCAGGAAATACAGATTGCCGACGTAGGCGCCGGGGCCTCTCAGACTTTTGTCTTCGCTCCAGCGTTCCTGCCGCGTTTCTACCAGAACCATGAAATTATCGCCGCCACCGCGCAGGTTTCCGTCAGTGACATGGCCGGACACAGCGGCTATGAGGCCACCGTGCCAGTGCGCCTGCGCTCTTCCCAGGACATGTACTGGGGCAGCGGGTTCAAGTACGCGCGCTTCATAGCATCCTGGGTCACACCGCACGATTCGCGCGTGGAAGCCATACTGGCCCAAGCCAAGGAATACACTCCGGACCGCCGCCTGCCTGGATATGAGCCCTGGAAAAACCCCGGCCCGCAGGAGCAGGAAACGTATCGCGAAGCCCGGGCCATCTTCATCGCGTTGAAACACCAGGGGCTGTCTTATGTGAACAGCTCCGGCACTTTAGGCGACCATAAAACCCTGAGCGAACGAGTCCGTATGCCGAGAGTGAGTCTGAGCCAGAGCAGCGCTAACTGCATTGACGCCGCCGTGATGTATGCCGCGCTTTTTGAGAACCTGGGAATGGACGCCGCCGTGGTCATTGTTCCCGGACATGCCTACGCGGGAGTACGCGTGGCCTCGGGCTCGCGAAAGTTCCTGCTGATTGACGTTGCCTTGACCGGCGGGAAGACCTTTGAACAGGCTGTGGCCTCCGCCGAAGCCGGTATGGCCAAACAGAACGCCGCCGCTGTCACGCGGGTCACAATCCCGGAAGCGCGCTCCGCCGGGATTTATCCCATGCCGTAGCTCTGTGAAATCCCGAGCGTACGTGCTTGAGGGCCGTAAGGCCCGAAACCCTGAGCGTAGTCGAAGGGGAGGGATCCCTGTACACATGAAGACAGATCAGACCACAAGAAATGTAATTCTCTCTTACTCCGTTCCTCCGCGTTTCAAGGTTTTGCGATTCTTGATCTGCGTTTATCCGCGCAAATCTGCGGCTTGTGCGTTTCTCTTGCCCTGAATCTCGATATACACATTGATCAGCGACACCGCAGCCGGGGTCACGCCGGGAATGCGCGAGGCATGCCCCAGCGTCCGCGGGCGGACGCGCTGCAGCTTTTCGTTCATCTCACGCGAAAGGCCGCTGACCTTGAGGTAGTCGAACCAGTCAGGGATCACGCGCTGCTCGGCTTTCTTCAGACGCTCAATGGACTTGCGCTGCTGGTCCAGGTAGCCGGCGTACTTGATTTCCGTTTCCACGGTCTTCATTTCGTTGCGTGCCGCGGCCGAGAGCCTCAACCGACTTTCCTCCGTGTCTCCGTGCCTCCGTGGTGGATTTTGAGTTTCTATTGCCGCAAAAAACTCCGGATAACTCTCCCGCACCACCGCCGCCAGGTCTTCAATCACGATCTCCGGACGCTTCAACAACTGCGCCAGCGACGAACCTACCGCGTTCGCCAGACCATTCCCGTTCGCCGAAGCCGCAACCTCTGCCCCCGAATCCGCACCGTCTGCATCTTCCGAACGGGCACTCGAAGCCATCGCCAGCCGCTCCCTCTGCGCGCGCTCAATCTTCTCCAGCAGCTCGCCTGACACGCGCGTCTTCTCCAGCAATGCCGCCAGTTTCTGTGCGCGTTCCTGCTTGGACTGAAAATCCGCCCACGCCGCGTTGCCGATCAACCCAATGCGCCGTCCATGCGGCGTCAGTCGCCGGTCGGCATTGTCAATCCGCAAGTGCAGGCGAAACTCCGCGCGCGAGGTGAACATGCGATACGGCTCGTTCGTCCCTTTGCTGATCAGGTCGTCAATCAGGATCGCCGTGTAAGCTTCCGTGCGGTCCAGCACCAGCGGCGCTTCATTCTTGATCTTCAACGCCGCGTTCACGCCCGCCATCAAGCCCTGGCACGCGGCTTCTTCGTATCCTGACGTCCCGTTGATCTGCCCAGCCAGATACAGCCGGCTGATCTTCTTCACTTCGAGCGTGCGCTCCAGCTCCGTGGGGTCAATCGAATCGTATTCAATGGCATAGCCTGGGCGCAGCATCTCCGCCGTCTCCAGGCCGGGGATGGACTTGATCACCGCCAGCTGCACGTCAATCGGCATGGACGTGCTCATGCCGTTCACGTAGATCTCATGCGTGTTCAGGCCTTCCGGCTCGAGAAAGAGTTGGTGCGTTAGCTTGTCGGGAAACTTGACGATCTTATCCTCGATGCTGGGACAATATCGCGGGCCAATGCTCTGGATCTGCCCGGAATACATGGGCGACCGGTGCACGTTCTCGCGGATGATGCGGTGCGTCTCCGCGGTGGTGAATGCGATGTGGCACGGCACCTGGCGCTGCGTGATTTTTTTGGTGCGGAAGCTGAACGGTGTGGGGTCGGCGTCGCCCGGCTGCGTTTCAAAGCGCGTCCAGTCAATGCTGCGGCCATCCAGACGCGGCGGCGTCCCGGTCTTCAGCCGGCATCCGCGCAAGCCCATCAGCTTGAGCGACTCGCCCAGCAGTTGTGACGGCGGTTCTCCGCTGCGCCCCGCCGGATAAGTCTGCTCGCCGCAGTGAATAAGTCCATTGAGAAAAGTTCCTGTGGTGACGATTACGGCCTGTGCGCCCACGGTCCTGCCATCGTGCAACTTTATTCCTGTCGCAATTCTTCTTATCTGTCGCTCCGCTCCCAACCGCCCGCCAATTTCGGCCGAGATAGTGTCTTCAGCGCCCGCTGCCAGCGACGCTCCGTCGCTAGCCGACAGACTCGGCCCCGACGATACTTCGCCAGCCCAATTTTTCTCCGTGCCTCCGTGTCTCCGTGGTGAGATTTGATTCTCGCCCTCTGCGTCTCCGCGTCTCCGCGATGGATCCTCTTCAATGATCAGCTCGGCCACTTCCGCCTGCTTGACGATAAGGTTTGCCTGGCTCTCCAGCACTTCGCGCATTTTCACGCGATATTGCTGCTTGTCGCACTGCGCCCGCGGCGACCACACCGCCGGTCCGCGCGAAGTATTCAGCAGCCGGAACTGGATTCCCACGGCGTCTGTGACTTCCGCCATGATGCCGCCCAGGGCGTCCACTTCGCGCACCAGGTGGCCCTTGGCGATCCCCCCCACCGCCGGATTGCAGGACATCTGCGCGATCAAGTCCGCGTTCAGCGTGAACAAAGCGGTCTTCAGGCCCATGCGGGCCGCAGCCATGGCGGCTTCGCAGCCGGCGTGACCGGCGCCTACTACTACTACGTCATATTGTTCGGTAAACTTCGCCATGGGGTATCTTTTCTATTGTGCCTGTCGACGGCTTCAGGCGGCAACCCCGGATGCCAGAGACTCTTTTGTTTCTTCAATGTGCAGGGATGACTTCTGAGTGTTCTGGATGAGAGGCACTGTTCGGACTACTCGAAGCCCTCTTCGACGATCGGGCTCGTGGGTCTTCTGTGTGCGTGTGGCGCCGCCGCGAGCAGTGCGAAAGGCACGCCTTATGCCTGATCCGATGTCCTGAACTGAATCACCGCATTGACCACACTGCCCGATCTTTCTTCAATCGGCCCACCCGTTGGTCCTTTGCGTCCTTAGCGTCCTTTGCGGTCAGTCTGGGGTTTGAGGGTTTAGCTAACGGCTAAGTGCTAATTGCTAAGTGCTATTTTCTCCCATCCAACCCCAAGGTCTTTCCCGCATTGTGCGCGAAAAACAAAATGAACAGCAGCATAAGCCCGATATTGTCGAGTTCGTTGCCAAAATATTTCCACGGCGCCGACCCAGCGGGCAGGACGCAAGTGCTGAGCAGCAGGTTGAACATGAAAAGCGCGCCCATAATCGCGAACGGTCGCACCATGAACCCCAGCAGCATGGAAAGTCCGATCAGCAACTCGGCTACGCCCACCGCGTAGCCTGACGCCACCGGATAACGCAGCGTGGCCCGCAAGAATGGCTTGTACGCGCTGAGCGCCGTCACCTGCTCATAGCCGGTGACATATTTCTCATAGCCGCCGTGGGCAAAATCCCGGCCCATCAGCTTGTACTGGGCAAAGAAGAGAAACATGATCCCCACAACAATCCTTGCTACAGCCATCGCCGTCGAAGACGAGCCCTCATTCTTGCCTGCCATGTTTCTCCCTTAGGAATGTATTTCCGCCTGAGATCTGTCCCCGTTACGGTTGCTTGAACACGCTGCCGTCTTTCATTACAAAAGTTGGATGCTTGAGTGCGTCAATGTTGGCCAGCGGATCGCCCGGTACGGCGATGATGTCCGCGTAAGCGCCGGGCGCTATTACGCCCAGCTCACCCTTCATCTCCAGCAGTTCCGCCGCCCGCGACGTCGCTGATTGGATGGCCTGCATCGGACTCATGCCGAACTTCACCATGTAATCGAACTCGTCGACGATGGACGCGGTCCACGGAAGCCCGCCCATGTCCGTGCCGAAAGCGATCTTCACCCCGGCCTTCAGCGCTTTCTTGAATGAGACTTCATGTTCGTTGGCGCGCGCGCGGTCGCGCTTCCCGTCTTGCGTGTCGGACGGCGCCCAGTCGGTGTAGTAGACGCCCAGCGTCGGCACGTACCACGTGCCCTGCTTCAGCATCTGGGCGATGGCCGCATCGTCCAGCGACAAGCCGTGCTCAATCGAATCGCACCCGCCATCCAGCGCGCGATGCAGTCCGATCCCGCTGTACGCGTGGCAGGCCACGTGTTTCTCCTGCCCGTGGGCCTCATCCACCACTGCTTTGATCTCATCCAGCGTGAGCGTGGGCTGCGCCACCAGCCGCCCTTGCTTGTCCACCCACGAGCGGTGCGTCATGTACACCTTGATCCAGTCCGCGCCGTTTTCAATCTGCTCGCGCGTGATCTTGCGCAGTTGCACCGGCCCATCGCCCAGTTGCGCGCCCTTGGGCAGCGGCACGTCCGGGTTGTAGCCTTCCAGAGGATAACCGCCGGTCACCGAGATGGCGCGCGTCACTACAAACAAGCGCGGCCCGGGAATGTATCCGGCGTTAATGGCCTCTTTGATGCCCACGTCGCCATAGCCCGCGCCTTCGGTTTCCACGTCGCGCAGCGTGGTGAAGCCTTGCTCCAGGGCGCGCCGCACGGAGACCGTGGCCCGCGCTGCCCGGTACGAAGAAGGATGCTTCAGCAGCTGAATGTCATAGCCGCCTTCAGCCGGGTCTTCGCCTTGCAGAAAGATGTGCGTGTGGGTGTCAATCAGTCCCGGCAGAACCGTGGCTGAAACAGGAAAGTCAATCACCGTGGCGCCCGCCGGCGGCGCGCCGCCTTCAGTGACGCTCTCAATCCTGTTGCCGCGGATGACGATCAGCACATCGTGCCGCGGCTTCGCCGATACGCCGTCAATCAGCGTGGCGGCCTTGATGGCGACGACTTTCTCCGCCGCAGACTCTTCCCCCGGAGCGGGCTTCTCCGCAAGGGCTGCACCCAGACACAACAAGATCACCGCAAGAAGGGACAAGTGGCGTTGCACGTTCCGGCCTCCTCAAACAAACCAGATATGAATACGCCAGGCGCAAGGATTACGCAAGAGGACAGCAAACTCACTCTGCAGCTCAATTCCGCAAACGCGGGGAAAAGCTCTGTGTATTCGCGACGTTCCTTAAAGCGTTGTCATCCTGAGCGCAGCGACGCTGCGTAGCGTGGCGTCGCGCAGTCGAAGGACCCCGAGAATGTTTCCGATCACCATGCCGCTCCAGGGCGTTCTCACAAAACACGCCATCCTGAAGCCAGGAAAAATGGAACTCGGTAGTAAGCCCCGGCCTTTACGGCCGGGGGAAAAATGGTCAGAACAATCGACAAAAGCCCCGTAGGTGGCGACACCTCAAACTCGCGTTTGGCTGATTGCTGAATGCCAATTGCTTTCTTACCGCAATGCTTTCGCTACCGCCAGCATTTCATCGGCGCGCGCGCGAATCCGTATGTCCTCGGTAAAGTTTGTCCAGCGCACGGTGCCGCTGGAATCCAGCAGAAATTCCGCAGGACGCGCGATGTCATGGCCCTCAGGCCCTGCGCCTTTGTGCAGCAGGTCATAGCGCCCGATGACCTCTGCGCTGGGATCGGAGAGAAAAGTAAATGTGTAGCCGGCTTTCTTGCAGAGATCGGCGGAAACCGATGGTGGGTCCACGGAAATGGCCACCGGACGTACGCCCGCCGCCGCATATTCTTTCAGGTCTTTTTCAATGCCTCGTAACTCGAGGTTGCAGAACGGTCACCAGTATCCGCGATAGAAAATCAACAACACAGCCTTGGGCTTCACGCCACCGTCTGCCGTTGGCATTGCCGTTTGCGGATTTGCCGCATTTTCTCCAGCGCCCGGCGTCACTGGCGTCGCCTGCGCCGCTGTGGGCGCCAGCAGTTGCGCCAAAGAAACCTGTTTGCCGGTGCTGTCGGTCAGCGTAAAGTCCGGCGCTTTCTGTCCGACTTTTGGTGCTCCCTCTGCCTTGGGGATCTTCCGCGCCTCGACGTAGGCAAACACTGTGAATCCGCACACCAGCAACGCCAGCGCGCCCACCACCGAGCTCAGGACCTTGCCACGGTTTTGTGTGAACGCTTTGCGGATTCCTGCGGCCAGCAAAATCAGGGCGACGCCGGCCAGCGCAAGGCTCAACAGCGGAATAGCGCGTTCGCCCGGCGGTCGCATGAAGATAGCCAGGTTGCTCAGGAAAGCCGCCAAAGCCAGCAGAAGCGCCAGCAGTGGCTTCCAATTGCGCGACGGTGCGGTGATATCAGCCATAGGCGAGAAGTCTAGCTTCGGGGCACGAGAACGTCAACGCAGAGGCGCAGCATTTGCCGGCGCCTCACTCGCTGGGAGGGCGTTGATGGAAAAGCCCACCGCTACGCATCGAAACCACCCACGTCATATACTGTCTGCGCACGCTTCACCATCCCGCACATGGAGACGCCTCATGCCCCTCATCAATCACCAATTTCGCCTTGCCGCCCGGCCCGTCGGATTGCCCAAACGCACGGACTGGAATTACACGGAAGAGCCGGTGCGCGATCCCGGCCCCGGCGAAGTCCTGATCAAATCTCTTTACATCTCGCTCGACCCCGCCATGCGCGGCTGGATGAATGAAGGCCGCTCCTATATCGAACCGGTGCAGATCGGCGCGGTGATGCGCGCCAGTGGCGTGGGACGCGTGATCGCCTCGCAGAACTCCGGCTTTGCCGTGGGCGACCACCTAGCCGGCCTGCTGGGCGTGCAGGAGTATGCCATCTCGGACGGCAAGGGCGTGAACAAGATTGATCCCAAACTGGCGCCGCTGCCCGTGTATCTTTCGGTCTTGGGCGTGACCGGACTCACCGCCTACTTCGGTCTGCTCGACGTCGGCCAGATGAAGGCCGGCGATACGGTAGTCATCTCCGGAGCCGCCGGGGCCGTGGGCCTGGCCGCCGGACAGATCGCCAAGATCAAAGGCTGCCGCGCCGTGGGCATCGCTGGCGGGCCGGACAAGTGCCGCTTCGCGGTGCAGGACATTGGCTTTGACGCCTGCATTGACTACAAGAATGAGGACGTGAAGGCCGCGCTGCGCCAGCACTGTCCCAAGGGCGTGAACGTGTACTTTGACAATGTGGGCGGCGAAATTCTGGACGCCGTCCTCGGCCACCTGGCCCGCGGCGCGCGCGTGGTGATCTGCGGCGCCATTTCGCAGTACAACTCCACCACCGGGATCCAAGGTCCCGCCAACTATCTTTCTCTGCTGGTCAACAGCGCGCGCATGGAAGGCTTTGTCGTCTTCAACTATGCGGCTCGTTACGGCGAAGGCATAAAAGAAATGGCCGGCTGGATGGCCGCCGGCAAGCTCAAGTCGCGGGAAGACATCGTCGAAGGCTTTGCCACCTTTCCGGAAACGTTGCTCAAACTGTTTCGCGGAGAGAACCTGGGCAAGCTGATGATCAAAGTGGCGGATTGAGGGGCCAATCGGCTCACCAACTTGCTTTCTTTACGTCTGAAAACACAGGACTTGGGCCGCACTTCTTCCTTCGCGGAAAAGATGTAACCAGATTACAATAGGAACTATCAAAAGCCAGAAGCCAGAAGAAGGTTGAATGTCATCACTGCCTCTGCCTATTGCCGTTTTTTTTGCCGGCATCGCGTCTTTTCTCTCACCGTGCGTCCTCCCGCTGGTGCCCGGATACGTGTCTCTGATTTCTGGCGTTACCGCCGAACAGCTTGAGTCCAAAGACAGTAAGGTGTTGAAAACAGTGCTGTTTCACTCCATCATGTTCATCCTGGGCTTCACCCTGGTGTTTGTGATTCTGGGGGCGGCAGCCACCGGCCTGGGACACGCGTTCAGGATGTACAAGAAACAGCTCTCCTGGGTTGCCGGAATCATCATCGTCATATTCGGCTTGCACCTGACCGGCATCCTCAAAATCAAGGCCCTGTATGCCGACAAGCGCCTGCACTCGGCGGGCAGCGGCAAATCGCCTTTTGGCGCCTTTGTGGTGGGTTTCGCGTTTGCCTTTGGGTGGACGCCCTGCATCGGCCCGATTCTCAGCCTCATCCTGGCGGCCGCCGGAAGCGAGGACACGGTGACCAAGGGGATCCTTCTTCTGTCCATCTATTCCCTTGGACTGGCCGTGCCTTTCCTGCTGACATCCATCGCCATGGACCGCTTCATGGGCTTTTACGGATGGTTTCGCCGCCACCTGCATACCGTCGAGGTGATCAGCGGAGTTTTGTTGATTGTTTTCGGCGTGTTGATCTTTACCCAGCACTTTACCGTGCTCTCAAGTTATCTTGGATTCCTGAACCGTTTTACCTGGTGAGGTCCTGATCGTGAAACGCAGCGTTCTTGTCGTGATTGCCGTAATTGTCGTGGTCAGCGCAGCTCTGTTTTTTGCCAGCCATCGTGACGGCAAGGGCACCGTCTCCGCCATCTTCAAGCCGGCCCAGGAAGGCCCGGCCGTCGGCGCCGTTGCCCCGGACTTCACCCTGAAAGTCCTGGGCGAAGAGGGCAGCAAAAATCTCCAGCTCTCTTCCCTGCGCGGCAAAGCCGTGCTGATCAACTTCTGGGCCACCTATTGCGGCCCCTGCAAAGTGGAAATGCCCTGGCTGATCGAGTTGCAGAACAAATATGGCCCGCAAGGTTTCCAGATCGTGGGCGTAGCCGAAGATGAGGCTGGCGATGAAGCCATTGTGGACTTTGCCCACAAAATGAAATTGAATTACCCCGTTGTGCGTGGCACCAACAGCGTCGCCGACCAATATCCTGGCGATGGATTGCCACTCTCGTTTTACATTGACCGCTCCGGCAAAGTTGTCTACAAGGTAGTGGGCTTGGTGAGCGAATCGGTGATGGAAGACGCCATCAAGAAATCCCTGGCCCAAGGCGGCAAGTAAGGACTGGCAGCGAATCCAAGCGAGTATCACCCTGGAAACATGAAAAAAAATCTTCTTCCTATCTTCGGATTTTGCCTGCTTCTTTCCGGAGTTTCCCTGTTTGCCCAGCAAGACGATCTTTCCGTCAAGAGCCGCTCGTTTGTTTCCGCGGACCCGGTAAGCGCCGTGGTGGTCGCGCCCGGACATTCCACACCCATAAGCTTCACCTTTCACGTCTTGCCGCCTTACCACATCAACTCCAACAAACCCCTGGCGGAGGAATTGATCCCAACACAGGTGCATTTCTCGCTTCCGGGCAGCGACATCGTGATCGGCAAGATCCAATATCCTGCCGGCGTTCTGAAGAGCTTCCCCTTTGATCCCACCGCCAAGCTCAGCGTGTATTCAGGCGACGTCGTGGTAAGAGGGCTGGTGGTGGCGACGGCCAGCGGGTCCACGGGCACGTACACCGTCCACGCGGAACTGAAATACCAGGCGTGCGACAACAATGCCTGCTATCCGCCCAAGAAACTGCCGTTTACGTTTAACGTGAAGGTGGGGGCCAAGGCCCGCAGCGGGAAGAAGGCGCGTCCCAACGCCCAGAGCCCGCATATCCACTAAGCAGCTAGCAATTGGCAACTAGCAATTGGCCTGGCCTTTGCAGGTGACAGGCTGGTCGCGGAACTACCATTCCAAGGCTAATTGCTAGTTGCCATTTGCTAGCTGCTAGTTGCTTCTTCTCACAACTCCATTCCGTACACGTCCTTGATGTCGGTCACGGAGCGGATCTCTTCCAGCACGGCTTCCGGCGCGGGCGTGTCCACCTGGACCACGGCCAGGGCCTCTTCGCCTGCCCGGCCCAAAGCAAAGTTGCCGATGTTCACTTTGTGCTTGCCCAGAATCGTACCGATCTTGCCCACCACGCCGGGCACGTCGCGATTGCGGCTGTAGATCAGGTTGCCTTCCAGCGGAATCTCAATGTGGAAGTTGTCCACGCCCAGCAGGCGCAGCGATTCGCCGTGCATCACCGCTCCGCGCACCTCCACTTCGTCGGTGGTGGTCTTGAGCGTCACCGCCAGCATGTCCCGGCCGCCGCTGGAAGCTTTGTCTTTGCTGGTTTCGCGGACGTGAATGCCGCGCTCCTGCGCGATGGCCGCTGCGTTGACCACGTTGGCGTGCTCGGCCACGCGCTGGTTCAGGATTCCCTGGATGGCCGCGTTGCGAATCAGCTCCGTCTTCCATTCCGCCAGGCGTCCGCTGTAACGCAGGGAAATCTCCTGGATGGAGCCGGCGCCGGCAACCACGTTGGCCAGAAACGCGCCCAGCTTTTCCGCCAGCACAATGTACGGCTTCATCTGCGTGTACTGCGCGTAATCAATGGACGGCATGTTCACCGCATTCTGGATCACGCCGCGCTTCAGGTATTCCCGCACCTGGCTGGCGATCTGCACGCCCACGGCGTCCTGCGCTTCATTGGTGGAGCCGGCGATGTGCGGCGTGGCAATCACGTTCTCCAGCGCCAGCAGCGGGGAATTCTTGGGCGGCTCTTCCGCAAAAACGTCCAGCGCCAGCCCGCCGATCTGCTTGGCCGCGAGGGCCGCGGCCAGCGCGGGTTCATTCAGCAGCTCGCCGCGCGCGCAGTTCACAATGCGCACGCCTTTCTTCATCTTCTTGATGGCCGCCTCGTTGATCATGCCCGCGGTCTGCGGCGTCAGGCCCACGTGCAGGCTGAGGTAGTCGGCCGCGGCGTAGACCTCGTCCAGCGTGGCCAGTTGTATGTCCAGCTCGCGCGCCACGGACGCGGTCACGAACGGATCATGCGCGATCAGTTTCATCTCAAACGCCTTGGCGCGCCTGGCCACTTCCATGCCGACTCGCCCCAGCCCGATGATCCCCAGCGTCTTGCCGCGCAGTTCGGTCCCTTGCAGTGATTTCTTTTCCCATTTCCCGGCCCGCGTGGTGGCATCCGCGCGGGGAATGTGGCGAGCCAGCGCCAGCATCAGGCCCAGGGTGTGTTCGGCCACGGCCACGGCGTTGGCGCCCGGCGTGTTCATCACCGCGATGCCGGCTTTGGTGGCGGCGTCTAGATCAATGTTGTCCACGCCCACTCCCGCGCGGCCAATCACCCGCAGGTTCCCCGCGCTCTTGAGGACTTCGGCATTCACGTCCACCGCCGACCGCACGATCAGCGCGTCGGCGTCGGGAAGCACGCTGGCTAGGCCTCCGGTGATCTGGTCCGCGGTGATCACCGTCCATCCGGGCTCGTCTTTCAGGAGCTGGATGGCGTTGGCGGCGATTTTTTCAGCGACGATGATTTTCATTGGCTGTCGCTTCGCTCCAAACCGCCGCGGAGTATCGTTCTTGCGATCATTTCGTTGCTCCTGACACAGCGCCGCTCAGCGCGCAAGTCGGCTTCGCGGCGGATCGTAAATCCGTCTTCAATGCGCCACGGCCATCGCTTGCGCTGACCGCGCGTATGCTTCCTGCGCCGCGCGCAATCCCGAGCCCAGTTCAATCTTTACTCCCAGCCCGGCCAGCACATGTTCCAGGGCGCCGATGGCGGCAATGGTGTCCGCGTAGTCGTAATAACCCAAATGCGCGATGCGGAACAGCTGGCCTTTCATCTCGCCCTGCCCGTTGGCGATGACCGAGCCAAAGTCGTTGCGGAAGTCCTTCACAATGTTGCCGGAATCAATGCCCGCCGGCGACGCAATCGCCGTCAGGGCCGCGCCCGGTGAGCCGGCCGAAAACAGTTTCAAGCCCATGGCTTTGGCCGCTGCCCTGGTCATGGCCGCGGCGGTTTCGGCGTTGTTGATGAGCAGTTCGCGTCCCGCCGCCAGGTCACCGCCACCTTGATCACGTAAATAGTCGAAGGCCGAAGAAAGCGCTGCCACCAGCGCCGTAGCCGGAGTATAAGAGGATTCGCCCTTGGCGCCGTTCTTGCGTTCCTTGCGCAGATCAAAGTAATAACGCGGGTTCTTGGAGGTTTCCATGCGCTGCCACGCGCGCTCGCTCACCGCGCAGTAAGCCAGTCCGGGAGGAATCATCACCGCCTTCTGCGATCCGCCTATGATCACGTCCACGCCCCAGCCATCCACGTCAAAGTGTGTGGTCCCTAGCCCGGTGATGGCGTCCACCACCAGCAGCGTGTTGGAGCCTTTCAGCGCCCGAGCCACGCCTTCCACATCATGCCGCGCTCCGGTGGAGCTCTCGGTGGCCTGCATGAACAGCGCCTTGTGCTCCGGCTTCAACTTGTCGCGCACCTGTTGCGCGGTTACCGTTTCGCCGTAGGGCGCGCGGATTGTTTCCACGTCCAGGCCGTAAGCTTTGGCCAGACCTTCCCAGCGTTCGCCGAATTTGCCGGCCGAGACCACCAGGACTTTTTCTCCCGGCGAAGTCAGGTTGGAGACCGATGCCTCCATCACCCCGGTGCCGGAACACGTCATCAGCACCACGTCATTCCTGGTGCCGACGAAGACCTTCAAGTCGGCCAGCACCTTGCTATACAAAGCGCGGAATTCCGCGGTGCGGTGGTGCATGGTGGCGCCGGCCATGGCCAGTTGGGCGGAGGGAAGAAGCTGTGTGGGACCGGGCGTCAGCAAGCGGCCTTTGCGAATCATCATGGGGCGTTTCTCCTAACGGCTCAGCCCGTTCGGCTGAGAACTTTTTAATCCGATGCCAGTTCAATCCGGGTGAAATCTACAGGACGGGCAGAGTAGGTTTGGGCGCCGTGCCTCAACAGCACCAGGCTTGCGGACGGGTCTTCAGCGTTTTGGACAACCAGCAAGGCATCGCCATCAGATTTGAACTGCGGAGCAACACTCCATTGTATCGTCGCCAGACTGCTCTTGGGAATCCGCGCGACAAAATCCGCGCGCGGAAACACCACGTCATAGGCCACCGTGCCGCGTGTCAGCAGGCATACCCGCTTCTGGCCCTGGGAGTTCACCAGCAGATATGCCGACTCGCTCTCACCGCCCTGGCCGCTAAAGTCCGCGGTCACATGGCCGGAGAGAGCAAGGTTGTGGCTGTAGAGAAAACGCGCTGCCGCGCCGGGAAAATCGTCGCGCTCGGCCACGTGCCAGCCTGTCAGTTGCGACATGCGGACAGCATCCACCGCGGCCACGCCTGAAGTTTGCGCGGGCGTCTTGGGAGTCAATGTCTCCGCCAGCCGTTGATAGGGCTGGGTAAAGAGCAACGTCAACAAACAGACCAGGGCGACGGCCAGTGCCACGCGGATCGTCCAACTGCTCCCCGCCGGGGGCAGTGGAGCAATTTTGATGCCGCTGGCGCCCGGCATGTCCTGCGCGCGCTTGGCCAGCGCGGCGAGCGATTCCAGGTGATCGGCAACATGGTTGGCGGTATACGACGGGATGATCAGCTCGCTCAGCTCCATAACATGGTCGTTGACGGAAAACCCGGTTTGCGACGAGCAACAGAGCTGCTCCAGGCGCGCCCGCGCGTCCTTGGTGCCCAGCCACATGCCAACATCAACGGGCTGGTCAGAGCGGGCGTTGAACTTGCTGTCCAGCGCTGCGCTGCCGGTGCGCATGAGCACACGGCCTTCGCCCACGAACGTTGCGCTCTTCGGCGTGATGCTCACGTTGAACGTGGCCGGAACGTTCATGCGGATGTCCAGGCCCGGCGTGTCCACGCTGTGGGAAAAGCGGACGAAGGTTGGCAGCCCGCCGTAGTATCCGGCCACCACCACGTCATTGCCGTCGCGTACGGGCTGGCCTCTGAGCAGCTCGCCCACCCGCAGAACGTCCGATTCAATGGCCTTGTAGCCGCGAAAAACCGCGAAGCGCCGCACCCAATACACAATGATCCCCAGAATCCCCACAATAATGGCGATGTTCAGGACCACGGCCAGCGGTGACATTGGGTTCGCTCTTGTTCTCCCGGAGGAAGCTTTGCTGCCATGGAAGAAATCTTCACGGCACGGTGACGTATCAGGATACCAGCCAGCCGGGTAGGAAAGGGCTAGCTGAGGCCGTGTGGCACAGTCGCCCTCGGCTGTGCTGTTAAGAGTTGGAAAGAAGTCGAGCCCCGTGGGGGCGGTCGCCTTCTATAATCTTCCTACGAGGCTTACGCGATGGGAATCAGCGAACAAGTACACAACGACATGATCGCCGCCATGCGCAGCAAGGAAGAGCTGCGCCTTTCCACTTTGCGCATGGTCAAAGCGGCCATCAAGAACAAGGAAATTGACAAGCGCGCGCCACTCGACGAAAAAGAGGCCCAGCAGGTGCTGGCCACGCTGATCAAGCAGCGCAAAGATTCCATCGAACAGTTCACCAAGGGTGGCCGTCAGGAACTGGCCGACAAAGAAGCCGCGGAGATCAAAGTGATTGAAGCCTACCTGCCCAAGGCCCTGGGGGAAGAGGAAGTCACCGCCGCGGTGAAGGCCGCCATCGCCGAGATGGGCTCGCCGACGATGAAGGACATGGGCACAGTGATGAAGAACTCCATGGCCAAACTCCAGGCCAGCGGCGCTCGCGTGGACGGCAAGATGGTGAGCGACATCGTCAAAAAGCAACTGGGTGGATGACAAATCTCTTGAGCAACGAATCATCAACCAAACTTCGCATCCTTCAACCCTCTAAGGTCTAACCACTAAGCTAACGCTTAGCACTCTCCCTGCCTTGCTGCCAAAGTGCGCTTCGCTTGCAAAAGCCCTTGATTTCCGGAAACTATCCTGCCAATACTACGTTCAAATATACAGACACACCCCAAAGCTGTAGCGACCAACGGGCAGGTGACGCGTACGACTCCCGGCGGAAGCAGTGTTGGTGGGACAAGGGGAAGTAACCCATGATTCCTGAATCGAATGTATTGCAACAGTTTTTCACGGAGATGGTAGAGCGGCATTACGAGGAAGTCGGCCTGCGTCACAGTGAAGTGCACGCCTACGTCGCCAACGTGCTGACGGAATTCTGCGAAACGGAAAACCTCTACAAGATCAGAACTGCGGACGGCCGCCCGCTCAGCGACGTCGGCGAGATGCTGCTGGAGTCCGACCCTGTCTACGGGCCGGCTTCGTCCTTTGATCGCGAGCGCCAGGTGCGCAAGCACATTGGCGACTACTCCTTGTTCTTCTCCGGGATGCTTCCCGAGAGCCTCAACGCTCGCCGCCTGCGCCGGGCCCGCATGGATAGCCTGGTGGACTTTGTGCGCGCCGGCAAGGAAAGTTATTTCATCGTGTCGAAATTTGAGCACTTTGAATACGCCAAGGTCGCGCCGCTGTTCCGCGAGATGTCAGAGGAGTTTGAAAGTCTGGTCTACGGCCTGAACCAGGTGAAGAATGAGCTGCAGGAGTTGCAGCATCCCATCGCGCGCCAAGCGCGGGAATTCTTGATGTAACTCGTCCAAGAAGAGGGCGGACAACACAAACATAGAGACTATCGGAAGCTACCAAACCTTGAAACACGGAGGAACGGAGTAACCGGAGGGAGGATTGTGAGGGGCTTGCTGAAATTCCCCCTGACCTTCTCCTCTGTTCCCTCCCTTCCTCCGCGTTTCAAAGATGTTTCTTCACGCCTGCCGTATTAAAATCTTTGGGCGAACTCCAAACCTGAAGCTGAGTGCCGATTATGCCGAGCCGTCCATTGAATTTTGTTACGTTGACTGGAATCCCCGTGGCCATCACTGATTTGAAGTGGCCTTTTCATGCGTCCACGTCAGGCTCGGACTGGCTGGTGCTGCACGGCCGGGTGAACTTGCTGGGCGGCGCCGAAGAAGGCCTGCACGCCGACGTTGCCGTGGGCATGACCCAAACCATGAAAGATGCTCTGGGCTCACTGGCGGAAGAGCACGCTGAAGGCCTGGTGGTGAACGCCATCCGCAAGATCCTGGACAACGGACAAATCGCGCTGGTCAAATCCGGCAAGCTGCAGCCGGTGCACGTGACCAGCAGGTTCTATAGCTTCGTCGCCAAGAAAATCCAGTTTCCCCGGCAGTCCGATGACGCCGTGCGCGAGCTGATCAAGCGCCGCGTCTTCTGGCTGAGCGGCAAGCTGGGGCAGCGCGCGCCGGTGGAGATCGCCCATCCTTACGATTGCCAGTACGTCAATTACTCCTCGGAACAGATGCTGGAACTGGCCAAACAGCTCTCCGGCCAGGGACTCATCAAGCTGGAAGGCGACCGGGCGTCGGCGTCCGATTGGCTGATGCAGGAAGAGCCCGCGATGCTGGCCGCCATGCAGAAAGCTGTGGAAGCGGGCAAAGCGGCAACCAAGGTCACGGCGTAAAGCCAAGCCTTCACTGGACAACAAGCCAGGTCATGGTTGGCAACTATCGAACCGCACAAGCGCCCATATCTTTCGGCGCTAGTTGGTAGTTGTTATTCCTCACGTGTTCCCATAGTACAATTCGGCCCGGCCAAAGCCTCATGGCTCAAAAGCGAAAGTCGGGGGTGGGACCTCTAGTCGCATACTTTGCGGCGATCATACTCACCCTTGCGCTTCTTGGGGTGTTCGACGCATCTGCCTCCATCGTCTTTGTGACCGTCGTCCTCGCCATCTTGCTGCTGATCATTTGGCGGAGCGGTGTCGGCAAATACAAGAGACTCGGTGGCGAAGTAGACGAGCTCTCGGCCGAACTTGCGGCCACGCGCCAGGCCCTGCTCAAGAACATTGACGAGCTTGCTGCTGAGGTCAAGGAGCTCCGTGCAAAAGCTATCCCGGCGCAAGTGGGAACAACTGCTCAACCTGCGCCTGTTAGTCGTCTTGAAGCGGGTGTGGTGTCTCCTGCGATGACGGCGCCCCTCTCCGCCCCCAGCGTGCCCAAGGGTGTTGCTACTCCTGAAGAATTCGTGTCCGCGCCGCCGCCTCCGCAGGCCGAGCGTCCCGTCGAAGCCAACTTCGCTATTGGACAGACTCGCGAACCCTCGCCGACTATTTTCGAGCGCCTGCGCTCGTTGCTGAATTTTGAAGAAATGCTGGGGAGCAACTGGTTCGCAAAATTAGGGGCAGGCATCCTGGTTCTGGGAATTGCGTTTTTCCTCGCCTGGCAGTTGCGTGAAGTCGGGCCCATGGGCAAAGTCACCGTGGGCTGGCTCGTCGGCGCAGTCATGCTGGGGGCAGGCATCTTCGTCGAACGCAAAGAGCGCTACCGCATGGTGGCTCGCGCCGGCGTGGGTGCGGGCTGGGCCATGTGGTTCTTTACCTCCTATGCCATGAACCACGTTGCGGCGGCGCACGTCCTCGACTCCACGCTTGCGGACCTGGCACTGATGTTCCTGGTGGCCGCAGGCATGGTGCTGCACACTTTGCACTATCGCTCCCAGGTGCTTACCGGGCTGGCGTTTCTCTGCGCGTATTTGGCCATCGCCTTCAATCGCGCCGATGTCGGCAGCCTCACCGCGGCCGTGGTCCTGGCCGTGGGTGTTGTCTGGGTTGTCCTGCGCATGGAGTGGTTTGTCCTGGAGATCTGCGCGATCATCGCTACTTTCCTCAACCACTTTCTCTGGCTGCGCCCCATCATCGCGCCCATGGGGAAACACCACCACCATTTTCCTGAGTTCTATTCCAGCGCGGCGATCCTGGCCAGTTACTGGGCTGTGTTCCGCTTCTCTTATCTCTGGCGGCGAGGCGGTGACCAGGAGAGAATTTCCACCCTGGCCGCCCTTGTAAACACCGGCCTGCTGCTTGCTGTTTTGAAATACCAGTCAGTGGATCCCAAGATGGCTTTTTGGGGGCTCCTGGTGCTGGGCTCGGTTGAACTGGGCTTGGGACAACTTTCGCGGGCGCGCGCTCGCACTCTGCCGCACATTGTTCTCACGGTGATTGGCGCTTGCATGCTGGTGGCCGCCATTCCCTTCCACTTTGGGCCGGCCGATTTGCACGCGCAGGAATACATCGCTTTGGCGTGGCTCGCGGAAGCGGAGGCGTTTTTCCTGGTGGGCGTGCTCACGCGCGAACAGGTATTCCGCCGTGTTGGTTTGGGCGCCTTTGTGCCGCTGATGGTGCAGTTGATCGGCGTTGAAACGGCCAGCATTTATGGCCGCCGCATGGATGGCGCAGACTTCAAAGGCGAATTCTTTCCCGCGTTGATATGCATCCTGGCCGCCCTGGTCCTTTATTGGAATGTCCACCGGGCGCCCCGCCGCTGGGCCGAGCAATTCACGCCCGTGGTCGAACAGCTCGCCACGCGCGATCTTTCGTATGCCGCTGGGGCCGTCGCCTTGGCCGCGGCCTGGATGGCCTTTCCCTGGTTCGGCACGGCAGTAGCCTGGATGGCGCTCTCTTGCACGCTGGCCTGGCTTGCCAGTCGCTTTGAGTTCCAGCCGATGCGCGTGCAATCCATCGCGATGGCGGCGTTCGTGTTCATTCGCGTGTTGGTCGTCAACCTGCCTGACACCACCGCATACCATTTTGCCGGACGCACCTGGTCCGCGCGCCTGCTCACCACGGCCCTGGCCGTGGCACTTTGCTATGTGGCATCGCATTGGCACCGCAGCACAGACACGGCTTGGCTGCGCTGGCTGGAGCCCGGCTTTACCTGGGTGGCATCCACCATACTCACTCTGCTCATGTGGTATGAGCTGAAGACCGCCAGCGTGGCCCTGGGCTGGGCCGTGTTCGCTCTGCTGATCCTGGAAGCCGGTTTCTGGCGGCAAAGCGCCAACCTGCGCCTGCAGGCCTACGTGGCCGGCATCTCTGTCTTTTTGCGCTTGCTCTTCGTCAATCTCAACGCTGTTTCCCCCGTTGCCGGCGCCCGCTGGAGCCCGCGGCTGTACACCGTGGTCCCCCTTGTTCTGTTTTTCTATTACGTGTACCGCCGCCTGGACGAAAGCGCGGCCGCGCTTCATGATTTGGACAGAAAGTTCAAAGCCGCCCAGACATTTGCCTGGCTGGGGACTTTGAGCGTTATTCTGCTGCTGCGCTTTGAAGTCGCTCTGGATTGGATTGCCACCGCCTGGGCCGCCGCGGTGTTGGTCCTCATGGCCCTGGCTTGGAAAACAAATAGACCCGTATTCCTGCACCAGGCGCTGTTTCTGAGCCTGGGAGTGCTCTTCCGTGGTGTCATGCACAACCTCTACGAGCGCAGCTATTTCACTCCGCCTTCAAAGCTGCTTTCCGGCCTGAACGTGATCTCCGCCGCGGGATTTCTGTTTGCCGCGCTGGTCTTCGCCTTCAAGTTGCGCCAGACGTCGTTACAGGAAGGCAAGTCGCGTATGCGACGAGCGCTTCAACTGCTGGCTGCGCGGCCCGAGCAATTGCTGTTCTTTGTCCCGCTCGGGCTGATCACTGCTTATCTCGCGGTTGAACTGCGCAGCGGCCTGGTGACCATGGCCTGGGCCCTGGAAGCCGTGGTGGTCTTCCTGTTCGCGTTGTGGATTGGCGAACGCAGTTACCGCTTGTCGGCGGTTGGGCTTCTCATGCTGTGTGTAGGAAAGATCATTGTGGTTGACATCTGGCGGCTGGGCATCCGCGACCGCGCCATCACTTTCATTGTGCTGGGGGCCATGCTGTTGGGAGTTTCCATTCTCTACAGCAGGAACCGGGAGAAAGTGAGGCAATTCCTATGATGCCCGGAACAATGATGCGATGGATCGGTCTCATTGCCTCCCTCGCGCTGCTGGTCGGCGGGATGGTCCTCACTCAGACGCGCCCGGTGGAAGCTCCCGTCGCGCCTACTGCGTTGCTTTACCTGGTGGCCGATACCGAGCGCGAGCTTACCCGGCTTCCCATGCATTACACGCGCATACCGGATGCGGAAGAGATCAAAATCGGCGACGGCATCGCCAAGTTCATAGATGAGTCCCATCCCGACGAAGAAAACAGGTTGATTGAAAGATACATCCAGTCGGTGGGGAACCGCGTAGCGGCCCATGCTTTCCGCAAACTGCCCTACAAGTTTCACTACATTCCTGATCGCGGGTTTATCAATGCCTTTGCCCTTCCCGGCGGCCATGTGTACATGGGCGCGGGCTTGCTGGATCTGATGGAAAATGAAGACGAGCTGGCCGGCGTGCTGGGCCACGAAATCGAACACATTGACCGTTATCACTGTGCCGAGCGTCTGCAATGGGAACGGGCCATGAGGAAAATTCCTTTGCTGCAGCTTGCCTCCTTGCCCGTCGAAATCTTTGAAGCCGGCTATACCAAGGACCAGGAGTTGGAAGCGGACCGCGAAGGGGTGAATCTGGCGGTGCTTGCGGGCTATTCTCCGGAGGGTGCGATTCAGGTGTTTGCTGAATTCCAGAAACTGGAGGAAGAAATGCACCGCGGCGCCGGGAAGAAAACCACGCCGGAGGGTGAAATCTCCAGCGCCACCATCCAGATTCTGACGGGATATTTCCGCTCGCATCCGCCCTCGGCTGACCGGATCGCCAAGATCCGCGACCTGATTGCCGAAAAGAAGTGGACAACCGGCGAAACCAAGCCGCTCGAGGTTCGCTACATCTTCTTGGGCCACCAGGCAAACGCGCATGTGGTCGCGCAGAAATATGACCAGGCGGTCGCAGCCGCCACATCAGCCCTGAAGCTGCATGCCGGTTATCCGCCGGCCCTCGCGGCGCTGGCCAAGGCCCGGTGCGCGCAGCATGATTTCACCGCCGCCTCGGCTGCATACAGGGAATTGCTTCCCGCCGATCCCGCGGCTGCCGACTCGGTCCGCGCCTTCGCTGGCGACCTGGGCGCCAAGGCCATGGTTGCCAAAAAATTTACCCAGGCGGAACAGTTCGCAGCGTTCTCGCTGGAACTGCAGCCCAACAATCCCAATGCGCTGAAATCACTGGCGCAGGTAAAGCTGGAGCTCGCCCAGATGGACGCTGCGTTGGAGGCCGGGCGCAAACTCTTGAAGCTCTATCCGCAGACGGAAGTTGATCTTAACGATTACGCCAACACCGTCAGCGACCAGGCCTTCCAGGCGCACGACTACGAGCGCGCTGTCCGTTTCGCGTCGTTTGCGCTGCAGTTGGAGCCGAATCCTCAGCCGGGGATACGCGCACGGCTGGCGAGAAGTGAATTTGCGCTCGGCCATTTTTCCGCCGCGGCGGGATCCCACCGGATGCTGATTGAATACGAAATCCGCGAAAAAACCACGGTGGACCCGGTCAACGTTCGTAACTACGCGGAGGCGCTGGGATCGCTTCCCGGCCATGCTGAGGCCGCGCAGGAATTCCAGCGCCTGCTTAAGCTGCTGAACGTGGATAAAGCAACCGACAGTCTCACAGTACAAGCCAGGATCGAAGCCGCCGGACTGCTGGTCATGGCCGGCGACGAATCGCAAGCTCGTGAGCTGGCTGACCGCCCCTTTACCGCCAGCGCACAATCGTTTGCTCCGGAATTCCTGGCGCGCCTGGGTTGGTGGTATTACCGCGCGGGCAAGTTTGACGCTGCGGACGCATTGCTCCACCGCTTCCTCACTCTTCGCCCTGGTGATCCCGGCCTGCAGAGCGTACTGGGATGGGTAGACCTGGAAAAGAATGCGCCTGCCGACGCCCTGCGCCTGTTCAAAAATATTTCTGACGATAGCTCGCCTGCGAATGTTGCCATCGCCGGGCGGGCCATTGCCAATTGGCGGCTGCACCAGAATGATTTCGCCATGTCGCAGTTGGATGAACTGAGCGCGCTCGGCCCGCAATGGACCAATCCCGCTTGGGTCCGCGCTCTCTATGGGCCGGTCGCAGCGCAGAGCCTGCTGGAGATGCATGCGGAAAAAGAACGGCGGCTTGCCGCTGCACGGGCCAGGCGTTAACGGCGTCTATGGCGTCCTTCCGCTAAAATGCATGCTTGCGTTCTGCCATGCCCTGGTTGCTCCAAGTCGCCCATCTCAACGTGACCTTCGCCACCCAAACCGGCGACGTGGCCGCGGTGCGCGACGTTAGCTTCAGCATTCCTGAGTCGGGTACGCTGGGGCTGGTTGGCGAATCGGGATCCGGCAAATCCGCTACGTCGCTGGCCATCATGCGCTTGTTGCCCCCACAGGCCCGCGTCAGCGGAGAGATATCATTCGCCGGCGAGGACCTTTTGACCCTGCCGGAAGACGCCATGCGTCGCGTCCGCGGGGCGCGTATCAGCATGATCTTTCAGGAACCCATGACGGCGCTGAACCCGGTCATGCGCGTGGGCGATCAGGTGGCGGAAGCCGTGCTGGCCCACGCCGGCGACAGCAGCTCTAAGACTCGCGTCAGCCAGCCAGAAGCCCGCGTCAGCAAGTCGGAAGCATGGCCCCGCGCCGTGGAAGCCTTGCGCGAAGTGGCCATCCCCGAGGCCGATCGTCGCGCGCGGGATTATCCTCACCAGCTATCCGGCGGGCAGCGCCAGCGGGTGATGATCGCCATGGCCCTGGTGAACAATCCGCAACTGCTGATTGCCGATGAACCCACCACCGCGCTCGACGTCACCATCCAGGCGCAAATCCTCGAGCTGCTCAGCGCCCTGCGCGAAAAGCACCGCCTGGCGGTGTTGTTCATCTCCCACGACCTTGGAGTAATCTCCCGCGTCGCCGACCGTGTGGCAGTCATGTACGGAGGAGAAATCGTGGAAATGGGCCCGGTGGCCAGGATTTTCTCGGCTGCCACGCATCCCTACACGCGCGGCTTGATCGCTGCGATCCCAACTCTCAAGACCGACCGCACACGTCCCCTGGAGACCGTGGAGCAGAGCGCCCGGCCAGCCGGGCTAGTCCCGTTGCGGGAAATTGAACCCGGACACTGGGCGCGCGTAGCGCCATAATCGCGGCCTGTGATTTACACTGGCAAGATAAAACAGCCGTGCGAATTCTTATTATCTCTGACATTCACGCCAACCTTGAGGCCCTGGAAGCCTGCCTGGACGCCGCGCCGGCGCACGACCGCGTCTTCAATCTGGGCGATATTGTTGGCTACGGCGCCAATCCCAATGAGGTGACTGAGCGCGCGCGCGCGCTGGGCGAGGTTTTTGTGCGCGGCAACCATGACAAAGCCTGTTCCGGCGTGAGTAGCCTGGATGATTTCAATCCCATTGCCGGGCTGGCGGCGCTGTGGACGCGCGAACGGCTGAAACCGGAACATCTGGAATTTCTGCGGGCCATGCCGCAAGGCCCGCTCGCTCCCTTGGAAGGGTTGCAATGCGTGCACGGTTCTCCCCGCGACGAAGACGAGTATGTTCTGTTTCCGCGCGATGCTTACTCCATTCTGGCCCACGCTGCTGTCCCGCTTACTTTTTTCGGCCACACACACGTGCAAGGCGGCTATTGGATTGACGACGAGCGCGATGCAGAAGCCGTGATCCAGCCGCAATATCCCACGGCCAACTCCGCTCAGACTTTTCGGCTGCAACTTTCGCCTGCGGCAAAGTACCTGATCAACCCCGGCTCCATCGGCCAGCCGCGTGACGGCGACCCGCGCGCCGCGTTTGCGCTGTATGACACTAGCGACGGCTCGGTTACCTTCCATCGCGTTCCGTATGACATTACGCAGGCACAGGAAAAAATCTTCGCCGCCGGACTCCCCGAACGGCTGGCGATTCGGCTGGAAGAAGGCCGGTGAGATCATGAAGCAGACGTCTCTGTTTTCCGGCAGCGCAACCCGAACGAACTTTGACATCGTCGCCAACATTGACGGCGGTGCGCGCGGCAATCCCGGCCCGGCGGCTTACGGCGTAGTAGTCCGCGATGCGCAGGGCAACGTGGTGGCCGAACTCAGCGACTACCTGGGCCTGCAGACCAACAACGTCGCCGAATATTCCGGCCTGATCGCCGCTTTGGACTATGCCGCTCGCGCCATGTATCAATCCATCAAGATTTACAGCGATTCCGAATTGCTGGTGCGCCAGATGCAAGGCCGCTACAAGGTCAACAGTCCAGGTTTGAAACCTCTGTTCGATAAGGCGCAACTGCTGGCCCAGAAATTCCATGTGTTTTCCATCGAACACGTCCTGCGCGAAAAGAACAAAGAAGCCGACCGGCTGGTGAACAAAGTACTGGACAGCCGGATGCGTTAAAGGCCGGCTTGGCAGCCGGCCTTCTGATCTTGCGTTGATGATGTTCCGGAGTTATTTCTTCGGAGCGATTGCGTCTTTGGCGGCTTTGGCGACGCGGAATTTCACCACGGTCTTGGCCGCAATTTTGATCGGTTCGCCGGTTTGCGGGTTGCGTCCCATGCGGGCCTTCCGGTTGGATTTCACCAAGCGGCCCAGGCCAGGAATAACGAAGATACCGTTCTTTTTGGTTTCCTTGATTGCCGTATCCGCCAGGTGTTCCAGGAATGCTGCGGCTGCCTTGTTGTTCATTTCAGCGTGCTCAGCCATGTGGCGGACGAGCTGGGTCTTGGTCATGCCAGATGCCATCTTTCCTCCTTGAAATTGGTGCTCTTC
Source organism: Terriglobia bacterium (assembly GCA_020072815.1). Classification (NCBI taxonomy): domain Bacteria; kingdom Pseudomonadati; phylum Acidobacteriota; class Terriglobia; species Terriglobia bacterium. Next base: position 133,621 of record JAIQGE010000008.1, on the reverse strand, counting down.
AGGCACTCATTTCGTATATTACATGACAGAGGCCTTCGCGCAAGCGTTTTCGCCGCATTTTATGCGGGTTTTTTTAAGGTGTCTGTGGAAAACAGGCATGGAATGTGGCGATTCGTCACACCCCCCGTGCGGCCCCGCAGCCGGAGCGGGTGAAATCACTGGCCTAGCCGGTAAAAACTCAGGACCGCGTCGCCCTGCTTGAGCGTGCGGTCGCGGCGCAGCCCGCCGAAGGCTTCCCCGGGATCAAAATGCTTGTCATGCTCGGCGATTACCACGCTCGTGGCTTGCAGCAGTGATGATCGCGCAAGCAGACTAAGCACTTGCTCGTAATCACCCGACTTGCGGTACGGCGGATCGAGGAAGCAGAAATCGCAGGTGACGCCGCGGGCCTCAAGCAGGCGCAGGGCGGCCAGGCAGTCGCGCTCCAGTATTTCGAAGCTCTCGCCCGGAGCTTGGCCGCCAAGCCCCAGGGACTCCAGATTTCTTGCGATGACGCGCGCGGCGCGGCTGGCCTGCTCCACAAAGTAAACACGGGCGGCGCCGCGGCTCAGCGCCTCAATGCCAATGGCCCCGCTTCCGGCAAACAGGTCCAGCCACACCGACCCTTCCACCTGCGCCGCCACCACGTTGAAGAGCGTTTCGCGCAGGCGGTCGGTGGTCGGACGGGTGGCCACGCCTTCAGGAGCGATGAGCTTTCGGCTGCGGTATTTTCCCGCGATCACGCGCATGGCACCCAACCTTGCTGTCCGGCATCTAATCTAACGTATAGAATCGCAAGTAGGACGATGCATTCATGAAATCCTGGAGCCTATTCGCGGGCAAGTTTTTCGGTGTGGAGTTCCGCATCCACATGTCTTTCCTGTTTCTGCTGGCTTTTGTTCTGTTGTATGAATCCAGCCGGAGTGGAGTCTGGGGAGTGGTCCGCGGGCTGGCGCTCGCGGCGATCGTCCTGGCGTCAGTGATGGCGCATGAACTGGGACACATCTGGATCGAATCGCGCAACGGCCGGACGATTCGCGGAACCATGCTGCTGCCCACCGGCGGCATCGCCATGGCCGACCCGCATGCCCTGGACGAGAACGCCCGTAACATCGCGCGGGAGGCCAAGATCGCCGCAGCCGGGCCGCTGGTGAGCGCGTTGATTGCAATCATCGCCGGCGGTGTTGGGCTTGCGGTAGGGCCTGTGTCGCGAATGTGGACGCTGCCGCTGGTCACCATTGACGATCTGGTCCGCAGCTTCTTCTGGATCAACGCGGCTCTGTGCGCCTTCAATCTGCTGCCCGCTTTTCCCCTCGACGCCGGCCGGGTCTTCCGCGCTTGGCGCGCGCAAAAACTCGAGCTTCGCCAGGCCACGCGGCAAGCCGTAAACCTGGGCAATCTGTTTGCCGCCGCTTTGATGATGGCTGGACTGGTGTTCTCGCAATGGCTGATGTTGGTGGGGCTGGTGATGTTCATGGCCGGACAACTGGAAGAACGCACGGTGATGTTCCAGTCGGTGGTGGAAGCCGTGCACATGGAAGACATCATGCTCACGCAGTTTTCCACCTTGTCCCCCGCGGACACGCTGGAAGACGCGCTGAACTTGGCCGTCCATTGCCTGCAGGACGATTTTCCGGTGGTTGGCGGCAGCGGCTTGGTGGGCGTGATCACCCGCCAGACCATCGTGGAGCGTCTGCGGCGCGAAGGCAACGGTTACGTGCAGGGCGCCATGAGCAAGGCCTTTGAGATTGCTTCGCGCGGCGAGTCGCTGGGCTCTGCCTTCCGCAAGCTGACCTCGCGCGGGCTGACGCTGATCCCGGTGGTGGACGAAGAACGCCTTGTGGGCATTGTCACCTTGCAAAACCTGATGCACAGCATGGGCCTGCTGGCCGAATCGCGACGGTTGCGAAGGCAGATGGAAGAACAGATGTGAAGATTGGTAATTGAGTAATTTGGTAATCGGGTAATTGAATAGTCAAAAAGCCCAGTCAACAATCTCCAATTCCTCAATTACCAAATTACTAAATTACGCAATCCTGCTTGTTGTACACTTTTCGGTTCATCCCACACCCGGAGATTCCCTGTGAAGAGGCTTGTCTTTTCCGCGTTCCTGTTGACCTTCGCCCTGACGGCGGGGCGCGCGCAAGAGCTGACCATTGAATCCATTTATTCCTCCAACGGCTTTACCGGCCGCAGTCCGGACACCGTCCGCTGGAGCCCGGACAGCAGGCGCGTCTCCTACATGGTCCACCAGCAGGGCGGTGAAGGCGGTGTGGACAAGGCCGACCTCTTCGCGATTGACGCGGCCACGGGCAAAGCCGCAGTGTTGGTGCCGGCGGAGAAAATTGCGTCGCTCACTCCTGCTGCCAGCACCACGAAAGACGATCGCGCGCGTGACAACCGCGCCCGCTATGGCGTCGCTGGATATCACTGGGCGCCGGATTCGCAGCACATCCTCTTCGATTCCAACGGCCAACTCTGGTATTACAACCTGGCTGCGGGTACGGCCACGGCGCTGAGCGCGCAGGGTGATTCCGTGGGCGATCCCAAGTTCTCGTCAGACGGCAAGCAGCTGGCCTACATCCGCAAGCACAATCTGGTCGTCCGGCCGGTGGATGGAGCGGCAGAAAAGGTTCTCACCAACGATTCCGACGAAAACGTCCTCAACGGCGAAGTGGACTGGGTATACAAGGAAGAGCTTGAAGTCCGTAGCAATTACTTCTGGTCGCCTGACTCCAGTAAGATCGTTTTTCTGCAGATGAATGAAACCAAGGTGCCAACGTATCCGATTACCGATTTCATCCCGCAACACCCTTCGGTCTATCAGGAAAAATATCCGAAAGTCGGCGATCCCAATCCTGAAGTCCAATTGGGCGTGGTGAGCGCCGCGGGTGGTGATGTAAAGTGGATCCATCTCACCGACAACCAAGACAGCTACATTCCGCGTTTTGGCTGGGTGCGTGACGGCGTGATCTGGGCCATGCTGCTCAATCGCGCGCAGGACCAGCTTGAGCTGTACTTCATTGACGCGGCCAGCGGCAAGTCGCGCCTGGTGCTGAGCGAGAAAGACGACGCCTGGATTGAAATTGACGCAAACTTCAAGATGCTGGGCCCTAGCGGACGCTTCATCTGGTCGAGCTGGCGTGATGGCCACACGCATCTTTATCTTTACTCCTTCGACAAGGCCAATCCCCTGGGGGCGGACGCCAAACTGGTCAACCAGATCACCAAGGGCGACTTTGAAGTCTTTGGCATTGACGGCATGGAGGAAAGCACTGGCACGCTCTACCTGAACACCAACGCGGGTGACGATCGCGAGCGCCACCTGTGCAGCGTCAAGATGGATGGCTCCGGGTTTGCGATTATCACCAAAGCGCAGCCCGGGACGCACGGCGTCAACGTGTCGCCGGACGCGAAGAATTACGTGGATTCGTTCTCGGCAGTCATGACCCCGCCGCAGCTTTCTTATTGCAAGATGGGCGGCGCCTGCGACTCCATCTGGAAATCCAAGAGCATTGACGGGCTCCATTTGACGTCGCCGCAGTTTGTGGACTTCAAGGCCGACGACGGCACCGTGCTGCGCGGGATGATCTATCTGCCCGCCAATAGCGCGGGCAAGAAAATTCCGCTGCTCAACAATCCTTACGGCGGTCCGCACGGCCAAAGCGTGCGCAATGCCTGGGGCGGGCCCGGTATGTTTTTCAATGAAATCCTCATGCGCGACGGCATTGCCGTGCTGGTGGTGGACAATCGCGGCATGGGCTCGCGCGGACGCAAGTTCGCCACCGTGCTGCGGCACAACTTCGGCGAAATTGAATTGAAAGACCAGCTCGCGGCCATTGACCAGGCGCTGGCCAAGTTTCCGCAGCTTGACGGCTCCCGCCTGGGCTGGTGGGGATGGAGTTACGGCGGCTACATGACGCTCAATGCCATGACCCACTCTGACCGCTTCAAAGCCGGCGTCTCCGTGGCCCCGGTGACCGACTGGACCGACTACGATTCCATCTACACGGAGCGTTACGGCGGCCTGGTTCCGGCGAACGCTGACGCCTACAAGAAAAGTTCGCCCATCAACCACGCCGCCAAACTCCATGGCCATCTGCTGGAGGTGCACGGCACCAGTGACGACAACGTACACATGCAGAACACCATGCAGATGATCAACGCGTTCATCAACGCCGGAAAACAGTTTGATCTGCAACTCTACCCGCGCAAGACCCACGGCATTGGCGGGCGCGAGGCGCGCGTGCACCTGTTCACCCGGATTCGTGATCATTTCCGCCGTGAGCTGCTGGGGGCAACGCAGTAGTGAAGCCCGCGACTTTCAAGCTGGGTGAGTTTGAGCTGACCGCGCTGTCTGACGGAACGTACGTTGGCGATGGCGGCGCTTTCTTCGGCGTGGTCCCCAAGACCATGTGGCAGCGCAAGGTAAAGCCTGACGACCTCAACCGCATCAAGGTGAACTGCAATTCCGTCCTAGTGCGCACCGGCAAGCAGACGGTTCTTATTGAAACCGGCATCGGCAGCAAACTATCGGACAAGTTGAAAGGCATCTTCCTGCCGGAGCTGAAGCTGATGGAGAGCTTGCAGGCTTCAGGCGCCAGGCCGGAAGAAATTGACGTGGTCATCAACTCGCATCTGCACTTTGATCATTGCGGATGGAACACGGTGTACAAAGACGGCGTGGCCGTCGCCAACTTTCCTAACGCCAAATACTACGCGCCCAAAGGCGAGTGGGAGCACGGATCGCTGCAATTGGAGCGCGACCGCATTAGCTACATCAGTGACAATTACGATCCCCTGATTCGCAGCGGCCAGATGACGCTGCTCAGCGCGGAGAAAGAGCAGGAGATTGTCCCCGGGATTTCCGTGGAGATCTGGCCCGGACACACGCGCAACATGTGGGCGGTCTTCCTGCGCAGCGGCGGCAAGACGGCTTGTTACATCTCGGACTTGATTCCCACCACCTGGCACCTGGAGCCCACGTGGGTGATGGCCTATGACCTTTATCCGCTTGAGGCCATTGAAAATCGCAAGAAATACTACGCGCGGGCCATCCCCGAACAGTGGCTCACCATGTTCACACATGACCCGGAAGTTCCCTGGGCCCATCTGACGCGGCAGGACGGCAAGATTGCCGTCGAACCCGTGTAAGATAGCCAGACCATGCGCGGGGTGGTCCTCTCAATATTCATTTTCGCTGCGGGTGCGCGGTGCCTGGCGCAGAAGATTGCTTTTACTCCAGCACCCAAGGCGGAAGTGCTGCGGCAGGCGGACGGAGCGCCCTCCGGCAACCAGCAGCGCACCGCCCGGCTTAAAGCCATGTTTGCTGCTTCCGGATGCAGAAACGACTGGCTCAGCGAGCAGAAATTAGCGGACGCGGACGCCCCCAACATCATCTGCCGGCTGCCGGGCGAGACCGGCCGGACCATTATTGTGGGCGCTCACTATGAAAGCGCGTCATCAGTCCAACGGCCCGCGGACAACTGGAGAGCTGCCACGTTGCTTCCCAGCCTGTTTGAATCTTTGCGCGCCAGGCCGCGCCATCACACCATCGTGTTTGTGGCGTTTGCCGATCATGGAAACGAACCGGCCGGAGCCGAGTTTTTTGCCGCGCACCTGGACCGCGCTGAACTGGACCGCGTGGACGCCATGGTCAACCTGGACGCGCTCGGCTTTTCGCCCACCAAGGTCTGGACGTCGCATTCTGACAAAGACCTGGTCCACGCGCTGGTGGTCACCATGTACGCGCTCAAGCTGGCGGGCAGCCAGATTGATATCGAAGCTGCAGGCGCCACCGACTCCCAGCCGTTCGCTGCGCGCAACGTGCCGCAGATTACCATCCATTCCATGACCCACGCCCATCTGGAAGGCGAAATCGCCAGGCAGTTCCGACCCGACAATTTTTATGACACCTATCGCCTGATCTGCGGCTATGTCGCTTTTCTGGATGGAACTTTGAAACCGAGGGCCCACCGAGAATGAACGCCGTGAAGTCGTTCTTCCAACTGGAGAAGTACGGCACCAGCATTCCGTGTGAAGTGATAGCTGGGCTGACCACGTTTACCACGATGTCTTACATCGTGGTGGTCAACCCCAAGATTCTGGGCAATGCGGGAATCCCCGTGGACGCGAGCTTTGTGGCGACCATCGCCGCCGCAGTGTTCGGATGCACGTTCATGGCTCTGTACGCTAACCGTCCGTTCGCGATTGCCCCGTACATGGGCGAGAACGCGTTCATCGCCTTCACCGTGTGCCTGCAACTGGGCTTCAAGTGGCAGACCGCGCTGGGCGCAATCCTGATCGCAGGTGTGCTCTTTGTTGTGCTCACTCTGCTGGGCCTGCGCCAGTGGATCGTGGATGCGGTGCCCTTATCTCTGCGCTACAGCTTTGCCGTGGGGATTGGACTGTTCCTGACTTTCATCGGGCTGAACCAGACGGGCATTGTGGCGTTGGGCGTTGCCGGAGCTCCCGTGCGGTCCGGGCATCTTACTTCGGCGCCGGTGCTGGTGGCCATCTTCGGGTTTCTGCTGGTGGCCGCGCTGGTGGTGAGAAAGGTTCCGGGCGCGATCCTACTGGGGATTGTGGTCACGGCCATTGTTGCCTTCGTTGCAAAAACTGCGCCCACGCCCGTGCATCTGCTCAGCCTTCCGCCCAGCTTGAAGCCGATCTTGTTCCAGGTGGACCTGCGCGGCGCGCTGACTTGGGCGGCGTTTCCCGTGGTGCTTACAGTCTTTATCATGGCCTTTGTGGACACCATGGGAACGTTGATTGGGCTTTCCGCACGCGCCGGGTTTCTCGATAAGGAAGGCCGGCTGCCGCAGATCGAGCGTCCCATGCTGGTGGATGCCGTGACCACCACCCTGGCCCCGCTCATTGGGACCACCACCTCCGGCGCGTATGTGGAGTCAGCCACGGGGATTGAGGCCGGCGGACGCACCGGCCTGACTTCGCTGGTCACGGCGCTGTGCTTTGCCTTGACGTTGTTCTTTGCGCCGTTTGTCAGCGCGATCCCGGCGCAGGCCTACGGGCCGGCCATGATCATCGTCGGCCTGTTCATGCTGGAGCCCATCACCCGCATTGATTTCAAAGATTATTCGGAGTCCATCCCGGCGTTTGCCGTGGTCACGCTGATGTGCTTCACCTTCAACATTGGCGTGGGCATCACCGCGGGGTTTGTGCTCTATCCGCTGCTCAAGCTGGTGAAAGGCGAGGTCCGCCAGATCAAACCGGGGATGTGGATACTGACCGCCTTGTCACTGATGTTCTTCATCATGTACCCCTACGGATGACCCGCGTGTTTGGGCGATGACCTTCGCCGGAAGCGGCGGTCTAAAATACTTGAAATTGAGCGCCTTGGAAATGAAGGCCCAGGAGTTGATGTCCCTCATGAAAAAGCTTGCCATTCTGTTCTTGCTGATGCCTTTCTGCCATACCCACGCGCAATGTGGTGCAATGCATGCTGATGATGCCGCGAAGACCTATCGCTACGTGCTGATACTGCAGGGCACCAACGCCGGGTTCCAGACCACCACCGTCAACGCCGACGGCAGCCTGCAGGTCCACTTTGAGTTCAACGATCGCGGCCGCGGCCCCAGCATCAACTCGCATATCGTCCTGGACAAGAGCGGCGTGTTGGCGGCCATGGACAATACCGGCAACGACTACATGAAGGCCCAGGTGGAAGAGCATTTTTCTGTGGCCCAGGGCAAAGCCGCGTGGAAGAACCGCTCAGAGCAGGGTGAGAAGCAGGCCGCCGGCGGGGCCTACTATGTTTCGCTCTCCGGCACGCCGGAGGACGGCGCGCAGATGGTGCGTGCCCTGCTGCGCGCTCCGGGACAGTCGCTGCCACTGCTGCCTTCGGGCCAGGCAACACTGCAGAAGCGCAGCGAGATGAAGCTGGAAGCCGGCGGCAAGCCGCACACCTTCACGCTGTACGAAATCAGCGGCCTGGATTTTACGCCCTATCCCTTCTGGCTGATTGATGACGGCAAGCTCTACGCCAGCATCGCCTCCTGGTCGTCACTTGTTCCGGAAGGTTTTGAGTCTGTGGTGGAGCCGCTGCTCAAAGCCCAGGACAAGCTGCAGGAAGACCGCTCCGGAGAGCTGGCCCGCACTCTGTCGCACAAACCTGAGGGAGCGCTGGTCTTCACGCACGCCAGGCTCTTTGACTCGGAAACCGCGCAGTCACGCCTCAACAGCACGGTGGTGATTACCGGCAACAGGATCGCCGCCGCGGGCGCTGACGGCAAAGTGGCCATCCCGAAAAATGCTGAAGTGATTGACGCCGCCGGCAAGACCCTGATGCCGGGGCTGTGGGACATGCACGTGCACATCCAGCCCAATGACGGGCTGCTGCACATGGCCGCCGGAGTCACCTCCGTCCGCGATCTGGCCAATGACACTGATGCGCCGCTCAAGCTGCGCGAACGCTTCAGCCAGGGCACGGAGATTGGTCCGCGCGTGGTGATGGCCGGTTTTATTGACGGCCGCGGCCCGTACCAGGGCCCCACCAAAGTTTTTGCCGACAACGAAGAAGAAGCCAAAAAGGCCGTGGACAACTACGCGCGCCTGGGCTACGTGCAGATCAAGGTCTATAGCTCGCTCAAGCCGGAGTTGGTGCCGAAGATCGCCCAGATGGCGCACGACCATGGGATGCAGCTCAGCGGCCATGTTCCTTCGGGCATGATTGCGGAGCAGTTCGTCCGCGCCGGCGCTGACGAAATGCAGCACATGAATTTTGTCTTCCTCAACTTTATGCCGCAGGTGAAAGATACGCGCACGCCCGCGCGCTTTACGGAGGTGGCGGCGCACGGCGCGGAGATTGATCCGGCGTCCGCGCAGGTCAAGGCTTTCATTCGCCTGCTGCAGGAACACAAGACGGTGGTGGATCCCACGCTGATGGTTTTCGAAAACATGCTCACGAGCCGGCCGGGTGTTATATCCGCAAGTTATGCCACGGTGGCGGACCGCATGCCGGCGCAGATTCGCCGCGGATTCCTGTACGGCGGCCTAGCTGCTCCTGAGGGCCAGGACCAGCGCTACAAAGATTCCTTCCAGCAGATGCTGAAGATGGCCAAGGCGTTTTACGATGCCGGAATTCCCATTGTCGCCGGCACGGATTCGCTCGCCGGGTTTTCGTTGCATCGCGAACTGGTGCTGTACGAAGCGGCGGGCATTCCCGCTCCCAAAGTCCTGCAACTGGCCACGCTGGGCGCGGCGCGGGTCATGAAGCTCGACAAAGAGCTGGGCAGCATCGCGCCCGGCAAACTGGCCGACGTGATTCTGGTGGACGGCGATCCGGCAGCCCACGTCAGCGATATTTACAAAGTGAAAACCGTGGTGAAAGACGGCGTAGTGTACCAGGTGGCCGATCTGGACCGGGCTCTGGGAGTGAAGCCGCTCTAGGCCGAGGGCCGTCTCAGATTTCAATGCGCCGAAAGAACTCTGTCCGCCGATGGGCGGGTCTTTATCGCGAACGTCGGCCGCTGGCCTGGCCTTCGAACTCGAAGAACGGAATCTGAATCTCGCGTTCCGTAGCCACCGGAGTTGGACCGCACATGGCGGGCGAGTAGCGCCATTGCTTCAGGGCCTCGCGCACGGCCTGCTGCACGTCCGCATCGGAAGAGAGCACTTGTACCTTCTGGACTTTTCCTTCCTTGTCAACAATGCCGTACACATTCACCTGACCGGCGGCAAAATTTCTGCGGATCACGCTCTGACCAAAATCCGGGTGCGGCGATTGCAGCGGCTTGGCGGGTTGCAGGTTTTCGCAGGTCTCAAATTCCAGGGAGTGCTCGGGCACGGCAAAGGCGTTGTCGGGATATCGCACATGACGGACTTCAATTTCCTGCACGATCACGACCGGTTTTTCAGACTTCTCCAGCTCCACCAGTACGGTGATCTTGTGCGGGAACAAATTTTGGCTGCCGCTCACCGCAGAGTAGTCAGAGAACTCCCAGGCAAAGTGCTGGTCAAGCTTTTGCAGCAGGACTTTTCGGGCCGGATCAAAACATAACCGGTGCTTGTCCAGGGCTTTCACTTCAAAACAATTGGCCGCGATGTTCTGGACCTTCTTGTGGGAGACGTCGCTGAGCTTGGCGTCGCCGTCTTCGGCCATGCGGTCCCAGGCGCGGTCGGTTTCCGCCAGGTGTCCCAGGCCGGGAATGGGCATGGGAGTGGAGCGCGCGACGTAAAGCTTGCCGCCGAGGGTGATCTTGAGTTCGCGATAGTCTTCCACCTGCAGGTCGGTGCGCGAGCGGCCCTGGTCGCGATAAATGACGATCTGGCCTTTCTTCTGATTTGGCGCGCCAGGATTGATCACCACCACGGCATGAAGTTCATAGGGCAGCAGCGGGGCGAGTCCGGAGACATCATGGGCGGACTGGAGCAACTGGCGGGCGTCGGCGTCCTGGGCGGCGCTCATGGACGCGAAGAAAAGGCACACGATGACGCTCACCATCGCGAACAAGAAGATTTTGGTTTTCATAGGCAGTGGCCCCTGATTTCCCTATACGCAGGAGCAGCGCACGAGTGTAAATCTTTAGAGCGACGCAAGCCAGCAGATTTTGCACAGGCGGTCACATCATGTGAAATTCGATCCGGAGCTCGGTTTCCGTTGCTACCGGACCGTCAGGGCACATGGCAGGGACGTATTTCCATTCCCGCAATGCTTCGAGACTTGCCTTTGCCAGGATGGGATGCCCACGCAGCACCTCAGTTGGCGTTAGTTTGCCGTCAGTCCCGATGATGGCCAGAATGCTGACAACACCCTGGATGTGAGCTTGGCGGGCCAACGGAGGATAATGTGGCTCCACTGTGCTGGTCACCCGGGGTGGCTGCATATCACGGCATGTGCGGTACTCAAGGCCGCCGGGCAAGGGCTTGAAATGATCGGGCTCAAACTGCATGGCCGTCAAAGTAATGTCGTGTGCTTCAACTACCGGCTTCCCGGCATGAGTGAGAGAGCGAACTGTTGCAGGATATTTCTTGCCGGCGAACGGCTGGTAGTCGGAAAACAGGACCGTAGGGCTGTCTGCCAAGGTTTTAGTTTCATGGCTGATGAGCAACTTGCTGGCTGGATCAAAGCAAGAGCGCATGCTCGATTGCTTGTCCAGCTTCAGATCAAAGCAAATTGCGGGCGAGTCGTGCACCGTTTGTTGCTTGGCTGCTCCGGCAACGGCCGCAGCCGGCAGCGTGATGATCCAAAGGCGGTCAAGCTTGCGTATCCGCTCCACGAAGCGCAAAGGCACCACCGGCTTGCGCACCAGAGAAAGCCTGCCGCCCGTGATGACCGTGGTTTCCTGGTAATCGGTAAAGCTCATTTCCTCGCGAACGTTGTCGCCGTCGCGGTCAAGGGTAAGGTGGCCGGTTCCTACTTTTCTTCCCGACTCAAAGACCACTACCGTGGCTTGCAGGCGATAGGGCCCAGTCTCGGCGAGATCGGTGGCGCTGTTCGACGCCTGGACCAATTGCTGAGGGCTGGGCAATTCTTGCGTAGCCCCGAAGGCGGCCACGGAAAAGAGCGTTGCCAAGAGAAACCAATGTCGGTGAGCGAGAAGGGTTCGTCTGTTCATATCAGTGTTGAGGGGCCAACACCCAGTTACTTGTCATAATGCAGCAACGAGAAAATTTCCGTGCCTTCGAACTTTCTGCGGCCGTTGAGGAAGTCCAGCTCCACCACAAAGCCCATGCCGGCGATCTCCGCGCCCAGGGAGCGGGCCAGTTGCGCGCAGGCGTTGGCGGTGCCGCCGGTAGCCAGCAAGTCGTCCACGATAATGACTTTCTGTCCGGGCCGGATGGCGTCTTTGTGGATTTCCAGCGTGTCCTGGCCGTATTCCAGGGCGTAACTCCACTTCACGGTTTCCGCCGGCAGCTTGCCCGGTTTGCGGATGGGCACAAAGCCGGCGTTCAGGCGATAAGCCAGCGCCGGGCCAAAAATAAATCCACGGGCCTCGATGGCCAGGACGGTATCGATCTTGGCGTTGAGGTAGTGCTCTGAGAGCGCGTCAATGAGCGTGGCAAAGCCGACCCGGTCTTTGAGCAGGGTGGTGATGTCGTAAAAAAGGATTCCCTTTTTGGGGAAGTCCGGCACCTCGCGAATAAGTTTCTTGAGATGCTCACAGTTGTGGGCCATGGTTACCACGCTCCTTCAATGCGGAAAGTTGTGAGCCCGGCCACGGGTTCGGCCGGGAGCTGCTGGACTTCGTCCACGCGCGCAGCCCGCGGTCCGCGCTGCAATTTGCTAAGCAATGCCGCGTGCTGCTCCGCGCTGCCCATCGCCAGCACTTCCACCGTGCCGTCAATATTGTTGCGGACCCACCCGGCCAGGCCGAGCTGGCGGGCTTCATGGTCCACGAACCAGCGGAACCCTACGCCCTGTACGCGGCCGCGAACAATGTAGCTGCGGGCAATCATCACAGGCTATGCGCGCGACAGATACGCGCCTTCAGCGGTGTCCACTTTGATCTTTTCGCCTTCATTGATGAACGGCGGCACATAGACGATCAGTCCGGTTTCCGTCTTGGCGGGCTTGGTCACGCTGGACGCGGTGGCCGCCTTGAGTCCAGGCTCGGTCTCCACCACGGTGAGGACCACGGTCTGCGGAAGCTCAATCCCCACGGCTTTGCCGTCATAGAACTCCACGCGGATCTGCAGGTTGGGCGTGAGGTAATCCACGGCGTCGCCCAGAACGTCGCGATTCAAATGGGTCTGCTCGTAGTTTTCGGTGTTCATGAAGCAGTAGGTGTCGTTGTCCTGGTAGAGGTACTCCATGGGGATTTCATCCACCGTGACCTTTTCAATGGGGTCGCCGGAGCGGAAGCGGTGCTCAAACATGGCGCCGGTGCGGATGTTGCGCAGCTTGGCCTGGATGAACGCGCGCAAGTTGCCCGGCGTACGATGCTCCACGGTGAAGACCGAATGCAGGTCATTGTTGTGCTTGATGATCATCCCCGGGCGCATCTGGGTTGCTGGAATCGCCATGAGTCAGTCTTCTCCTGAAAGTTATCTTTGTGAAGGGTGAAGCGTTGCGGGCAAAGCCTGCGCCGCAAGCGCGCCCGCTGCCCAGAAAACGTTCACATTGGCCCGTTGAGCAAAGGTAATCCGCTGCTGCGAGCCCTCTTTGACGCGAACCTTAGATTTTACCCTAATCTTGCGAATCCAGTGAAAACGGGGGGTGGTAGCGGGCCGGCACGTTATCTGGTTCTCTCACCCACAAACACCAGACACTGGTTGGGATCGTCAATGTGGAACTCCGTCATCCCGTAGTCCCGGTCAAACAAGTCCCTGATGCGGTAGCGATCATGGAATGTCTTCACATGCTCCCAGAGAGAATGGATGCCACGCACTCAATGTATATCTCCGCGTGTCCCCGGACACACTGCATGACTTCTTCTGACGCGGCTTGCATGAAATGGATGGTCTGGCCATCACGTTCCACGATCGAATACTTCGGCGACTGCAGGGTGATGGTGAATCCAAGCACCATCTGGTAAAAGGCGATTGTTTCCTCCATGTTGGCCACGGCCAGCATGGGGCTGATTCGCTTCACTGAACATGACGTGCTCATCTGCGACGGCGGCTACTCGCTCTGCGCCTTCTCGTGCGGGCGGATGCCTTTGGCGATCAGCGCAAGCCCGCCGACCAGCAGGATCAGCATCACCATCACATTGAACAGGCTGGTCTGCTGAAAGTAGATATGCATGTTGGCGATCACGCCGGCCAGGATAAACAGCGCTCCGCCCACGGTGAGAATCCAGCCAATGGTGCTCTTGCCGTTGAAAAACAGAATGGCCACGCCCAGCAGCATGGGGATCAGGGTGACGCCGAAAGAGTTCGTGCCCCAGAAGTTCCAGTAGGATCCCACGATGCTCACCTGGTTGGACAGCAGGTAGCCGCCGACGCATGCCATGACGAAGCCGATGATAAATTCGCCGGTCCCCCCGGACGTTCCGCCGGCGCCATTCCCTGGGCCATTCAACGAAAGGTTTGCCATGGGCAGGAGGATAGCAGATGTGGGGCTTCGACTGAAGATGGAGTTTTGGACCTTGGAAAAAAGTCAGTCTAAGAATGCGCTTGACAGAAGCTCAGCGGCAAAACAGCTAGGAAGAAAGGTGAGTTTCATGTAAAAAGCTAAGAGCGCAACTGGCCCTGAACCATGCCCCAGTCATGAGGGTCCACCGAGAGACAAGGGAATGGATGAGGCAAGTCTGCATCTTATCAACAACAGGAGAACTCCCTTGAATACAACCAGGGTCCCTCTCTGGATCATGTCTCGGGCGGCTTGTCTGGCGGCTATTCTCTGCATCGCAACCGTTTCAGCAATCCCGCAAACCAAGCCCTCGGGCCAGAGCGATTTTGATGCCTTTTACGCCCACTTCCGCGCTGTCGTAAAACAGCGCGACCCGGCGGCGCTCAAGCAGACGATGTCCCCGAAATTTCAATGGGCGCTCGACGGATTGATTGACCGCGATACGGCATTAAAAAACATCAGCACCATCATCGGCTGGCCGAATTTCTGGCAGTCGGCGGTAAACGCTACAGTCGCTAACGCAGCTCCGTGCAAGAAACCCTATTGCATGGGGCGTCCTGGGTTTCACGCGTCGGCGAAATCTCCTTTTCCGCTGGAGATGATGTTTGAGAAGGACTCCGCAGGGAAGTGGCATTGGTCAGCCGTGCTTGGGGACTAGCCACGGATAAGAATGAAATTCACGTCAAGCCTTGCTGTACCGGTTCTTCTTCTTTTCCTCAAACCGCTCAAATGCCAGCTGGATCAGGCGGTCAATCAGGTCCGGGTACTCCAGGCCGGACGCCGCCCACAGCTTGGGATACATGCTGATGGAGGTAAACCCGGGCATTGTGTTGATCTCATTCAAATAGACTCGGCCTGATTTGGGGTCCATCAGAAAGTCCACACGGGCCAGGCCGGAGCAGTCCACTGCCTGAAAAGCACGGATGGCCATCTCCTGCGTCTGCTTCATGAGCTTCTTGCTGATGGGCGCCGGGATCAGCGGCTTGGAGCCTTCATCTACATACTTGGCGTCATAGCTGTAAAACTCGGCTCCGGGCACAATCTCACCGACGATGGAGGCCTGCGGCTCATCGTTGCCCAGGACTGAGCATTCCAGCTCGCGCGCTTTATGCTTCTTGCCGCCCACGCCTTCTTCAATAACGATCTTGCGATCGTAGCGCGCCGCTTCGTCCATGGCCGGCGCAAGCTCCTTGCGGTCGTGTACTTTGGAAATGCCCACCGATGACCCCAGGTTAGCGGGTTTGACGAACACGGGATACTTCAGCTTCTTTTCGATTTCTTTAATGACTTTCTTCGGCTCTTTCTCCCACTGCGCGCGCAGCACCGTGACGTGCTTGACGATCGCCAGTCCGGCGGCGGCGAAGAGTTTCTTCATCACGTCCTTGTCCATGCCGGCGGCAGAGCCGAGCACCCCTGCGCCGACGTAGGGAATGTCAGCCAGTTCGAGCAGGCCCTGGATGGTGCCGTCTTCGCCGAAGGTGCCGTGCATCACGGGGAAGATCACATCCACCTGGATGCCCTGTTCTTCTCTTGTGACACCGCCCTTGGCTGCGCTTTCGAAGGGAAACAGCCCGTGGGCTTGCGGCGAGGGCGGCACGATCACGGCTTCGCCTCTGGCCAGCAGAGCGGCGGACGTTGTGGCTTCCGGGTCGCCGGCGCGGAGGTGGCGTGAGTAGGCTTCCGGATGCTCGCCGGGCTTCTCGCCACGCGGCGCTTCTCCGCGCAACGTTTCTCCGCGCAACAGCAGCTCCGCGTGTGCCGGAGCCAGCCAGCGGCCTTCCTTGGTGATGCCGATCGGCACCACGTCATATTTATCTTTATTGATTGCGTTGAGAACGGAGGCCGCAGACAGCAACGAAACCTCATGTTCGCCGCTGCGGCCGCCAAAAAGGACACCAACCCTGGTTTTGCTCATCAGGAACTAATGTAAATATTCACCGCCAAGGACGCAAAGAGGGCGAAGGAACCTGTCCCGATATGCGCTAGAGATTTCGGCCGTAGGTGTTCCGCACGCGTACGGATTTGAGGAAATAAGAAGCCCATATCAACACGTAAGCCGTCAGCTGCATAACAGGCGCCGCGGACTCAGAAATAGCTACAGGGTTTGCTCCACGTAAACCCGCTAGCACAACAAACAGAATCGCAATGAGGATTGAGAAGCTCAGAATGGCAAAGTAGATGCGGAGCAGGAACATCGCAACAGGATGGCCCATCCAGAGAAAGATTCCCACCACGATGCCGTAGGCCGCGCGGGCCACGTAAATTAGGGTACCTGTGCTGGTTTGCAGGCCGCGCCGCCGGATCAATGCGGCTGATTGGCTAAAGATTGCGACGGGACTGAGAATAGTGATGGTTATGCAGAAGAACAGCAGCCAGCCGCCAACGCCGATGGGGCCTCCGCCGAATGCAACCCTGGCGCGGGGTTGGACCTGGGGGCTTGCGTGCGGAGCTGCGAGCGGATCGCTGGGGGAGGAAGGCGGGAGATGCAGGACCGCCTCACGTCCGCAAAGCGGGCAAAGTTCAGAAGCGTCCGGAATCTGTTGTCCGCAGCGCGCGCAGAACATGATTAACTCGTGGAGCTATGGATCCAAGCGCGGCACAGTGCGGCCCCACAAATTGCGCCCAAAGGTGGCGCGCACGCGCTCCGACTTGTGAAAGTAAGTGCCCCAGATCAGCACGAATATCAACGACCGAAAACTTGCGACGAACGCGACCATAGAATTCCCATCCACCGTTGAGCCGGGTTCGGCTTTCACACCTTGCATCTCAACAACCGCTCCAACCACGCCCAGGACCGCAATGATCGCCATGAAGATAAAGTAGGCCCTCAGCAGGGGTATGGCCAGGCGTTGTGCGCTCCATACAATGAGTCCCACGACGAGTCCAAACACCGCAACCACCACCACCACAAGATTTTCCGTGGAGAACAAATCGTCTAAGGCCAGTTCTCTTACCGCTCCCAGCGGGGTCAGAATAGTGATGACTACGCAGAAGAACAAGAGCCATCCACCAACGCCCTTCAGTTTAGGATCAATGGGCCGCTGCTCCACCAGCGCGCTCACCGGAGCCGTGACCGGCGCGATCGCCTCATGCTGGTCCGGATTGGGAGGCGGGAGGTTTATGCTCGCGGGCTGACCGCAAAGCGGGCAAAGTTCAGAAGCGTCAGGAATCTGTTGTCCGCATCGCCCGCAGAACATGGATTACCTCAGTGACGTATGGTGCAAGACCGCCGCATTCTACCAGCGCAGGCGCAGTGATTTCAGCTCAATTTGTGAAACGGAAGAGCCGTTACGACGAGCTGTCGTCCCCGGAATCAGGGTTCTTGCAGGGTTGTTTAGTGGCTTCTTTCACGAAGTCGGCCAGCTTGCCTTCGCGCTGCCGGGCGGAGAGGTCTTCAAGGACCCGCGACTGGGCCTCCGGGTCGCTGCGCAGAATGGCCCGGTACGCCTTGACCGCGCCTTCGGCCCCGGCGGTGTTGGTGGCTGCTGCGTCCTTCGCCTTGTCGGGATGCTCGATCATGAACACCGCCATGGAGAAGGAATACTGCCCGTTGACTTCCGCAATGTAGCGGTACTGGGAGTTGGCGAAGCCCTTGAGGATTTCAGTGGTGTAGCAGGCGTCCACGGTGATGTCCGGGATGGCGATGAGCCAGCGTAACGCCCAGTCGCGCTCTTTGCGCAGTGCGGGATCCAATGGCGACTCTTCCATCTTGTGGGCGATGGCCACGAAACGTTTGCGCTCTTCCGCGGTGGAGGGACCGCGCGTGGGCGGGGCCTGCGTTTGGGCAAAGCCAGCCAGGGTCGCGACCAGAAGCAAGAGACCGGCGGTCAAAGTTTTGCGCATCGTGTTGCTCCCCAGGCTCAACTATCAAGACTTTAACATAGGCGGCGCGCAAGCCTCTTGCGGCGCTGGGAGACGTAGCGGTGCTACGTCTCTACGTCCAGGTTTTTGTCGTGCTATCCGCGTTCATCCGCGTAAATCCGCGGTAAAAACTTCCGCTACAGGATCTTCTTCCCAAACGCTGACAGCGCCAGTTCCACAGCCAGGTCAGCGGTACGGTTGTGTTCGTCAATCACCGGGTTGACCTCCACGATTTCAAAGCTGACCATGCGGCCGTGGTCGGCGATGATCTCCATGGCCAGGTGGGCCTCGCGATAACTGGCGCCGCCGCGCACCGGAGTGCCCACGCCCGGCGCGTCTTCCGGATCAATCCAGTCCATGTCCAGCGACACGTGATATCCGGCGGTGCCGCGTCCGGCCACGCGCAGGGCTTCTTCGGTAATGGTGCGCATGCCGCGTTCGTCAATATCGCGCATGGTATAGACTTCCACGCCGGTCTTCTTGATATTTTCTTTCTCGCGGGCGTCAATGTCGCGCACGCCGATCAGCACGCAATTCTCCGGCTGGACTTTGGGAGAGAACCCGCAGATGTTGCTCAAATCGCCGGGGCCCAGCCCGAGAATCGCCGCCAGCGGCATGCCGTGGACGTTGCCGCTGGGCGAGGTCTCCGGGGTGTTGATGTCGGCGTGGGCGTCAATCCAGATCAGGCCGATCTTCTGGTTCTGGCGGCGGTAAAACTCCGCCACGCCGGCCACCGTGCCCGCGGCCATGGAGTGGTCGCCACCCAGGCTGAGAGGGAATTTCCCCGTTTCCAAAGTCTTGGCCACCATGTCCGCATGTTTGGTACAGGTAGCGGTGATTTCTTTCAGATATTTGGCGTGGGGATCGCCTTCTTTCTTCTGCTCGGCGATGGCCACGGCCACATTGCCGCCATCTTCAACAATGTGGCCCAGGGCTTCCAGACGCGCTTCCAGTCCGGCGACGCGAACCGCGGAAGGGCCCATGTCCACGCCGCGGCGGGAGGCGCCCAGGTCCAGCGGCACGCCTAAAATGCGGATCTTCTTGGGAGCAATATTGTCCCCGACCACGGGCCTGGCGGTCTCAGTCTTGTTGGCGGTTGGCGTTGTCATTTCCGGCATAAATTTGTCGCTTCGTGCTAAAGGATAAAGTGTTTAGGGATAAATTCGCGTCAGCGTACGGGCGAAAGGAATTGTCTCGCGCACGTGCTCCAGTCCGCAGATCCATGCGACGGCGCGCTCAATGCCCATGCCAAATCCGGAGTGCGGCACGCCGCCGTACTTGCGCAAGTCCAGATACCACTTGAAGGATTCTTCCGGCAGATTGTGTTCCTGAATCCGCTTGCGCAAGAGCTCGTAGTCGCCAATGCGTTGCGAGCCGCCGATGATCTCGCCGTAACCTTCCGGCGCCAGCACGTCCACGCACAACGCAAGCTCAGGACGCTGCGGATCGGGCTCCATGTAAAACGCTTTTACCTGTGTGGGGTAGCGATGCACCATCACCGGCTTATCAAATTGCGAAGACAAGTAAGTTTCGTCAGGCGAGCCGAAATCTCCACCCCACTCGAACTTGTGCTCCACCAGGCCTTTGGCGTGGCCTTCCTGCAGCATTTTCACGGCTTCGTCATAGGTGATGCGGGGGAAAGGCGGCTTGATGTTTTCCAGCTTCGCCGGGTCGCGGCCAACGGTCTTCAAATCGTCCGGGCGATGGGCGAGCACGCTCTGCACCAGATGGCTGATGAAGTTTTCCGCCAGCTCCATCAGGTCATGCAGTTCGAAGTAGGCGACTTCCGGTTCCACCATCCAGAACTCGGTCAGGTGGCGGCGCGTCTTGGATTTTTCCGCGCGGAACGTCGGACCAAACGAGTACACCTTGCCCAGCGCCATGGCCGTGGCTTCAATGTAGAGCTGGCCGGATTGGGTGAGGAACGCGTCTTCCTCAAAATACTTCACAGGGAATAACGTCGATGTGCCTTCACACGCGGCCGGCGTGAGGATGGGCGGGTCAGTCAGGGTGTAACCGCGGTCGTCAAAGTACCCGCGCGCGGCGCGTATGATTTCCGCGCGAATGCGGAGAATAGCGGCCTGCCGGGGCGTCCGAATCCAGAGATGGCGGTTTTCCATCAGGAAATCAATACCGTGCTCTTTGCGCGCGATGGGAAACGGATCGTCTTCCGGAACGCGCTGGATAACCTTCACGCCGATGACGTCAAGCTCGAAGCCGCCGGGGGCGCGCTTATCGGCGCGCACTTTGCCGGTGACGATCACGCTGGATTCGTCGGTCAGGGCATGCAGCGTGTCAAAAACTTCCGGCGCAACCTGGTTCTTGGGGACCACGCCCTGGACCACTCCGGTGCCGTCACGGAAGATGGGAAAGATGAGCTTGCCGCTTTCACGCTTGTTGTACAGCCAGCCGCGCAGAGTGACGGTCTGGCCGTCATGCTTGCCCAGTTCGGCGATGGTGGTGACGGGTGCTTGTGTGGTTTCCATTTTTCGTCTCTGGTCTTGATTCGTAAGCGTCGTCATCCCGACGGCCGTGAAGCGAGGGCGCGATGTCATCAGCGTCCGAGCAGGCCGGAGGGACCTTGCGTTGCCACGATCGCAGTGGAACAACCACAAGGTCCTTCGTCCCTATTCGGGTGCTGGCGACGGCGCACCCTCATTTACGGGACTCAGGATCACGTTCACCAAATACTTCATTCTGCGGCTACTGCGGCTGCTTCCAGCTTCTTGTAGGCTTCCGCCATCTTTTTGGCGACGTCCACGCCGTCTTCGCCTTCAATTTCCATCACCAATGCCGGAGACAGCGGCGCGGCCTGCAGCGCCTGCATGGTATTGGCCCAGTCAATGTTGCCTTCGCCCGGCCACAGATGGGCGTCACGGTCACGCTTGTTGTCATGCACGTGCGTGGAGTGGATGCGAGCTTCCAGCAGGTCCCATGCCTGGTGCACCGTGGACATCATGTGCGCGTGCCCGGTGTCAAAACAAATTCCCAGGTCAGGATAATGCAGCGCCAGCAGCAACTCTTTCAGCTTTTCCGGCGTGGCCAGGTCGTTGGGGGTGTTTTCCAGCAGCAGCGTCACGCCCAACTGGCGGCAAAATACGCGCAAGTGCTCAATGGAGCTGAGCGCGGCTTCGAATTTGCGGGGATCGTCGTATTCGTCGGTCTTGCCGATGTGCTGGACCAAAAACCTGAACGGCAGGTATTCGGCGACTTCCACCGCGCGCTTGATTTCGTCCATGGCTTCCACGCGGTTGGGCTTTTCCAGGTCGGCGATGTTCAGCGGAGGCGCGCCGGAACGGAAATCATTGCTGAGGTAAATGGGCGAGTGCATGGAGTTCAGCGCCACGCCTTCGGTCTTGAACCATTCCGCCAGTTCCTTGATGTGTTCTTTTTCGTGGTAGTTGAAATGGCCGCGCGCGGCAAAGATCTCCACCGCTTGTGCGCCGCCGCGCTTGAACGTGTCCAGCAGGCCGGGATGCAGCCGCTTCTTGATGTAAACGTAACTCGACATGGCACGCAGCATCAGAAGCCAACCGCCTTTCCGCCATTGCGACCGTCAGGCGCGCCCAGCAGGTCGCCGGATTTGGGATCAACGGCGATGCATTCGCCGTCACTCCAGTAGCCTTCCAATTTGATTTTGTGTCCGCGGGATTCCAGCATCCTGAGCGTGTCCGGCGAAATGCCGTTTCTCTCCAGCACGATTGCGTCGGGCATCCACTGATGATGGAAGCGCGGCGCGTTCACCGCCTGCTGAATGTCCAGGCCAAAGTCCGCTACGCCCATCAGGATGTTGGCCACCGTGCTGATGATGCGCGGCCCGCCGGGCGAGCCCAGCACCAGAAAGAGTTTGCCGTCCTTGAGGACGATGGTCGGGGCCATGGCGGAGAGCGGGCGTTTGCCCGGAGCGATGGCGTTGGCTTCGCCCTGAATCAGCCCGTAGCCGTTGGGCACGCCGGGCTTGGAGGTGAAGTCGTCCATTTCGTCGTTGAGCAGGAAGCCGAGTTTGCCGGCGGTGACCGCCGAGCCAAAACCGTCATTCAGCGTGGTGGTCACCGCCACGGCGTTGCCTTGCTGGTCAACCACGGAGTAGTGCGTGGTGTTCTGCTTTTCCGCGCCGGCGTAAGGAGCATGCTGCGCCGCCTGGCGGTCAAGCTCGCCGAAGATAGCAGGCCGGCGTAGCGCGCTGCTCTCGCTTGCGTGGGCCATGTCCAGCGACTCGCGCCAGGCGTTGGCGTATTTCTTGTCAATCAACTGGGCCACGGGAATCTGGGCGAAGTCAGGGTCGCCCAGAAATTCTGCGCGGTCGAAAAACGCCCGGCGAAAAGCTTCTGCTGTCACGTGAATCGCGTCGGCGGAGCGGTTGCCCATCTTGCCCAGGTCGTAGGCTTCCAGGATGTTCAGCGTCTCCAGCAGCGTGACGCCGCCGGAGCTGGGCGGGGGTGCGCTAAAGATTTCGTAACCGCGATACGTCCCGTGGATCGGGCGGCGTTCTTTGACCTCGTAGTCGGCCAGGTCTTTTGCGGTGATCAGGCCGCCGCCGTGCTGGACTTCATCGGCCAGCTCGCGGGCCAGCGCGCCTTTGTAGAAGTCGTCCGGATGGGCGGCGATGCGCTCCAGGGTGCGCGCCAACTCAGGCTGGCGAAAAAGCTCGCCTGGTTCATAGAAGTTGCCGTCGCGCTGGAAGATGCGTTTGGAGTCCGCAAAGTGCGCCAGCTCGCGGTTATGCATGGACTGCGCCTCTTCCCAGGTGAGGCGAACGCCGTCGCGCGCCAGGCGGATGGCGGGTTCCATCACGGTCTTGAGCGGCAGCTTGCCCCAACGGGACTGCGCGTACACCAGTCCACCAACCGAGCCAGGCACGCCGATGGATTTGTATCCCACCAGGCTGACGTTGGGGATCACGTTGCCTTGCGCGTCCAGGTACATGTCGCGCGTGGCGGCCTGGGGCGCTTTCTCGCGATAGTCCAGGAAGTGGACTTCCCCTGAGGCCATGCGGACCAGCATGAAGCCCCCGCCGCCGATGTTGCCCGCCGCAGGGTGGACCACGGCCAGCGCAAAGCCCGTAGCGACGGCCGCATCCACCGCGTTGCCGCCGCGGAGCATGATGTCCGCCCCGACCTTGCTGGCTTCCTCATGCACGCTGACGACGATCGCCTTTTTGGCGTGGACGGGCCGCAGTCCGTCTGCCGAGCCGGCCGATGCAGCCGCTATCCAGAGGACAAGCAGCTTAAGAATCAATGATTTACGAATAGCTTTCATGCGATTTGCAAGTAACCCGGGGAACAAGGCGGTGAGCCAACTGACGGAGGCAGATTCAGCAGGCCAACCATTGAGGCTAGCCCAGCGGGTAAGGGACAGTCAAATCGGCAGATAGGGCAAGAACTGAAACTGGCTAGCTCTAACAACCCGGCCCGGACGACTTAAATTTCAGCCAGGCATCGCCAGCTGCTACCTGGGTCATCGAGATGAAACCAAAGGGTCCCTTGCCGCCCATGGCCCTGAAGGACGAAACGAGTCAAATCCGTCATGGTCAGGACCACAGGCGCAGGAAACCCCTGATATGCATGGCAGCTCGCAATGGGCCGAGCCGTGCCTGATGTTCTTAGCCCGCCTGCTTGGCAGCGAGATCGCCAATGATGGGCAGCTTGAATTCCTGGTTGCCGTAAGCTTTGACGACGCACACGATCCAGCCGACAAAGAACCCAAGGCTAATCAGCAGGGACAGTGGGAACGTCAGGAAAAGCGTTGCCCCGTGGGTCATGGCGGCGAGGATGGCGGACAGGATCCACCAGCCGATCCAAAACACAAACCAGGCACACGCAAAGAAAACAGATTGAAAAGCGTGGAAGCGAACGAAGCGGATCTTGTTGTACGGCTCAATCAACAAGAAGATGATCCCCACAATTGTGATGTACGACAGCGCAGCCGCCAGGTTGTTTTGCATGCCGGAGCTTGACTGAGGTGTTGGCGCAGAACCCATATTTTTCGTCTCCTTCGTCCGAGTCTCGTTTAGGGGGGCAAATATTCGTGGTACAGCTTAGTCCTACTTTCGCCAGAAGGGAAGAAACTTATGTCGCGGTACCAAAAGTAAAACGAAGCTGGACGAAGACCGCAGGGTGGCTCCCGTCTTTGAGCGTGTGCCCTGAGAATCTTCAGGTAGAAAAGCCTCCCCCAGGTAAATCTTCCTGGATTATTTCCTTTTTGCGCTCTACCGGCCCCTTATTTCGAATACCCCACCTCAACATATACCCCCTTGCCCTCCGGATGACGTTTGATGCACACCACCTTGGTGTACGCCGTACGGAAGCCGGCACGCTCGGCATTGCGTTGCGACGCGGTGCCGGGCAGGGTCAGCGTGACCGCCAGATCGCAGCCCGCCTGTTGCGCCAGCCGCAGCCGCTCCTGCAGAAAGGCCCGCTGGATGCCGCGTCCGCGGAACTCCGGCAGCACCGACGCGCCCCAAAAACCCGCCATATTATATTCGCGCACCACCAGCCCGCCGGCCATGCCCACCATCTGGCCGTCGGCGAAGGCCGCCAGGTTCATGGAGTCCGGAGCGCCGGCCCAGGGCTTGAACAGCTCCTGCCACTGCTGCCATTGGTCGCCAAAGAAGACGCGCGCGGAAATTGCCGACCACTCCTGGGCTTCGCCCGGCTCGATGGAGCGGACCTCAAGCTTCGACAGTTCTCCAGCATTCTTGAGCAGATCGCTGGCCGGGACGAGCTCTTCGTCCGGCGAAATCCAGCGCGCCAGTGTCTGATTGAACTCCGCCACCTGGAACCCGCGCTCGTTGAGCGCTGCAAACAGGCTCGGATCAGCGTACGGACAAACGTCCACCTGGGCGTCGGCCTCGCGGCTGAAATAGAAGTCTTCAACGTGGGCGATGGCCTCAGGCGTAATCTTCACTTTGCAAACCGCTTCGGTTGCCTGCTGGCGCGCTGCGTTTTTCTCTGCGTCTCGGGCCGCGACGTAAGTGCTATCTTCGCCGCCCGCTTCCGACTTCCTTCCGCCCGCTCGGCCTCTGGCACCTAACCTGGCTTTGCCGCTTGTCGCTGCGCAGAACCCCATCCCGTGCGCGCGGCCGACGGGCGACATCCGCTGCACAAACACCAGATGCCCGCCTGCAAATTCCTCCCAGGCCGTCCCCCACTCCGGGTGCAGGGGCGCGACGGCCTGCGCGTAGCGCAGCGCGCCATGTTCCTCGGCGGCCTCCATGCGCCGCGCGTCGGCCGAGGAGAGGTGGCGGAAGTCAGCGCCGGATTGCCCGTACGTCAACAAAGTTGACTTCATCGTCAAAAACGCGCGGCCAGCTTTTCCGCCAGCGGACGCAGCTTGTCAATCGGCACCATGTCTTTTCGGAAGCGGGCGCCCACCTCCACCGCCGCCACCGCGTCGCCCTTGATCACCGAGCAGGTGGTGTTGTAGCCGTATTGGTTCATTTTCGCCGGAGGGACCATGGTGGAGCAGGTGATGGGCCCAAAGGTCTTCACTTCCACCGTGGCGCCCATGTCCCTGGCTGCCTCCACGCCCTTGGCTGCGGCACTGGGCTCGCCCGGCTTGGTCTTGCTCTTGGACCAGCGCAGCATCACCGTGCCCTTGAGCGACTTGGCTGTGCACATCTGCGAGTCCGCCGTGGCCAGCGCGCTCTTGAACGGCGCCAGCTTGCCCGTCACCGGCTCCAGCTCAGCCGAAGTGAGCAGCTTGCAGGCCTTGTTGTCCGCCGCCTGCGTCTGCGCCTGCGTCTGCGCCGCTACGTTGACGGCTGCCATCAACAGGGCCAAGATGGACGCTTGTGCGATGCCGTTTTGCATCTTCCTCCAGAACGGTTGCCTGACGATTTGCCGTGCGTGGCTCATGGTCGCTCCTTGGTTCTTGCTTACGTACTTTACGCTCATTAACTGCCTTCCGATCACCCGATCACGCGCGATGTCGGCGATCACGATCCTCGTGTGCCGTCGCCGCCCTCGGCTGCCTCTTCCTTTGCGACCTCTGCGTCCTCTGCGGTCAATTTCGGGTTCGCTCTTCCGATCACGCGCGATGTCGGCGATCACGTGCGATTACGGCGATGTGCCCCCTCCGGGGGCACCCTTCATCCCCGGAAAATAAGGACTTAACCCCAAACATCCCCGGCGATATCCCCTCAAAACCTGCCCTCCATCCCCGGCGACGTTCGGGGATACACATATACCTCTAAGCTATTGCAATAAAATGACTTATAATACCATAGAAGGGCCAAAACTGCAATCAAAAACGCGCCCGGCAACAACCCAAAATCGTCGTAAACACAAAATATGGGGATGGCACACCTTAGACCATCCCCACATCTTGTGGTTTTCCATTGGCAGCTGTGGACCGCAGCCGCCCCCGGCTGCGTTGCATGAACCTGGGCTCTTCGCCTGCTTTCAGGACAACTCAAGAAGCCCCGGCGTAGAGACGCAACACTGCTACGTCTTGTCGCTTTCCGAACGAAAACTGTGGAGCGCAGCCGCCCTTGCAAATGTGCCATCCAGAATCTCTTCGTAGGAATTGATGAGCTTTGAAGCTCGCGCATGCAATAGGCTGACTCTTATCAAGTTCACCGCCCCTTGAACACGTCTTGATACCTGTTCTGATAATGCAGGAGACGCAAGTTCCTCCAAGTTCAGAACGCCGGTCCGCACCTCGTTGACAATTTCTTCAATGCTGTCGGCGAGTGCGCTTCGGACAGGCTGCGCTACCGTGAGCTCATCATTGAAATAGTCGCCCAAGACATATTTGATTTTGTCGAATCCAATGCTAGGTTCGAACATCAAAACTTGCCCTTCGCGATCATGCCCTGGACGCCCCGCGCGCCCCGCTAAATTCCAGAATACGCGCGGGGTCACAGGATGGTATCTTCCCGCCCTGCCGCGTTGAGGGGCCTCTCGCAGCGCAAGAGACTGAACGATAACTGTCGCAAATGGGAAATTAACACCTTCGGCGAGAGTTGTAGTGGCAAACACGAAATCGATGAGGTTTTCCCTGATCGCGGTTTCAAGCGAAAGCCGAACACGTGGTGGCAAGCCCGCGTGATGATAAGCAATTCGGTTGGCCACCAACGACCGAAGCAGTACGTCGGGATACATCTCCCTTTCGAGCCTCGAATCCAGGCGTTCGAGAGTTTCTGAAGGCTCATTTTGCTTGAGAATATTGTTTTCCTTCAGCCAATTCAAAGCAGCATCCGCGAGAATCTCGCACTCTCCTTTTCCCTTGGCGACGACAAGTACTGGGCCTGCTTTCCTCACCGCAGCTGCCAACTGAATCAACTGTCGTCTTACACCAGTCTCAGGAGAAGCTACAACTGGTAACCTGATGCCATCCGTATATTCAATGACACCTACTTTGCTCTTTCCGCCGGAATCAATTCGGTAGATTCCGGCTCGCATCCTCGTCGGTCGCCGCGTGATCTCCACGCTCTGGGCCCGAGGCCTGATCCATCTTGTTATGTCTGCAATATTTGGCGTGACAGCCGACAAGAAGACAAAGCGGCTACCGGGTCTTATCAGAGACTTGAGACGCCACAAATACATCTCCAACAAGATTCCGCGGGTGCTCGATTCCAGATGATGCGCCTCATCAACAATTACCAATGCTAGATCTTGAAATACTTCCAACCCAAGCCGGAGCAGCATGTCCGCCTTTTCAGGCGTGAGAACAAGGACAGATGCTTCATCAACCTCAGAAGCTTCCTGCTCGTCAAGCTCGACGAGGTGAGGAGTGACCGCGAGGACTCCTAATGCGAATGGCTCAAGTGACCTAGCCAAATTAGTTGTCACTTCGTGGACTAGGGCCCGACTCGGCGCAATATAAAGAACCTTGCTCGCGGGATGAATCTGGAGAGTATTAATGATCAGCAGCTGAGTTAAAAATGTTTTTCCTGTACCGGTAGGCGCTGCAAGCCCCCAACTTTCAATACTCTGATCTAGGATGCCGCCCTCCAGAGCCGCAAGTTGGGTTGGCCAAAGCTCAACTGGGAACTTGGTTTGTTGCAGGGCTTTGAACAGCTCAGGATCGACAGATTTCCTTGTAGATGAACGAGCCCTGCCTTCCATTGCCGTCTTCAAGGCACGCATTTCTGTGGCGGTGTAGCCTACGTCCCAGAACTTCGCGACCTCTGAGACGGCCTTCGAAGCCTCGGGCGTGAACTCACTTGATAAACCCTGTAGATACTCTGTAAGGAAATAACTATCTGAGCTCATACCCAGTTCTGCTAAACGGGCAAGATCTGTGGCAGCCGGGTACTGCGGGCACCAGTGGTGATTCAGAAGATAGCACGCCAAATCCTCGAGTGCGCGACAAAAAGGGTTTGATTTCTCGAGGAAGGTTATTGGTCGACGCGATTGATTGCGAAATGGCTGGCAGTCCCGCTAGCTCATAAAGCAAGATCGCCCGAAACCGCATTTTGTTGTCAAGGCCGGCCTGAAATGCCAAGGCTTCAGCAACTTCTCCCGCAGCCTTACAAACTTCTTCGCGTGCCAACTGATTCCAATCAGGAGCACTTGCAAGCACGCACTCCACAAATTGTCGGAGACGTGGTAATGCAGAATGCGAAAAGAGATGCTCTTGCTCGTCCAACCGGTATCTACTAAGGCTTTCTTGAACAAGGGCAAGGTCAGTTCGAAAGCTTGCAGACGCCATCACGCCCCGAATTTCTTCGATTGAAAACATCTAGCTCCTAGTCGTTTTCAACTTCGCATAAGCATCATCAATGGTGTTTTTTAAAGACTCAATACAGATGAGTTCCACATCGAACTCCTTTTTGTTTCGCCGGGTCGCGAGTACGTTAGCCTCATTTTCAGCGTGAGTCGCTTGATCAATCACGACAAACCCAGCGTATTTCACACGGCGGTCTGCATAGGGCAACAGGGCTGTCTTGATTCGTTGTGCCTCTGCCGGGTCGAGGATCTCGAGATTATCTCTAGCTGCGGTAATATCAAATTCGAGATCCTCCTCTCCATACTTGTTGAACGAGTCAAACAATGACGCATAACAAGATTTGTCATGACCAACCGGAAGCCCGTCAGACAAAGACTTTGCACTGGACTTGACTTCTCCAAAGACGAATTCAATTGGGACGGTTGCAGAATTGCACAGCAGAAGGTCCATTTTGAATGCGTTGGCATTCTGGGCAGTTAATAAGGATAGCTTGCTGTAGATCCTTTTAAGCCCGCCAATTTCCTCGGCAAATAGCCCAGCTAGAATCTCACCAAAGTGCGATTCCTGAAATGACTCTGCTGACGGGAGCTTAGCGAGGGTATCGCGGAACGCTGACAAGAAAAGACCAGCTTTTAAGTCTTCGATAACGCGTTCCAATCTCCTGTAAAACAACGGTGCACGATTCGCGACATAGTCAGAAAGAACGACCCCGTCTTGACGTGTCCTGAAGCTGGAGACCTGAACAATTCGGCATGCACCTGCCACAACCTGTAGCTTGGCGCGAGAAACCAACAAGCGCCGGAGTGGCGGAGATGGTGAAGGATCGGGCAAAGTGAGCTCCGCGGAGCAGTTAATTAGTTCTACTACCGAAACCCACGTATTTGCAAACTGGTTTTGCAAATGCCCCTACAGTAGAGAATCATGCTCTCCTGCGCAGAGTAGCCAAATTCTGAACACAGTATAGCGAATATAACACGATTATATGTCATAAAGACACGCAACCCGACCATCTTTCCCTTCCGCGATACCCCATTCACACCTGCACTAAATCGCTGGCCACCGTCCTGGCAAAGCACTTCGCGATGATTTTGGCGCTGGCTTCCACAAAACCGCGTTCTTCCGGACGCCTAAAGGCGGCCAAGAAGTAGCTTTCTACGTTGAACACCGCCACTGCCATGCCGCCGACCACGATCGGCACCGAGATCTGCGATTTCACCAGGTCTGATGCTTGGAGATAGCGTGGGTCGTCGGCAACATTGTCTGCCACCACCACCCAGTGCGTGGAAGCGGCCGAGCCACACAGGCCTTGATCAAAGGAAATTCTCGGGTTGGGAGTAAAGCTGCCGACGTGCGGCCCCAGCACCAGCGTGCCAGAATCAGCTTTGTTGCTCAGGTAGAATCCGACCCAGTTGTAGCGTGGAATGTGCAGGTGGATTCGTCGCGACACGTACTCCATCAGCGGCTCGGGTTTGGTGGCCGATCTGGCGAACTCCTCAAATTCTTTCAAGAGGTATTTGTGCGGCATTTGACCACACTTATAACCTCGCTGGGTGAAACACACAACGTTACTTGAAGGGTACAAAGGTAACGTTAAGTAACCTCGGCGCTTCTTGTGCAGCGACAGAAATTACGCCGCCCCATTCTTCATCTCCGCCAGCACCACTTTTACGTCCATCTTCTTTTTTCCGCGATAGATGGTCACCGTCACTTGGTCGCCGGCGTGATGGTTTTGCATGAAGTGAGAAAGCTCCTGCTGGTCGGAGACGGCCTCGCCGTCAATGGCCACGATCAGGTCGCCGCCCAGGGTGATGGGCTGGTTTCCCAGGTAGGCTTTTTCCGTGCCGCCCTTCAGGCCGCCACGCTCCGCCGCGCTGCCCGCAACCACTTGCACGATTAGCAGTCCGGAGTCCGAGGCCAGGCCCATCTCGCTGGCCAGGTCAGGGCCAATCGGAATCGTGCGTACGCCCAGCGTGGGATAGCGCGCGTGGCCCACGTGCACCAAGTCGTCCAGCACGGCCTTGGCGGTGTTGATGGGGATGGCAAAGCCGATGCCCGCGCTCTGCTCGACGCCTCCGGTGAGGATCATGGAATTGATGCCAATCACTTTGCCTTGCGAGTTCAGCAGCGGCCCGCCGGAGTTGCCGGGGTTGATGGCCGCGTCAGTCTGTATGGCTTCATCAATGAACCCGCGCTGGCCGCGCACCGAGCGGATGGAGCTGATGATGCCGCGCGTCATGGTGCCGTTCAGGCCAAACGGGTTGCCGATGGCGAACACTTTCTGCCCCACCACCAGGTCGCGCGAATCGCCAAGCTCGGCCCGGGGGACGGTGCGCACGGGAATCTGGATGATGGCCAGATCGTGCGGCGGGTCGGCGCCGATGATCTCTGCCTTGTACTTTTTCTTGTCGCTGGTGGTGACCTCCACCTGGCGCGCGTTTTCGATCACGTGGTAGTTGGTCAGGATGTGGCCGTCGCCGTCAATCACAAAGCCGGACCCCATGCCCTGCTGCGGCACCGCGCCGTAGAAAAAATCAAACGCCACGGCGGTGGACGTGATGTTCACCACCGAAGGCAACGCTTTCTTGTACACCGAGATGTTGAGCTGCTCTTCGGCGTCAAACGTGGGCGCCGCCGCCGAAGCCGTGGTCTCAACGTGCTCCGGACGCGTGACCCAAGAGGGCAGCTGGTGCGAGTCACGGCGCGTGGTGAGCAGGTAGAAAAGAGCGACAAACAATATGGCGAGAAGAACAGGACGCAGCCACTTCATGGGGTCACCTTTCAAAGGGTCATCTTTCGATTGGGTCATCGTTCAAAAGACAGGCGCTTGGCCAGGACTTTCAGTTCGGCGTAAATGCGTTCCACCTGATGGCGAGTCAGGTCGATCGGCCCGGAGTTGTCAATCACGTAGTCGGCGCGGCGGACTTTTTCAGCGTCCGTCAACTGGGCTTTGCTGCGGCGCTCCACCTCGGCGCGCGCGGCGGACTCCGGGATCCCGGCGCGCTGGGCGTAACGCACAACTTTTTGTTCCGGCTTGCAGGTCACAACAATGATCTTGTCAAAGCGCCCTTTGGCGCCGGCTTCAATGATCAGCGCGGCTTCCACCATGGTGATGGCGTACGGATCTTTCTTGCCCACCTGGTACATCCATTGCTCCTGCCGCTTGATCACCGCGGGGTGCACAATCCGGTTTAACTCTTGGACGCGCCCGTCGTCAAACGCCAGCGAGGCCAGGCGCGCGCGGTCAATCTCCGCGTCCGGCCGCAGGATGTCTTTGCCGAATTTCTCCACCAGCTCCTGGTACACCGGCTCGCCCGGACGATACAGCTCATGCGCGATGGAATCGGCCTCAATGATGTGGGCGCTCATCTCAGAAAACATCTTGCCCACGGTGGATTTGCCGCAGGCGATCCCGCCAGTGAGGCCGACGCGCACCATGAATCTACTTTGCGCCCCGGCGCATCTGGCAAGCTTTTACAGTGTTGGCCATAAGCATGGCAATGGTCATGGGCCCCACGCCGCCAGGGACGGGCGTAAACGCTCCCGCCACGCGGACGACATGAGGGTCAACGTCGCCCACCAGGACCGAGCCTTTTTCCGTGAAGGTCTTTTCACGCGCGGCGTCGCCCAAAAAGAACTTGTCGAATTCCTTGCGGTCGGTAATTTTGTTGATGCCCACGTCAATCACCGTGGCGCCGGGCTTGATGAACTCTTCGGTGACGTATCCGGCGCGGCCAATCGCGGCTACCACGATGTCCGCCTGGCGCGCGACTGCGGGAAGGTTTTTGGTCTTGGAATGGCAGACCGTAACCGTAGCATTGGCGTTGAGCAGCAGCATGGCCACCGGCTTGCCGACGATGTCACTGCGTCCGATCACCACCGCGTTCTGCCCTTCGATGGCGATATTGCTGCGCCGCAGTATTTCAATCACGCCCGCGGGTGTGCAGGGAACGAGGCCAGGACGCTGCGTGGAAAGATTGCCCACGTTCATGGGATGAAATCCGTCCACGTCTTTCTCGGGCGAGACCGCCAGCAAAACTTTCTTCGCGTCAACTTGCGGCGGCAGCGGAAGCTGGACCAGGATGCCGTCAATTTCGTCACGCTGGTTGAGCTCGTGGACCATCTGCAGCAGCTCGTCGGTGGTGACGGTGTCCGGCGGTGTGAGATGTTCGCTGAGCATCCCCAGTTGCTGGCAGGTCTTGACCTTGTTGCGGACGTAAATCTCAGAAGCCGGATTGTGTCCCGCCAGAATCACCGCCAGCCCAGGACGCCGCCCGGCGGCGATCAGCTTTTGCACTGCTTCGGTGGCTTCTGCTTTGATCTGTGCGGCGATCTTATTGCCGTCAAGGATGGTGGCCGTGGTGGTGGTGTTCATATGGGATTCAGGCCTATAGTAAACCGCTTTGGAAGCGCCGCCAAACCCGGATTTTTACCACAGAGGACACAGAGGAGCGCTTCTTCCGAAGTCCCGAACCCGCGGGTTTTGCGGGTGAGGGATCCCTATGTCCGCCAAGATCGCGGAGGGATAGCTGTTGACCGGGAGATTGTTTGGTGGTCATAGGGATCTCTCCCCGTTCGCTTTCGCCCAGGGTCGAGATTTCAGAAAGAGACCTCAGTGCTCCTCTGTGTCCTCTGTGGTAAAACTCATTGCCGGTTTAGAATCAGTGCATGATGCTCAAAGCCATCCTCGACCTGCTGGCCTGTCCCGTGGCGGAATGCCGCAAGCCGCTCACGCTGGCCGCGGACGAGAGGTCGCTGCAATGCACCGGATGTGGACGCGTCTACCCGGTGCGCGACGGGATACCGATATTGCTGGTGGAAGAAACAAAGTAGCAGTCAGCACTCAGCACTCAGCAGTCAGTCCCCGACCAACCGCCTCTGCAGCACGAGAGCGCCTCATGGCTGAATGCTGAGTGCTGATTGCTCAGCGTCCGTTCAGATCCAGCGTCTTCAAGTACTCCGCAAACTGTTTGCCCATGTCTTTGCGTTTCAGGGCAAACTCCACGGTGGCTTTCAGGAAGCCCAGTTTGTCGCCGGTGTCGTGGCGTTTGCCTTCAAAGGCGTAGCCAAAGATTTTCTCGCCGGCTTGCAGCAGGCCGCGCAGGCCGTCGGTGAGCTGGAGTTCGCCGCCCGCCCCCAGCGGAGTGTGTTCCAGGGTCTCAAAGATTTTGGGCGTGAGAATGTAGCGGCCGATAATCGCCAGATTGGAAGGAGCATCTTCCATCTTGGGTTTTTCCACCAGGTGCTTCACGTCGTAAAGCCGCCCGCCGAACTTGCTGTCAATCCTTTGCGCATCGAGCACGCCGTAAGAAGAAATAGCCGGACCGTTGACCTCCATCGCGGCAATCACTGACGACTGGGTTTCATCAAACACTTCCATCATCTGCTTGAGGACAGGTTTTTGCGCGTCAATCACGTCATCGGCCAGCAGGACGGCGAAAGGCTCGTCGCCCACCAATTCGCGGGCCATCAGCACGGCGTGTCCCAGCCCCAGTGCTTCTCTCTGGCGGACATAAGCCACGTGGATCATGTCAGAAATCTGCCGCACCACGGCCAGCAGGTCGGTTTTGCCGCGTTCTTCCAGCATTTTTTCCAGTTCGTAACTGGTGTCAAAGTGGTCTTCAATGGCGGTCTTACCGCGGCCGGTGATGATGATGATCTGGTCGCAGCCCGCGGCCAGCGCTTCTTCCACGCCGTACTGGATGATGGGCTTGTCCACCAGCGGCAGCATTTCCTTGGGCTGGGCTTTGGTGGCGGGAAGAAACCGCGTGCCCAGTCCGGCAGCGGGAAACACGGCCTTGCGAACGCGCATTTTCATCGGGAGGGTCCTCGACGCGAACTCGTAAAGATGCGGAAATTCTAAACCAAGCACTCAGCATTCAGCACTCAGCATTAAACTACACTGCCCAATGGCGTGAGTTTACGCGTGTCCAGCATGGCATCGCCTCACGTGCGCTTCTTCATGCATTGTCGCAGGGAAGCACAGGGTCAGAATGCGTCAGAGAGTGAGCGTAAGAGACTAGGTCTAGTCCGCATTTACTTCAGCATCTCTTTCAGTTCCATCCTCATCTTCCTCAATGTGTCCGCTATCTTGGTCGTTGCCGTCGCAGACTGTCGCAGTAAATGGGAAATCCAGTATTTGGTGCTCCTCCTTGTGGCAAGCCACCGGCGGCGTGGGTTTAGCGGGTTGGGTGGGCTGGATGTCTACATGGACGGTGCCGTCCGTATTCACGGTAAAATCTGAATCGTTATCCATAAATATTTCTCAATTCCGGTGTCGGTTAGATTCTTAGCCCGTAGGCTTCGCTTTTGGGGCCCGACCTCTTTGATGATCCATTGCTTGGCGGTGTCATGCGGTGACCGTGATCACTCTCCACTGCTGACTGCTTCTTAGAGCACCGGACTATCATCCCCCAGCATGATCTTCCGCACCAGCTTCACCGGCGGGAAGCCTTGTTTCAGAAATTCGCTATGGAAGCCTTCCAGCGTGAACTTGTCGCCCAGCTTCTTCTTGTAATCGTCGCGCAGCTTCATGATCTCCAGTTTGCCCAGCGTGTAATAAAGATACGTCGGGTCGGCGGTACCGCGCTTGGTTTCGCGCAGGCCGTTCATGTGCGATTGGTAACCTTCTTTTTCAAAGAACTCCACGCCTTGGTCAAAGGTCATCTTGCCCGTGTGCATTTGGATTCCCACGATGAACCTTGCGTTGCGCAGCAGCGCGTCCTGCAACTGGCCCAGGCGCAGCTTGAGGAACGCCACGTCGTGGTCCTGGTCGGTGCCGGGCGTGCGGCCATAGCCTTCGTCCAGCATCATCTGTTCGGAATAGTGCGCCCAGCCTTCCGCGTTGGAGCTGCAGCCCAGGAGCTTGCGCACTTTCGACGGCGCGTACGGCACCCACAGAAACTGCGTGTAGTGGCCGGGATAGGCTTCATGCACCGCTGTGGAGATCACGGTGCCCCGATTGAACCCGGCCATGTGTTCTTCCACTTCCTTGGCGTTCCAGGTTTTCTCCGGCAGGGTGACGTTGAAGAACGCTTCTTTGGCGACTTTCTCAAACGGCCCCGGCGTGTCCATGGAAGCGAAGGTCAATGCGCGGGCGAAGGGCGGCGTCTCTTCCACGATCGGCAGGACTTCCGACGGCAGTTTTACGATGTGGTGCTGTTGCAGGAAATCTTTCAGCCCACCCAGCGTGTCGCGGAAGGCTTGCAGCAGCTTGTCAGGATCAGGATGGTCTTTTTCCAACTCGGCCAGAATCTGCTGCGGCGTCTTGCTGGGATCGATCTTGGCGGCCGCGTCCTTGAACGCCTGCTGGTTCAGCCGCAGGTTGGCCATGCCGATTTCCAGCAGCCGGGGCAGCGGAATGTCCACCATTTCGTCATAGAGTAGTTTCCTGCGGAAATTATCGGCGCCGATGCGGAAGTCGCCATGGGCCTGCGGCTTCAGCTCTTTTTGCATCCACTCGCCGTAACTCTTGAGTTCGGCCATCACCTGCGCGTTCGTCGCCGAGAACTCTTTGAGCAGCGCTTCATCCTTCACGTCTTTGAAGGCTTCCGGCACGTCTTTCTGGAAAAAGCTGATCAGGCCGGGAATCTGCTCCACCGCCACGTCAACGTAAATGGGCGGCGGGTTCTTCAGGTTTTGCCGCGCAGCCCGGAAGACCGCCGGAACCTGCTTTTCGCGGGCGATCACCGACTTCAGCCGCTCCTCCGGCGGCGCAAACGTCCGCGACATGATGGTGAAGACGGAACCGGTGATGCCGGAGGAATAAACGTCAGGATTTTTCTCCCAGAAGCGTATGTTCTCCAGCGCCAGCAGGCGGCTGTTGATGTCGTTCAGGATGAGGTGGTGGTCCACGGCGACGTCGGCGGGAAGTTTCTTCGCCTCCACCGCCTCGAACTCGGCTTTGAACTGCTTGAGTACGGAAATCTGCTTTTGCAGTCCGGCGCGCGAGTAGTCCTCCAGCTTGGCGTCATACTGGTGGAAGCCGGCTTGCGTCCCCGACGAGGGATTGAACTTGAAGTAGTACTCGTCAAAATAGCGGTCTACCAGCGCGCGGTAATCAATCTGCCCGGTTTTCGGGTCTTTCGGACCCTGGGGGAAAGGAGTGTCGGTCATGGGCTTGGTGGGCGGCAGCCCCGGAGGCTGGCTCTGGCCGAAGGCAAACAGCGCGGACAACAGAAGAATGGCAATGCCGATGCTAGTAAGTTTCACGTTTTCTCCCGTAGGGGTCTATTACATCATGAAGGACGTGGTGGAAGGCGGGTGGGTGAGGGGGTTGGCTTTTCTGAACCAGACCGAGTTACGCGACGCGAGTGACTACCTGTCCCGAATTTCGACATCAGGCGCTGAGGACGCCAAAAAAGCATCAACCTCCTTCCAGTACTTGTCTTCCAAACGAAATCGTTCGGGAGCTATCACCAGATGGGTCTGAAGACTCTTGTCTGCGGGACGCTCGGTGACGGCAATGACTCCAACCCGCCCCACTCCATCAGTGGCGTATAAGCGTGATTCGTCAATCCGCAATTCAGGGCCCGCAAAAATCACAACGTACTTGTAATGAGCTGGCAGCGACATCATGTCTGCTACCGCGTCATAGATCGCAAGTACAGATGCTTTCGCTTCCGCAACGTGGATGTCGCCAGCGCCGGCTCTGTCAACGGCGAGAACATCAATGCGCCTGTGACTCGGCCACGCTGCATCTAGAAAGATCTTTGGAACAATCAGCCGGTGCTGCAGGAAGTCGGCGGCTGCGTTCTTCAGGCGCCCTTCGCGCTGAGACGGGCTAAGATTCTCTAGCACCCAGCACCTCCTTAAAATGAATATAGGCCCAGTTCGCGAATCTCTCCGCTTGATCGATCGCTGACTTCACGTCGTTGTCTTCGATCCGCTGGTCACCATACGCGATAAGGTTCTTCTTCTTCAACAATGATGACAAATGGCGGACGCCATGCCTCTTTTCAATCTTCAGTTCACTGCAGACTCTCTCCAGTTCGCGAGCGGCTTCAGAATGGTCCTCCGCCTTGCTGCTCTTACCTCTAACACTCGTAAGAATAGCGTCGTTGAGCGCTATCGCGCTATGCGTTGCCAAGAGCCCAATGCTCGCCCGATGCACGGCCAAATCGTACTCTGCCAGGAGCTTCATTCCTTGCAGAAAATCGTACGCTTTCTCTGCGTAATGTGCCGTTAACAATGGAGAGCGATTTTCCATCTAATGTAAAAGCCTCCGCCACAGCGGAGGCCCATAAGAACTTTGGCGCACTTATTTCTTGGGTGCTCCGGCTTTTTCGTATTTGCGGCGGAAGCGCTCGATGCGTCCGGCGGTGTCCAGCAGCTTCTGCTTGCCGGTAAAGAACGGATGGCAGTTGGAGCAGATTTCCAGGCTAATGTCGCCTTTGTGCGTGGAGCGGGTGTTAAACGTGTTGCCGCATGCGCAATGCACGTGGACTTCTTTGTAAGCGGGATGAATCGCTTCCTTCATGGCCTCTGGACCTTTCGTTTGTAAGAGCTTTATTTTAGCGAATTTGAGGGAATTTGGCTACTCTCACCCTGCATTCTTGGATTCGTCCCCGGGCAAAAGGATTCAGACCCCTGTTTCGCACGCGAAAGCGCCCGCCGCAAAACATGCCGAAGCAGAGAATGTGGACGCTCTATCCAGGCTTTAGCTCACCCTGTTACACAAATAAGCAACAGAGCATACTTTCCCATACTTTTTAAGGGCCGAACCTAGATTGACATGCTGATTGAGTGCTTCTAAACTAATCGTGAAGCCGCACAAAAAAGGAAGCCGCAATGAAGAAATCTGCGCTGTTCTGCTTCTGTCTTCTTACTCTCTTTTCTTTGGTGTCCTGCGGTGGTAGCAGCCAACCCCCGCAAATCATTAATGCTCCTCCCCCATTGAATGCTATGGTTGACCTCTTCGGGACCTCGGCCATCGCACTGACCAATGTTCTCTACCTGGCCGGCGGCATTCAAACCGATCCTGCCGGGCACATGACGGCCACCCTGGGCGCTTCTACGGACACGCGGATCTCCAGCTGCATCCCTGTCGGCTCCAGCGCCACCTTTACCGGTACGCGGGATTCCAGTGGTGGCTGGACCATCACCGGCACGCCAATTGCCGGGCAAGTGATTTCCATTACCGCCGTCGCGGGCTCCAACGGCGCCCTGAGCAACGCCAGCTACACCATCACCGGCGGATGCTTGAACGGCGACCACGGCCGCATCACCATGTTTAACCTGCTGAGCGGGACTTTCACCGGCTCGTTTTTCGCCGGCGGCGCCCCCGTCGCCGCGACTCTCACTTTTGGCGCTCCGGGCTTGCCTCAGGCCAACAGCAACATTCCTCTCACCCTGACCTCAGCTTTTACGAATACCGCGGGCTGTGGTGGATTTACTTCAGCAACCGTCCAAGCGGCTAACCAGAGCGGCGAAGCGGCGGGCGTGACCCTGCTCACCAACACCGGTGACACCCTCGACTTCCAGGGAACAACCAATGACGGTTCTGCCGTGATGTTCAGCGGCGGTTTCACCGTCTCCGGCACGGGCCCATGTGCCGGCGCCCACGGCGGGTTTACCTTCAACAAGCAGTAACCGCCGGCGGCCACGGGAAGGTCACTGCGCCGGATTCACGTTGGGCCACTGCATCAGCCGGGCCTTGATCTGTTCATAGTTGGCGACGCTGGCCGGCACCAGGACCACCCGCAGGCGCCGCAAGGAAAGCGGCTTGCCAAAGACCAACAGCCCAGCTCCGGTCACCAGAAACCGGCGCGGAATTTCCTTCACCTGTGTGACTTCATCCTGCCGGATTCGCTCCGAGCGAAAGACTGAATAACTGCCTTCAATGAAATTGCCGCCAACTATGAGTACAGACTTACGAAACCAGATTGCTGTCATCACGGCGCTGAGGAAAAGACATTTGATCAGGTTCTCAACGACCCGGACTTTGTGGAAGATGAACCAGTCTATCGCGGTGAAGGTGGCCATGAACGCCAGCATCAACACGGCAAAAACCAGCGTCCACAGAGCCAGCCTGCTGGATGCGCCGTACCGAACTTCCGGGGCCACCACGTATTCGACCGCTCCGTCATTCATCGCAAAACTCTCTTCTGGGGCTTGCCGCCTCTAGCCGGTGCGAGCGAAATTAATAAAGGCCCCATCATGGTAATCGTTTTACGCTGGCTGCCGTTAGATTAGAATCAATGATTTAAGTCGTGAGCCAAAGCCAGCCGAGGAGCCGCTCAGTGTCTATCTTCCGTAACGACATTCTCCAGAAGTTTCCTGATTTGTTCGGGGCCAAGAAGGTCAACGGCCGTGACGTCAACGTAGAAGAGACCATCATCGCGCTGACGCGTGAGCTGCGTCCGTCCATCACCGCTGCCCTGAGTGCGCGCCGCGAGATGCTGCAGTCGCCGGCCCCTGTGCGCGAAAAATACGGCTGGCCCAAGTGGGACGCGAAATACGTAGACCCCATCAGCGGCCAGTCCTGGACCTGGCGCCAGATCGTCCAGGGCATGATTGATAACTTCCTAGGCCGCGAGAGCCAGTGGCGCTGGCGCCTGAATGACGAAGTCCCCATCCCCGCCGACGCGCATCCCACGCGCAATCCCGGCCTCGAACTCACCGGGCCTTGGCATCCGTTGGATATGGCCTTCAACGCATTGAACAGTCCCGCGCCCATGAACATGCCGGATTTCGAAGATGCCTCGCCGCCGCACTTTCAGCCGGATGGTACGCCCGCCAACCAGCCGGTGGGAATTTTTGCCGCCTTGCAGAACGCGAAAGAGATCTTTGCCGGCCAGTGGAACGGACGGGCGTATGAAGTTTCCAAGAAGGGCAAGAAGCGCGAGTACCGGATCACCATTCCTCCGGCCAAGTGGCCCACGCGCTTCGGCCGCCCGCCCGGCATCCACATCAACTATGACCACGTCACCGTGGATGGCCAGCCCGCGCCGGCTCTGGTCGTAGTCACGGTCCTGTGGATCTTCAACAATTACGATTCGCTCACCAAGTCCGGTACCGGCGTGTACTTCTACATTCCCAAAATCCAAACGCCCGAGGAAGCGCTCATTCAAGAAAAGCTTTTGGCGCGCCTCGAAGGCATGATCGGCGTGCCCGCCGGCACCTTCAAGATCAAAGTCCTGTACGAAGAAGGCAACGCCGGACGCACTCTGCCCGCCATCGCCTGGGTCCTCCGCCGGCGCCTGCTGGGGACCAACGTAGGCCGCTGGGATTATCTCGGCAGTCTGATGGAGATGTGGAAGGACGATCCGCAAGGCGTCTATCCCGACCCGCAAAGCATCAACATGGCTGCGCCCAACATGATTGCCTACCAGCGCTACAACGCGCTGATGATGCTGATGGCCGGCATGAAAAACGGCGAGCTTGAGAATGGCGCTCCTATCGGCGGCATGGCTGCGGTGATGATCTACCAGCTCGGCGACCCCTACGGCCGTTCGCGCTACAACCCGCTCGCGTTGCGCGCCATGGTGGTGGATAAGCTGCGTGAACGTTTGCTCGGCCTGATGTTTGTGCCCGACGAACCCCTGGAAGAAGGCCAGCAACCGACGCTCGAAGAGATTCTGGCCAAGCAGATTAAGGGACGCCTGTACGATGCCTACCGGCAAAGCTGGGTGGCCAGTCCCGAACCGGCGTACGTCGCTGCCGGCAACACGCCTCTGCAAGCGCCCGTGGAGCGGCTCCAGGCAATTCTGGATGCCCGGACGAAGACCGAGCCGGTGAAAGACCAGCCTGTCCCCACGGTCACCAGCGGCATCAGCGAAGCGGAGCGCCACGTGCTGGAGTCACGAGGCCTGTTGGATACACACGGCAAGATCACTCCGCAGATCATTACCCGGGAATCGTTGGACACGCCGGAGAAACTTTTTTCTCAAGAACTTTGGGATTTGATCTACGGCGTTCCCAAGGGCGAGATCACCATCGAACGCATTCAGCACGCCTTCTACATGGCCGCAAACTACGGCTTTCAGATCCTCAACGGCAACTTCGCCGCCGCCATTGACGACTACGAACTCAAACTGCGCTTCATGAATGACCTGGCCACCTACCGCATTGACGTCTCCTGGCTGTGGACGCTGCTCCATCATCAGGCGGCCATCACTAAAGACGGCTACCTCAAGCGCCCGGCCCTCACGGAAGACGGCGTGGAGCCCGCCGCCAACGCCGACCAGGTCAAGGCCGGGACCCGCTTCACCCGCGAGCTGTTCGACAAGCTGTGGACCTATCACAACGAGTGGACGCAGGCCTTCTTCGCTGAGCAGGACCGCCGCGGTGATCCCGGCCGTTTTGACCGCAGCAAGGCCGACCTGATCATGGAGCTGCTCCACAAACAGCTGCTTTCTTCGCGCTACATCCAGCACAGCGCCCGCGTGCTGTTCGTTGTGGGCCAGACCGCCAAGAAAGAAAGCGCGCAATTGCTGGAGGCCATCTTTGATCTCTCGCGTGAAGAAGCGGTGAAGCGCGTCCAGGCCGGCACGTTGAGCCAGGCAGCGCTGGCCGCGCACGACTACGTGTTTGATATTTTTGCGAAGTGAAATTCTGTGGAAAGACCTCGGCCGCTACTCGAACGAATCTGCTTTTGTCGAGGTTTGGCGAGTAAATTCGGTAGCGACCTCGACGATCTGTGTTGATCGAAAGTCAGGCGGCCAAACGATTCGTTGCCGAAAGTCTGCCGAGAAGTAATTTGACACAAAAATCCGAGCGCCGCAGGCGCGATCAGAGGTTAGCCCACCGCGCAGCGGTGGGTAGGCGTCCACAATAAGAAGTAAGCCCCGGAGGGGCGACACTGGCTTCAGCTCCCGCAGGTATCAGGGGATGGCTTCAGCCGTCCCGTAAGTGCGTTTAGTAAATCGGGCTTCAGCCCCTGAAAACTCCAAAGAGGTGCGAAGCCCGCAGTGGCTGCTGAGCCCTGTGCAACAGGTGCTGAAAAAGGCTCCTTGCACACGATGTTGCCCGGCGGTTTGGAGCGCAGCGACACAAAAAACGGTGCACGCGCTGTGAACTTCCTGTGCACAACCGGATTCTCCGCGGTGAAATCCGCTGCGCCGGGCAACCGATTAATGCTATTTTCTTAACAGACCTCAATGGCGTCCGTCCCCAACCCGCAAACCACGCCGGAGTGCCCATTTTGCGGAGGCACCGGCTGGAAGTCCGTGGAAGTTCCCGGCAGAGCGAGCCGGGTCACGCGCTGCGACTGCCGCATTGACGCCCGCGCCGCGCGCCTGCTGAAAGCGGCCCGCATCCCCGCTCGTTACGAGCACTGCACGCTGGCGGAGTTTGACACTGATTTTCCCGGCGCCCACTCTTCGCTGGCCAAGGCACGCCTCGCTGCCGGGCGTTTCGTCGAAGAGTATCCGGTGGAGAAGACCGGGCTGCTGTTCATCGGGACGATTGGCACCGGCAAGACGCATCTGGCCGTCGGCATCCTGCAGGAGTTGATTCGCGGCAAAGGCGTGCCGTGCCGGTTCTGCGACTATCGTGAGCTGCTGAAGGAGATCCAGAATTCCTACAACCCCAGCGTCCAGACCACCGAGTTGGAAATTCTGCGCCCCATCTTTGACGCCGAAGTCCTGGTGCTGGACGAGCTCGGCGCGGTCAAGCCCACCGAGTGGGTCTGGGACACCGTGAGCCACGTCCTCAACAGCCGCTACAACGAGAAAAAGACGACGATCATCACCACCAACTTTCCCAACTTGCCTCCGGGCGAGATGCAGAGCGCGCGCGGCCTTTCCGCCACGGAAGCTGCGCGTCACGCGGCCCGTAATGAAACTCTGGGCGACCGCATCACCGAGCGCATGCGCTCCCGCCTGCTGGAGATGTGCCGCGTGGTCCAGCTCGATGGCGCCGACTTCCGGCAAAAAGTGCAGAGCGCCGGTTTCCGGTAATCACAAGAGGATTTCCAGGCCTGTTCTCCTCACGGGTTGGCGCAGGGGTCTAGGGTCGGAATACCCTCCTGCTTTGCCGCCGTGAGGAGTGTCTGGTCGGAGCAAACAAAGACCGGCACGTCAGCTCCCGCTGAACTCTTCAATGCCGTGTATCCAGCCAGTTGAACCGCATCGTAGGCGCGCAGCGCGTAACGATCGACGAGCTTACACGCAATATCCAGCACAAAGTCGGTGACCATCTGAGTTACAAACCTGCCTTGTAAATGGCGGTCAAAGGCGTCCAGTAAATGACTTGCGATATGGGCGGGAATTTCTCCATTCTTTTCCCGTCTGCGCACGGCTGAACGGAATTCGATTCTGGACAGTGCTAGGGTCGCGAGCCTGTTTTCACTTGACCTGTCTGCGAGAGCCAGCACCCGGTCGGTGCCGGCCTCGCGGACATACAGTTTGACCAAAGCGCTGGTCTCTAGGTAGTAGAGTGCCAATGCTTAGCGCCTCTCACGCAGAATTGTCGTCGATAGCGGTTCGCCCCCAATATCGATTGGACGAAAATCTAAGTCCGGATTGTCCCTCTGTCCCAGGGCTGCTTTGACTTCGGGCATCAACCTGTTCAAGCGAATTATGGTCACGGGGAATTGTGGAGACCTTGGATTAGGCACTTTCCCGGTCAGGATTAGTCTTTTTTCGATGGCAGATTCAAGCATGTGGCGCTGCTCTACATCCGTGCGGAGCGAAGGGCAGAGTTCCCGCGGTTCTTGCGGCAGGATCTCATCTCGGAATTTCTTCAAGGGCACAAAGTTCCACCCCGGCCTGGATTCCGCACGTTCCAGCGCCCGCAGCAATTCAGCTTCAGCCGGGTGAATGTAGCTGGTTGTACCGGCAGCATTCGCTGGGACTCCGTGAGGTTGAGGCTGGGCTGTGCCCAAGTTTGCCGGAGTGATCTCGGGGCTCAACTGTTCTTCTTCTTGCGGCGTGGGCTCAAATCGGATTTCGATCCGCCCTGATTCAGGCGACCAGTTGTTCGCTGCGGCATTGCTCTTTTTTTTCCTTCCGTTTGAGTCCAGCATGGAAACACGGACTTGGTAGTGTTCGGGAAGGTGATAGCTGAGGTCGTGGAGGATGTTTTTGAGCGGGTTACCCAGTTTCTGGGCGAACTCGGGCTCTACTTCTTTGATTTTCATTTCACAACTCCTATATAGGCTTCTAAGATATTCGTCGAGTAAATATCGACATCTATATTTAATATAGACAAAA
Source organism: Terriglobia bacterium (assembly GCA_020072815.1). NCBI lineage: Bacteria > Pseudomonadati > Acidobacteriota > Terriglobia > Terriglobia bacterium. Next base: position 88,924 of record JAIQGE010000008.1, on the reverse strand, counting down.
CGGCGCTGTCAAGGAAAATCTTCAGGACGGCTGACGAAAAGTACGACGCTCATCCGCAATCAAGATTTGTTTTTATCAGTGTTCATCCGTGAAAATCAGTGGTGAGATCTTTTGCTGACCCATTCCATCTCGTTCTCGCCCGCCCACCCGCCGGATTTCTTCGCCCAGTTCCCCGCCACGCCCGCCGTCTTCCTGCTGCGCGGCGCTGACGCGTCCGCTGAACCCTACGTCAGCAAGACAGCCAATCTTCGCCGACGTCTGCTGCGCTTGCTGTCCCCGCCGGAGTCGCAATCCAAGCGCCTGAACCTGCGTGAGCGCGTTGCCAAGATCGAATACGCTCTGACCGGATCGGACTTTGAGTCGGGACTTCTCCTCTACAAGGTTTTGCGGCAGGAATTTCCCAAGAGCTATCAGAAGCGCCTGCGGCTGCATCCTGCGCCGCTGATCAAGTTCAATCTGGAAAACGAGTACCCGCGCGCTTACGTCACCAACAAACTCGGCCGGCTCACCGGCAAGTCGCTTTACTACGGCCCGTTTCGTTCGCGCGCGGTGGCGGAGAAGTTTCTCAACGATTCACTCGACCTCTACAAGATGCGCCGCTGCACCTTTGATCTGAATCCTGATCCCAAGTATCCCGGCTGCGTGTATTCGGAGATGAAGATGTGCCTGGCGCCGTGCTTCGAGGGCTGCACCGACGAAGCTTACATGGCGGAAGTCGCGCGCGTGCAGGCTTATCTTGATTCCGGCGGCGACTCCCTGCTGCAGGAGCTTGCAGCCGAACGCGACCGCCTCTCTGCCGGCCTGGAATTTGAGGCCGCCGCGCAGCAACATTCAAAGACCGTCAAGGTCAAAGGCATTCTTTCCACTTGCGATGAGATCTGCCGCCGCCTGGACCAACTTGACGCAGTGATTATCCAGCCGGCCGCACCCTCGCAAATCAAGTCAGCTTCGCAACCCAAATCGGTTGCGCTCTTCCGCTTCCATAAAGGCGAAATCGCCGGCCCGCATGTCTTCGTCGTGGAAGCCGCTATGGAAACCGCTATGGAACCCGCCGTCGAACCCGCCACGGAACCCGCACTTGAGACGGAAGCAGCAATCAAGCCTGACAGCCCGTCGCTTGAGCAGCGGGTGCGCGAAGCCCTGGAACAACTGGCTCCGGCGGGCGCCCGCACGGCCGCGCAGTTTGCCGAAGAGCTGGCGATCCTCAAGCGCTGGTACTACCGCACGCATAAAGTCGGCGAGATTGTGCTGGCGAAGGCAGACGGCGAGCTGCCGGTAAGAAGAATCGCCAACGCCATCAACCGTGTTCTGAAAGGCGAAAAACCGCAAACCACAAAGGACACGAAGGAACACGAAGGCCCGGGCCAGCCGAGCACACTTCCTTTGTGATCCTTCGTGTCCTTCGTGGTCAAACCCCGCGGGCAGATTGCGCAGAAGATTTCCTGAATACCACCCTCACTCCCTCCCGCCATCTCTCATCCACGCCCACCAGCGTCCACTCGATCTCCGGCGAGAAATACCGCAGGATGGTGTCCGCCGCGGGATGCACACGCAATGACGGCGCCACCAGAAGCAGCAGCGGCGGCTTGGACGATAGCTCGACGCCGGGAAAATATCCATACTGCTGGAACTCGCCGCGCTGATGATGCCACAGCACGCGCGCCCAGTAGTCCAGGCCTTGCAGCGGCAGGTGGATGTCTTCATCGGCCTTGAGTTCCAAGACAGCCAGCCGTCCGTCGTGGGTGCAGGTGAGCACGTCAATCATGGCGCGGTCAGAGGCGGAAAACGCAGGGACCTGGGAATAGACGCGTGAGCCGTCTGAGTGGGAAGACTCCAGGCGGGAATCAATGGCTGCCACGTTCTTGAACACCAGCGACTCCAGCCAGCGTTCGGGATACATGCGCCACAGCGGATCACGGCGGTCGCCGCTCACCGACCGCGCTATCGCAACTGTTTTCGCATAGTCGGCGAACACAGATTCACTTTCTTCCGTCAGCCGCGCTTCAAATCCCGGCACGCCGAAGACGGTTTCCTCTTCCACACTGAACGTTCCCGGCTTGTTTACCGCGCGTACTCGCGCGATTTCCATGCCATGAACGCGAAACGCAATCTCGGTTGGCGAGAGCACAGCCGCCTCCGCCTGCGGCGCGCAGGTGAGCACTTTACGGACGGCGCCCTCAAACCGCGCGCGGGTCTGCGCGCTATCCGGACAGTGCACTAAACGTGTATGAATGTTGCCGGTATCGTGGAAGTCAACTTCGCTGAGCGATTCGTCGCGCTCGTCCAGCTCACAGAGTTGAAACTTGGCGGCATCTTGGTTCAGGTGGGCCAGGCGGATCTGCAGCGTGCTGGAACTGCGCGGCGGAACGTAAAGCCTCAGCCCTTCCACCACGCTGTGGCCGGCTTCGCGTTCGCGACAGGCCGCCAGCCAGAGCAAGCCAAACGTAAGCGCGGCATCCACCGAGCCTTGGGTTTCCTGCTGGTTCACTCCCAGCACAGCCAGGGCGGAGCGGCCTTTGCGCAGCAGCCCGCGGGCGTACACCGGAGAAAAACTGCGCTCCAGGTCCATGCCGGTGGCAAGCTTGCCGCCGGCCAGGTTCCAGTCCGGTTCGCTGCGGCGGAGTACATGCTCCAGTAACCGTGCGTAGCGGCTGCGCGAAGCTTTCTTGGCGGTGGGCGTGCGGCGGTCGCGGTCGCGGCAGATTTCCAGCTTGTGCGGCTTGGCCTGGGCAAAGCGGCGCACGCTCAGCGTGAGCACGCCGTCCTTAGCTTCCGCGTCAACCACACTGCGTACCACGTTGCGCTCTTCAGACCACAGGTGCAGCAGGCACTTGCCGCGTTCGGCGGAGACGGAGTATTGCGAGGAATCCAGGTCGAAGATGATCTGCCCGTCTTCGATGACCACGCCGCTTCCGGCATCGGCGAGAAACTCCTGGAGCGCGCGTGCGAGTAGTTCGGGAGTCATGCGAGAGAACGGCCTGGCGAATTACGAGTTCAATCCGCCAGGCGAACGAGCCGTTATCTTACGGTCAAAGTGAACACCTGAGTTGCGGAACCGGTGGTGGCGCCGGTGGCTGAAACAGTGATCGCGAATGTGCCAGGCGGTGTACCGTTCGGATTCTGCACAACTTGAGGAGTGCTGCTGCCGCCGCCGCATCCCACCAGCACAGCCGCAAGCAGCAGACTAGCCGCGCCCGCCGCCCATCTCAGGAGCGGCCGTTTCCGTTTGACGAATACCATTGCAGCTACTGTTCCCAACAGGAGCAACAGTACCGGTTTGCTCGGGGCCTGTGGAGTCTGATCGAAGCGCCAGCCAAAAACTGAAGCTGTTCTGGCCGTGGTTGAAATCACCACGTTCACCGGTGTGATGGACGGCACCGGAGCGATGCTGGACGGGCTGAAACTGCACGCCGCTCCGGTGGGAAGCCCGCTGCAAGCAAACGTGACCGCTCCGGTGGATGCCGTTGTGGCTACCTGGACTGAAAAGGTAGAAGACTGTCCGGCGGCAGCGCTGGCTGTTGCCGGCCCCAAAACCGCTAGCTGAACGGCTGGCGTAATGGGAAACGGAATGCTGGCGGTGTTGTTGTTCGGATTGCCGTCACCACCCCCGGTTAACGTGGCTGTGTTCGTCAATTGGGCGGGAGCATTCTTGGCTACGTCTACCGTCAAGACAATATTCGGGTAGGCGGGACCAGTTGAGGGCAAGGCATCAGAACGCGTGCATGTTACGCTGCTCAACGTACAACTCCATCCGGTCCCGCTCAGGGCTGTGGCCGTCATGCCGGTTGGGAGAGCGTCGGTTACGGTCACTGTACCGGACGACGGGATGTTTCCGGCGTTGCTGATGAACAGGTTAATCGTGCCGCCGGTTTGGCCCTGGTAAAAGCCCGTCGGCGAGGAAAATTGCATCACCAGGTCCACCAGGGGAGGCGCGACCTGGTTTTGGGCGGTCGCGGTGTTGTTCGCCGGGTTTGCATCACCGCCGCCGGAGATGGTGACTGTATCGGTTACCACGGCGGCAGCGTTCGCGGCTACATTGACGTTCAGCGTAATGGATGGATAGGAACTGCCAAAAGCAAGCACATCATTGCGAGTGCAGGTCACGGAGAGCAAATTGCAGTTCCAGCCCGTCCCTGACATGCTTGTCGCCGTCAGGCCTGCCGGGAGACTGTCCGTGACTGTCACCGTGCCCGTACTATCCAAGGTGCCTACATTGAAAACACCGATGGTGTAGGTACCCGGCTGGCCCTGCACGAAGTTGAACGGGTTGAACACTGAGATGCTCAAATCCGTGGTCGGCGGAGGCAAAACAATCGTGAGGTCCTGGGCAAGGTCGTTGGTCGTATTGGTCTCGCCGCCGCCGGAGACCGTGGCCGTGTTGGTCACGTTGGCCGGCGCGTTCAGGGCGACGTCCACCGTCACCGTGATGAACGGATAATTTGCTCCGGCTGCCAACACGTCACTGCGCGTGCAGGTCAGGTTGGCCAGAGTGCAAGTCCATCCCGTGCCGCTGATGGCCGTGGCGGTAAGACCTGTCGGGAGGGTGTCCACAACGCTGACCGGGGCGAGAGTAGACGCGTTGCCGGTATTGATGACGTTCAGCAGATAGGTCGCACCGGTCTCACCCTGGAAGAAGCTGCCGTTGATGGCCCCGGCGTGGAACTTGGTTACGATCAGGTCCGGTGCGTTGATGTTGGCGAGGTCGCTGGCCGTGTCGTTGGCGGTATTGGCTTCGCCGCCGCCGGAAACCGTGGCCACGTTGGTCACCTGCGCAGGAGCGTTGCCGGCCACGTTCACGATGAGCGAGATGGCGGGATAGCTCGATGACAGTGGCAGAGCGTCAGAGCGTGTGCAAGTCAGCGTGCCCAGCACGCACGTCCATCCGGTGCCGCTGATGGCCGCGGCCGAAAGCCCCGCGGGGAGATTGTCGGTCACGGTGACCGTTCCGCTGGTGGGGCCTCCGCCGGCGTTGGAAACAGTGATCGTATAGACGGCGCCAACCTGCCCGACCGTGAAATTGCCGGTATGACTCTTGCTGATGGTCAGGTCCGGAGTGTTGCTGACGTTCGTGGTGGTGGTTCCGTGAAAGCCTGCCGCGTGGATGTCCTGGACGGTGATGGTTTGGTTTCCCAGGGTCGGGAGCGTAACGGAAAAAGTGTGCGTGCCGGCGTCTGCGGCGACAAAGGTGTAATCGGCCGGCAGCACCGCTTGCGGGTCCGAACTGGTGAAGTGCACCGTGCCCGCGTAACCGGGGAGCGCGGATGGATTCACGCTGCTTTGCACCGTCAACGTCAAATTGAAGGGTACTGTCAAGAAGGCAGTTGCGGGAGCGGACAGGTTGAAAACCGGCGGCGCACCTACGCAGTCATTCTGCACATTCGAGAATTCCAGTTGGACCGCGTAGCTGTTGGCTCCAACGTTGACCAACGCGTCCTGGCCGTTGCAGATGTCGCCGATTTCAGCATGGTTGGGTGTGGGATCATACCAGGCCAGAGGAGGCGCGAAATCAATAGCGGACGAAACCAGAACATCGGTCACGGCTTCCGACATTTCGTGGCTGGTGACGGCGGTGACGTTCTGAAAAGTTGTTCCACTTCCGCAATGGGGACTGACACACCCACTGGTTGGTCCAAAATCCGGCAAAACTCCATAGGGCACGTTCGATGTTAGGTTCGAGTGGTACGCGCAGAACCCTCCGGCTTGGCAGCTCTTGATGGTGGGACTCAGGCTGATGGTAACGCCCGGAGGGAAGTAGATCATGTAGAACGTCTCAACGTTGCCCGTAGCATCGTTGACCGGTTGAGGAACGTGGCCTGCCGTGATCTGGGCCGCCAATTCCGTCTGGATCTGAGCGTCTGACAGCGTGCACGCAGCGGGCCCCGGACACAAAGTCGGCGTAATGGTCACGGCGGTGTCAAACACGCCGCGCACAATCGCCTGGTTGCTGCTGATGGCCGGGACGCCCGCGCCAGTGACTCCGATGGTGCTGTATTCCGTCAGCAAATCATAGAAGCTGCTATTGGTGATGTCGGTAAAAAACTGTCCGATGCCCCCGGTTACGGCCGTATTGACGTTCGGTCCCCAGAACACCGCGACCACATGAATCTGGGAGATAACCGGCCCGCCCCAATAGGTCAGTTGAGCGCCGACGGGCGCTGACGTGGTCTTGATGCCGCCTCGGCCAAACGGGACAATGTGCACCAAGCCTTGCGGAGCCGGCGCGGCGGGGGCAACCTGCGCGCCCGGAGCAACCGCTGGTGTCGAAGCCGTCGGTCTCGAAGCCGCCGGCGGCGTGCTGACCAGGGGCGCGGAATCGGCGGCGGGAGTCTGCGCGAGCGCGTTTTCCATGCTACCCAGCAACGCCAGGCCCGCGATCGCGCACACGATCGCCATAGTTTTCCCTATGCCCCGCAGCTTAGCCAAATCTGGTTCGCGATGAGAAGCCTTGCGCGTGCCGAGCGTGCGGAAACGGGCCTTGGCCAAGCTAGACAACCGAAACCCAGCAGGAGATTGGGACAACAGGGGAAACCATCCGCTCGGGCACATAGTTACTCCTTAGAATTGCAGGCGAGACAATAGAGACTCTGTAGATTACGGGGATAGATTATAGCTGGTAAAGTAGGATCATCATAATAGGTTTGCTGACCAGCATTTTTAGCAATGCAAGCATAGCGGCTACCTATGAGCCATCTTGGCCCCGGCGTGCGCGGGATTCCGGTTCATGCACCGCGGTTTACGGGCACACAAAACGGTGCGACAATTGGGGACATGCAAGTTGCGCCTGCTACGCCCCCTGGTGCATCTAATAACGTAAATACGCGTCGCATCGAATAAGCTCAGGAAAACATGACACATACCCAATCGCTCTTCTTTCAGAAATTCGGGATTACCGCGAACGATCTGCAGCACTATCTGGGCGAAGCTCTGTCCGCCGGAGGCGAATACGCCGACCTGTACTTTGAGTATCTGACGTCCACCTCCATCAACGTGGAGGAGTCCATTGTAAAGTCGGCTTCGCAGGGAATCTCCGCAGGGTGCGGGGTACGTGTCCTGTCAGGCGAGCGTACCGGGTACGCCTACACCGACGATCTGGCTCCGGAAAAGATCCTGCGCGCGGCGCGCACCGCCGCCTTGATTGCCCGCGGTCCTGCGCAACAGCCGGTACAGAGCTTGAAAGAAACCCCGGCGCATCAGCTCTATCAGATTTCATCGCCATCCGCTGACGCTGACATCGCCGCCAAGCTTGACCTGGTCATGCGCGCCGACAAAGCTGCGCGCGCCTTCGATCCCCGCATTGTCCAGGTCCGTGGCGGCTACGTGGACGAACTCCGCCAGATCCTGGTCATCGGCTCCGATGGGACCTACGCCACTGACGTTCAGCCCCTGGCGCGCTTCAGCCTCACGTGCATCGCCAAGTCCGGCGAGAATTCTGCCCGCGGCGCCTCCGGCGGCGGCGGGCGCGTGAGCCTGGATTTCTTCCAGACTGACAAGACTCCCGAGTACTACGCCCACGAAGCCGCCCGCCAGGCCATCATCCAGCTGGACGCGCGCGAGGCTCCGGCCGGCGAGATGGAAGTGGTGCTTGGTCCAGGATGGCCGGGAATCCTGCTGCATGAAGCCATTGGCCACGGGCTGGAAGCGGACTTCAACCGCAAAGGCACTTCGGCCTTTGCCGGCATGCTGGGCAAGCGCGTGGCGTCGGACAAATGCACCGTAGTGGACAACGGAACTCTGCCTTCGCGCCGCGGCTCCATCAATGTGGACGATGAAGGTTCACCCACGCAAAACACCGTCCTGATTGAAAAAGGGATTTTGAAGGGTTACCTGAGCGACAAGCTTTCATCCAAGCTGATGGGTATGCCGGACACCGGCAACGGCCGCCGTGAAAGCTATGAACACATTCCCATGCCGCGTATGACCAACACTTACATGCTGGCCGGCGAAGATTCTCCGGAAGACATCATTCGCTCGGTCAAGCGCGGCGTTTACGCCGTGAATTTTGGCGGCGGACAGGTGGACATTACCAACGGCAAGTTTGTGTTCTCTACGTCTGAAGCCTACCTGATTGAAGACGGCCACGTTACCGCCCCGCTCAAGAACTGCACGCTGATCGGCAACGGGCCGGACGCGCTCACCAAGGTTTCCATGGTCGGCAATGATCTCCAGCTCGACGAGGGCGTGGGTACCTGCGGCAAAGACGGCCAGTCGGTCCCCGTGGGCGTCGGCATCCCCACCATCAAGCTGGACAGTATGACCGTGGGCGGCACCGCGAGATAAGCGAGACAAGGATTTGCATGGCCACCAACACTGAAGTTCTTCCCGCAGCGGAGACTGATCTGCGCGAATTAGCCACGGACGTTGTCGCCCGCGCCATGAAGGGCGGAGCTTCCGCCGCGGAAGCCGTTGTGCGCGAAGGTACGGAGTTCTCCGTGGTGGTGCGCATGGGCTCGGTTGAGACCCTGAAAGAATCCGGAGCGCGCGCCATGGGGCTGCGCGTCTTCCGCGGCCAGCGCTCCGCCAGCACCTACTCCAGTGACTTTACCGCCGACGGCGTGGACCGCCTGATCAACGGCGCGCTGGAACTGGCCCGCGTCACCTCGGAAGACCCGTTCTCCGGGCTTCCTGAAGCGAATGAATTGGGCGCGCTGCCCGGCGATCTCCAGCTGTACTTTGAAGACGTGTATTCGCTGCCTCCGGAGGAGCGCATTGATTACGCGCGCCGCGCAGAACGCGCCGCTCTGGAGGTTGACCCGCGTTTCAAGAATTCTGACGGCGGCAGCTTTGATGCCAGCACCGGACACAAAGTTCTGGTCAATTCACTGGGTTTTTCCGGCGAGTATCGCCGGTCGCTGTGTTCCGTGAGCGCCGTGCCCATCGCCCAGGGTGAAGACGGCTCCATGCAACGCGACTACTGGTTCTCCGTGGCCCGCACGCTGGCCAAGCTGGAGTCGCCGGAATCGGTAGGCCGTGAAGCTGCGCGGCGAACGCTGCGCCGCCTCGGCGCGCGCAAGATTTCTTCCACGCAGGCGCCCATCGTGCTCGACCCCATGGTGGCGGTTTCCATTTTGGGCAACATCTTTGAGGCCGCCACCGGCGACGCGGTTTACCGCCAGTCGTCATTCCTGGCAGGCAAGCTGGGCGAAAAGATTGCCGGCGGCAACATCACGGTGGTTGACGACGGCACCATGCCCGGCGGCTTCGGCACTGAGCCCTTTGACGCTGAAGGCGTCCCCACGCGCCGCACCGTGGTCATTGAAAACGGCGAACTCAAGTCTTACCTGCTGAATACCTACACAGCGCGCAAGCTTGGCTTGAAGTCCACGGGCAACGCTTCGCGCGGACTCGCCGGGAGCCCGGGCATCGGTTGCGGCAACTTCTTTCTCCAGCCGGGAGCGCGTACGCCGCAGCAGATCATCGGCGACGTGAAGCGCGGATTTTACGTGACGGAGTTCCTGGGCTTTGGCGTGAACCTGGTCACCGGCGACTTTTCCCGCGGCGCCAGCGGCCTGTGGATTGAAAACGGCGAGCTGACGTACCCGGTGGAAGAAGTCACCGTCGCCGGCAATCTCAAGGACATGCTGAACAACATCTCTGAGATCGGCAATGACCTGGTCTTCCGCGGCTCCACTGCCTGCCCCACGCTGCGTTTGGAAGGGATGACCATCGCAGGGGCTTAGTTTTTGTCGCTGCGCTCCGCTTCATTCCTGTCGCTGCGCTCCACACCGCCGCCGAGTCCAGCCAGCTCAGAGTCTGAAGCGGCGCCCGATGCAGCGGGCTCGGCGCGCAAGTCGGCCTCGCCCTTGATGTTCTCATCAAGGCCTGATTAGGGCCGCTCATACGCTCTCCTATTCACGCTGTCGTAGTAGAATCACCTTCCATGGCCGAACCTGAAAACCCGCAACCTGCTTCTCCAGCCTCCCCAGCAGCGGAAAAAGAAGCCGAAGAAAAAGACCGCAGTTGGCTGCCTATGGCCATTGGCTCCGGCCTGGTGGTGGTAGTGCTGCTGGCCGTTACAGTGATTGCCCGGATGGGCCAGACCAAGCCGGCGGCCCCGGATGCCTACCTTACAAAGCTTGAGATCGGCGGCCTGCACATGGCCACGGCGGAAAATTTTGCCGGTGGATCGGTCACCTACATCCTGGGCCGCATCGCCAACACCGGCGACAAGAAGGTCACCAGCGCGCGCGTCCAGATCATCTTCAGGAATTCCATTGGCGAAGTCTCGCAGAAAGAAGTTGTTCCCGTCACCGTTCTGCTGCCCAACATTCCTTACCAGGACTACGGCTCGCTGGACCGCGCTCCACTCGCACCCGGCCAGCTGCGCGACTTCCGCCTCACTTTGGAATACGTCACCACCGACTGGGACGGCCAGGTGCCTACGGTCAAAGTGGTGAGCGTCGGCTACTGAGCTTAACCGCAAAGGACGCTTTTTCTGAAATCCCGAGCGCCAGCGAGGGATCCCTATCATCGCAATGAACATCGAGGCGCGGATCTCGCGGATGAACGCGAACTACGAGCATAAGATTTGCGTGCATTCACGGCTGATTTGCCCATACTACGTTCGCCACACCTGCGATGCTCGCAGCGTAGAGACGTAGCACCGCTACGTCTCAAAACCCTCAATTCCTCGTCCTCATAGGGCCCCCTCGCTCCGCTCGGGGTTTCATGAAGAAGCGTCCGTTGCGGTAAATCACCGAGCAATCAACAGGTAGAATGTCCATATGTCTGAAGTGAAGTCCATCCGGCTTACCGAGCAGGTGAAAGCCGCGGGTTGAGCAAGCAAGCTGAGTCCGGCGGCGCTGGACGCGGTGCTTGGGAAATTAGCCCGGCAAAATGATCCGAACGTGCTGGTTGGCTTTGACAAAGCCGACGACGCCGGAGTGTACAAAATTTCCGCCCAGCAGGCGCTGGTGCAGACCGTGGACTTCTTCACACCCATCGTGGACGACCCGTACACCTTCGGCCAGATTGCCGCCACCAACGCCTTGAGTGACGTTTACGCCATGGGCGGGCGTCCGCTGAGCGCGCTGGCCATCGTTTGTTTTCCTGACAAAGGCGACCTGGAAGTCCTGGGGCAAATCCTGGCCGGCGGGCTGTCCAAGATGATGGAAGCCGGCTGCGTGGTGATTGGCGGGCACAGCGTCCGCGATCCCGAGATCAAATTCGGTTACGCCGTGACCGGGACCATCCACCCGGACCGTGTGTGGACCAACTCCGGCGCCCAGCCCGGCGACCGCCTGATCCTCACCAAGGCCCTCGGCACCGGCGTGATCTCCACGGCCATCAAGAAGGGCGAAGCCAGGCAGGAATGGATTGACACCGCCACCAAGTCCATGACCACACTCAACGCCAAGGCCGCGGACGTGGCCGTCCAAAGCAATCTGCGCGTCCATGCCGCCACCGACATCACCGGCTTTGGCCTAATCGGCCACGCGCGCGAAATGGCCGACGGCAGCGGCGTGAGCCTGCGTATTTCTTCTGTAAAAGTCCCGCTGCTCGCGGGCGCGCTGGATTGCGTTCGCGCCGGACACATTCCCGGAGGTCTGAACAACAATCGCGATTTCGCCGAGTGCCTGGTGGGATACGACGGTAGCGTCCCGGACGAATTGCGCACGATTTTGTTTGATCCGCAGACCGCTGGAGGGTTGCTGATATCAGTCGCCGGCGACGACGCAGCAGCATTGATCAGCGCGTTGCAAGGTGCAGGCGTTACAGCAGTTGAAATTGGCGAAGTGTTGCCGCAGGGCAAGCCGCTGATTCGGGTTGTTTGAAACATCCCGAGCGTAAGCGAGGGATCCCTTTCGGACCCGAGAATCGTAGTCCGCAAAATGCTGGAATGTAGCAGGGATCAAGGCGCCTACAACCTAGTTACTCTCTTCGTTCCGCTCCACCGTCATCAGCAGGATCACGGCAGCCACCAGAAGGCGGCGGTCGAGCCGTTTTTGCGGATCGTTGCTGAAGTCCACTTTCATGGTAGGCACAAAGAAGTTCCACACGCGCTTGGCTGTGCCCGCGGTTTCGCCGTCAAGTTCGAACGAGTAGCCCTTCAGGATCACGTTGCCCAGCACGCGGCGCACCATGGCGCGGAACAGCGAGTCTTCGCGAATCTTGCCGATTTCGCGTTCCTCGGCATCCAGGATGCTCCACTCTGAGCGCACGAATGACTTCCAGCCCTGGCGCTTGAGCACGCCCACTTTTTGCTCACGCACGGAGTCCGTCACGTCAAAGGCCGCGCCGAAGTCCAAAATCTTGCGTCCGCGAATGCGCAGCAGCTCCTGGCTTTGGGTTTCGTCGGTGAACACGCGTATGTCGTCTTTCAGGCTGAAGACTTTCTGGCACAGGAAGGCCAGAGGCGCGCCCACTTGGTCGCGAAGGTAGTAGGCGGGGGCCATGGAAACCATCTTCTGGCGGGCGACGAAGGTGTCCTGCTGGAAAATGGCTGGGCTTGCATCCGTTCCTGAACGCACGGTGTCAAGGCTGGTCGAAGCCATGGCGGAAGACCTCCGAAGTCCTAAAAAGACCTGCGGCCGAGCAACCCGCGGTGGCGAACGAGGTGGCCGAAATAACTAAGGGGAGTGAATGAAACTGTAAGCCGGAACGCAGGCGGCATCAAGGGAAAACCCGCCGCAACGAGGTTACGAGAGGCCGTAGGCGCGCTTGGACTTGCTGTTCAGGCACAAGAAAACAGGGCAGCCGAAGCTGCCCTGAGGTTACTTGTGTTCCCGGGATTTAGGCGGGAGAAGGCTTTCCTGGAGCGATCCCCGGGGTCCGTCCTGGTTCCGGCCGCAGGACCTGCTGCACGTCGCCCTCGCCCTTGGAGGGGATTACGCGCGCGGGCAGCGGCTTGTTATCCACGATCAGTTTCAACTCGCTCGAATCCAGGACCTCGCGTTCCAGCAGCGCCTCGGCGATGCGGACCACGGTCTCCCGGTGCTCGGTAATGATCCTCTTGGCGCTGTCATAGCCGGTATTGATGAAGCGGCGGACCTCGGCGTCAATCTCGCGGGCCGTCTCTTCACTGAAGTCGCGATGCTGGGCGATTTCGCGTCCCAGGAAGATCTGTTCGTCTTTCTTGCCGTAGGTCAGGGGCCCAAGCTTGCTCATGCCCCACTCGCAGACCATTTTGCGGGCCATTTCCGTGGCGGTTTCAATGTCACTGCCGGCGCCGGTGGACATCTGGCTGAGGAAGATCTCCTCGGCGATGCGTCCGCCCATGGAGACGGCGATGCGCGTGGAGAGATACTCCAGCGTGTAGTTGTGCTTGTCGGTTTCCGGAAGCTGCATGGTCACGCCCAGGGCCATGCCTCGGGGGATGATAGTGACCTTGTGCAGCGGATCGGAATGCGGCATCAGCGCGGCGACAATCGCGTGCCCCGCTTCGTGATACGCCGTGACCTTTTTCTCTTCGTCGGTCAGCAGCATGCTCTTGCGCTCGGCGCCCATCAGCACTTTGTCCTTGGCCAGTTCAAAGTCATACATCAGAACTGACTTGCGGTTGCAGCGGGCGGCGTTGAGAGCGGCCTCATTCACCATGTTAGAGATTTCCGCGCCGGAGAAGCCCGGTGATCCGCGCGCCAGGATGGAGAGGTCCACGTCGTCCGCCAGGGGAATCTTGCGGGTATGGACCCGGAGAATCTCTTCGCGGCCGCGGACATCGGGTAGCGGCACCACCACGCGGCGGTCAAAGCGTCCTGGACGCAGCAGCGCGGGATCGAGAACATCCGGACGGTTGGTGGCGGCGATCAGGATCACGCCTTCGTTGGACTCAAAGCCGTCCATCTCGACGAGAAGCTGGTTCAAGGTCTGTTCGCGCTCGTCGTGTCCGCCGCCCAGGCCTGCGCCGCGATGGCGGCCCACGGCGTCAATTTCGTCAATGAAGACGATGCAGGGCGCGTTCTTCTTGCCTTGCTCAAACAGGTCGCGAACGCGGCTTGCGCCCACGCCCACAAACATTTCTACGAAGTCGGAACCGGAGATGCTGAAGAAGGGAACGTTGGCTTCACCGGCTACGGCGCGGGCCAGCAGCGTTTTGCCGGTGCCCGGGTGGCCCACCAGCAGCACGCCCTTGGGGATGCGTCCGCCCAGCTTCTGGAATTTCTGCGCTTCGCGCAGGAATTCAATGATCTCGCGCAGCTCTTCTTTGGCTTCATCCACGCCGGCCACGTCTTTGAACGTGATCTTCTTCTGCTGCATGGAGAGCAAGCGGGCGCGGCTCTTGCCGAAACTCAGGGCCTTGTTGCCGCCGGTCTGCATCTGGCGGATCATGATGAACCACAGCACGCCGATCAGCAGCAGCGGAGAGAATTGAATCAGCATCATGGGCCAGTTGGATCCCTGGCCGTCTTTGAAAGTCACTCTGCCGGTCTTGTCATTGCTGATCTTGTCCAGGGCCTTTAGCAGCTCAGGGTTGCTGGCGGGTACGGTGGCGCGGAAATTGGTCTTGCCGTCAACCGCGTTGTTGTATTCGCCGCGCGCCACATTGCCGTCAATCTCCACCTTTTTCACGTTGTTCTGGTTGAGCGCTGCCGTGAATTCCGAATAGGAGATGTCCGCTTCTTTGGCGCCGGATGTGCCGCTCTGGATCACCCTCCACAGGAAGAAGGCCACCACCAGCAGCACCACCCACAAGATCACCGTTTTGAATGTCGAGTTCACTCAATACTCCTGAATTTCCCTGGTCCTGATCGCGATCAAGAGCCACGCCGTCCATACTTGATATAAAGACGTCCGGGATGCGAAAAAATTGTCCGTCGCTAAAGCCGCGATTCTTCCAGGTTTAGGACAGGCCCGGCTTCTCTTTAGATGCTCGAGGCGCGGTCTACGTTCCAAAAGCTCGCGTATTTACAATTCTATACCCGTTTGCGCCCGGCCCGCCGACTCAAACCAATCTAGCCGTCTTGCTTACGGGGAGCCTGCCGGCCTGGCCGCTATGTAAGGCAGATTCCTGCCCACTTCAGGTGCACCCAGCCCATAGCCTACGACAAAACTCTCATTCATAAGAAAACCAAAGTAATCAGGCTGCAGGGAAATCCGGCGGGCGGCCTGCTTGTCCAACAGGACAGCCAGCTTCACGCTGCTGGCGCCGCGGGCCGCGAGGTTGCGCATGAGAAAGTCACTGGTATGACCCGACTGGATCACCCCTTCCACCAGGAGCACGTGCTGGCCGTGAACGTCCACCTCCGGGCTGTAGAAGATCTCCGCGGCGGACGGCCCGGATTCCTTGAATTGGCCGGTCACAAACTGACAAACCACAGGGAGGTCAAGTTCGCGCACCAGGTCAGCCATGAAGATGAAGCCGTTTTCCATGACCGCCACCATGTGGATGGTTTTTCCCTCAAAGTCCCGGGCGATCTGGCGGGCCATCTCCTGTACGCGTTTCTGAATCTGCTCGGCTGACAAAATTACGCGTGGGTACTGCTGTGCGAGGCTATGGCTCATCGTTTGTCCCAGCGTTCATATGGATTTCTTCGATCAGGACGGCCTCTCCCGCATGATGGGCAAAGGCCTCCGGCACGGCGAACCCTTTCATCCAGACGATCTGTCCGGCGCTCTCAACCACCGGCCACGTCTTGCGTTCAGCCTGGGTCAGCGTTTGGCCCAGCCGTCCGCTTTGCAGCAATTCTTTTACTTTCTTGGGGGAGCCGGTATGTGCCGGGAAAAAACGGTCTCCAGCTTGCCAGTTTCTGACAGTCAATCCTGGTGCGAGCAAGGCACGATCCAGCAACAAGTCTGGATTATATCCCGAATTTGCAGGGCTCCCGTGGGTTATTACCCGCGCGCGCAACGTTGAACCCAGCTCCGGGACGCTCACTTGGCCAGGGACTTCCAGAGCGTACTGGTAACCGCCGCTTCCCGTATCGCGCCTGCGGCCGATCTGAAGTTCGCGGAAGGTGCATACCGCTTCCAGCCCTCCGGGCAAGGCCACGGGCTTGCCTCGACGCTGGTCGCGCACCATGGCGATCAGCTCTTCGACATGCTTGAATTCAACTGTCCCGCCGAGTTTTTCCGCGGTCCTCTGCAGCACCTGCCGCTGCACAGCCACGGGCAATTGCTGGAGCGCGGCCAAGTCCACCGCTAAAGTCTGGGCCGCCGTTCCGCTCGATGACCGGCCACTGCGGCTGGGCTTGCCTTCATGAACCAGCCGAGGCAATAACCCTGGTAACAAACCGTCCCAATAGCCGGCCTCACCGCGGGCCAGCTCCGCCAGATCGGCCAGCGTTTGGCGGATGGCCGGATTGAATTCCTTCTCCAGCATGGGCAGCAGCAGCCGGCGCACGCGATTGCGAGTATGCGCCAGGTCCGCGTTGGTTGCGTCTTCGCGCCACGGCTGGCCAATCGCCTTCAAATAGGCCTCAACTTCGCGGCGGCTGATTTCGAGCAACGGCCGGACCAGGTGCTTTTCCTGCTGCCACGGCGCGATCCCCGCCAGCCCGCGTGGGCCGGCGCCACGCACAATCCGCATCAGGACGGTCTCCGCCTGATCGTCCAGCGTGTGCGCGGTGGCGATCTTGTCCGCGTGGCCTGCGCGCACCAGTTGAGCGAACCATTGGTGGCGAAGTTCGCGCGCGGCGGTCTCCAGGCTGACTTTTTGTTCGCGCGCAAAGGCTGGAGCGTCACCCGAGCCCGCGTGCAAGGCCAGTCCGAACTTGTCGGCCAGCGCGCTCACAAATTGCTGGTCGGCATCGGCTTCCGCGCCGCGAATCCCGTGGTGAAAGTGCGCGACGGAGAGCACCAGGCCCAACTCATGCTGCAACTCCAGCAGCGCGCGCAGAAGGGCGACGGAATCGGCCCCGCCGGACACCGCCACGGCCACCCGGTCTCCGGGCTGGAGCAGCCGCTTTTCGCTCACGTATTTGCGAATTTGTTCGATCACAGCCGGGCCTTCAACTTCCCTAGTCCCTCAATGTTACTTGCTTTAGACACCGCAAGTCGCGCCCTGGGGCAACGTTGGCGGTGTGGGTTTTTGAAGTTGTTTATTGAAACGAAGAAGCGGCTACGTGGCTAGACTGGGCCGGTGTTTCCTGGCCCACTCCTGGGCCGCCGCGATCCGCTTGGCGATGGGTGGATGGGAATGAAAGAGTATCTCCACCAGTCGCGATGGATGGCTCTCACTCAGGTTCTGTTTGTTCAGCTTCTCCATGGCGGTAATGTAGGGGGTAATGCTGGGGACTGACTTCCAGCAGTAAATGTCAGCCTGGCGCTCAGTGAAACGCGAGTAGGCGTTCAGCGCCGGCATCAGAATCAGCGAAAGCAGGCTGGACACCAGCACCATGAGCGGCAGGTTGGCAAAGTCGGTCAAGAAAAGGAACATGTGCTGGCGGTCTATGGCATATTCCAGGACCACGCTTGCCGCCCAGAACCCGGCCAGGGTCACCAGAGCTTCTACGATGATGCCTTTCAAAATATGCGAGTGGACCTGGTGGCCAAGTTCATGCGCCAGCACAGCTTCGATTTCATCGTTGTCGTAATCCTGCAGCAGGGTGTCAGCCAGCATGATGCGGCGGGTGTTGCCCAGGCCGGCGATCAGCGCGTTGGCTTTCTTGCTCTTCTCCGAGAGTTTCCACTCGTACACGCCGCGGACGCGCGTTCCGGCGCGTTCCCCCAGGCGCGTCAGGCGGGCCTTGAGCTCTTCGTTCTGCAGGGGAACGAACTTGTAAAACAGCGGGAACAGCAGGACCGGCGCCACCTGGTAAAAGAAGATGAACAAGGCCATGAAAATCAGCCAGGCCAGGAACCACCAATTCTCCGGAGAGACGCGAATCAGCGCGTACACGATTTCCGCCAGCATGGTGGTGATCACCAAGCCCAGAATCCAGCCCTTGATCTGGTCGCGCACCCAGGAAGCAAAGCCCTGGTTTGACAAGTTGAAGCGATGCTCCAGGCGGAAGCTGTAAAAATCCAGCGCCAGGCCCAGCAGCTTGCTCAGGATGCTGAGCAGCAGAACATAAAAGAACAGGCGTACCACGTAATACTCACCACCCAGGCGGGAAGCCGCGTCGCGCAGCGAGTTGGTCCATCCGGTGGCCAGCAGCACGATGAGAAAGCCAAAGCTCAGCGCGAGATCGCCGATTTCCAGCCAGCGCTTGGTGTGGTTGTAGGCCTGCGCCTGGGGAGAGTCCGGCAGCAGAGTGGTTTCAGGCGCCGTCATTTCTGCTCCGGGTTGAAATCTATGGCGACGTACCGCGCGGTCGTCGTGCTGCTGTTGACCAAAGTATGCGTCAGTCCGGCGGGGACCCAGGCGTAGCCGCCCGCTGGGACTTTGGTGTGCCTGGTTTCCTCTCCAACCTGCTGCGTCAAGTCCAGATCAGATACCGCGATCACCAGGTGAGGCTTGGTGTGGGTGTGCTTATCGAAGGCGGCGGCGGGCGGCATGGTCACGAACATGACCGTCCATTGGTCGGACGAGATTCGCCGCTCGATGGTGGGGCAGACTTTGCCCGGTGCTGCGGCGCACCACGCGACAGGCATGGCGCACGCTTCCGTGCAATTCTTGACGCCCGTGGACGGCTTCAGCAATTCAATGGTCAGGTTGTGAAAAGGACGTTCGCTCAGGTTGATGGCCGCGTGAGAAAAGTTACCGGGTGTGAAACGCGTTTCACCATCCTTAAGCTTCAACGGCGCTGGGCTCGCGCCGGTGCGGGCGTTGATTAGGTCGGCGTCTCCCAGGGTGACGAACAGGTAGTCGCTGTGATGGATATGCACCAGCGTGGTCGCTTTGGGCGAGACAGTCACGTCAAAAACACGAACATATTCGTTCTGCAAGACCTGGTGATGGCTGGGTTCAGAGGTGATCTCCACCTCGACTGGCGGCTGCTGCGCGCAGACGGCAAGGGCCGATACCAGCAGCACCGTGATCCCTGTTTTTCGCATATATGAAATATTGTAGAAACAAAATGCTATGCCCGGCAAGCCTGAAGAAGAGCAAGCCTAAAAGCAAAAGCACGCTTGAAAAGACATAAAGGCCGAATCCGGCGGATCGATTTAGCTCGAATCCGCCGTCATTGGCGATTATGTGGAGCAGCCAGAGCGCTGCGGCCTGTTCTAGTGGTGGTCGTGCGGCTTGGGCTTGGTGTCCGGCCCCATGGACTCGGAGCCTTCACCGGCGGGTCGACCGCGGAACTCCAACACTGCCGCTCGCACTGTACTGGCGCCCGTGTTGCTCAAGCTGTGGACCGTCGGATTGTTCCAGATGAGGTCGCCACGCTTGTAGTGGACCGCGGTTTCCGGACCGTCCTGGACGCGGACCTTCACGTCGCCGTCGCTCAGGGAGAACACCAGATAATTTGCCAGGTGCGTGTGCTGGGCGTAACTGGCCCCTGCCGGCATGGTCACGATGGTGACCGACCACTGGTCTGACTGGAAAGCCTTGGTCACCATGGTGCACTTGGTTTTGTCTGCCGCGTCACACGGGACCGGGACCGAGCACCCCTCGGTGCAGGCATGCTGGTTGGTGGTGGGCTGCATCAGTTCAATGGTGGCGTTGCGAAACGGCTGGTCGGCGGTATTGGTGACGGCATGGACCAGGCCTGCCGGCGTGAAACGCACGTCGCCATCTTTGAATTTGGCGTTCACCGGCGCGGCGCCTTCTTTGGCGTTGATGATCTCAGCGTCGCCCAGCGAGATGGAAAGGTAGTCGCGCCCGTGATGGTGCATCAGGGACGTCTCCTTGGGAGCAACATTCACGGCGTAGGCGTGCACAAACAGGTTTTCGATAACCAGATGGTGGTGGGGCTCAGCGGTGATCTCCACCGTCGCCGAAGGTTGCTGCGCCAGGGCGCAAAGAGACAGAAGCAGGAACACTGCGATCAAGGCTCGTTTCATAGGCAGAATATTGTAGATGCACCAGCAGCGAATGCAAGCGCGAAAGGGACGTACATCAGTCCGGCATCTGCGAGAGCCTGTCGTGGCACAGAAGCCAAGCGAGCGATGTCCGGCGACAATCATCGCATTCGCTGAGACGAGAGGAGTTTGTTTTCCTAGAACAGCAGGAACTTCTTCTTTTTTTTCAGCCCTGATTTGCCCTGGCGCGTGGCGGGATCGCCGGCCGCGGCCATCATGATGGGCCGGTTGGGATTGGCGGTGGCGCCGGTGTCAACGTATCCGGTCTTCACGTCAATGTAGTACTTCTCCCGCAGCTTGGTCAGGTACGTGCGCGCCGCAGGCTCCAGTTTCTGCGAGTAGATGGCCTGGCGGATTCTCTCTTCAATTTCCTTCAACGGCGGCACGCCGGCGGAACGATGGCTGTTGACCTTCATGATGAGGAAGCCTTGCTTGGTCCGGACCAGATCAGTAAATTCACCGGGCTTGAGGGAGAAGGTCTTGTCTTCAAAATCTTTGGCCAGTTCGCCGCGCTTGAAGTTGCCCAGCGGACCACCCTGCGCCGCGGTGGTGCCATTCGAGTATTGCTTGGCCAGGTCCTCAAATTTCGCTCCGCCACGGAGCATTTGCAGGATCTGGTTGGCTTTGGCTTCCGCCTGGGCCACCAGCGCCGGGTCTTCCGGCAGAGGCTTGTCCGGCACAGGTTTGCCCTGGGCGTCTTTCTGCTCTCCGCCTTCAGGCTTAGTGACCTGGGTGGCCACCAGGATTTCACTCAAGCTGACTTCTTCCTCGCCCTGCAGCTCTTTCTGGTGTTTGTCGTAGAAGTCCTGGATGTCTTGCTTGGTAATGGAAAGGTGAGAGCCCACTTCCTGGCCGATCACTTGTTCGGTCACCACGCGGGTGCGGATGTCTTCCTTCAAATCCTCAAAGGAGACGCCTTGTTTGCGGGCTTCTCTCTCCAGGGAATCCATGTCCGGCAGGTTCATCTGCTGGCGCATGGCGTTCAGCCGCTTGACCACTTCGGTTTCGCCGGTCACGCCCATCTCTTTGCCGCGTTCCAGCAGGACCTGCCGGTCAATCAGCTCGCGCAACAGGTCTTTCTGCTGCTGGCTCCAGCGGGTTTGCCAGTCGCCGGGGAACTGCTGTTTCAGCTCTTCCATGGACTGGCTCTGGGCTTTTTTGTAGTCGGCCTGGGTGATGATGGAGTCATTCACGCGGGCGATGATCTCGTCCACGATGTTGTCCGCCCGCAGGACCACGGCGAACAGCGCTAAAACTCCCAAACTAAGAGTCAACTTCTTCATGATGGCAACTTCCTGACGAACGCTGGAAAAGTGGATTTATGCACTTTATTGTAGCAGCGCAGCGTCCCCCGCACGGGATTCCTTAATGTCCTTATTTCTTGGGTGTGGGTGACGCATCCGGCTTCTTCTTACCCAGGAACCCGCCAAACACGTCCTTCACCTGCTGTTGCTGCTCTTTCACGCCCTTGGCGCCGCCGCCCAACAGGTTGCCCTTGAGGCCTTTGAGTTCATCGCCCAGCGCAGGCTTGAAGACCGGATTGGTGGTGTCGCCTGAAACGGTGAACGGGATACCGTTAGCCGACGCCACGGAAGTAAGTCCGCCCACAGCCCCCATAACGCCCCCGGCGCTGGTGGATACTTTGAGCCGCATCTTGAAATTCAGCGACTTGTTGGCGCCAATCGTCCCGTCGCCAGTGAGCGTTCCGATGGAAGGCACATCCAGCAGCAGGTTGTCGGAGCGAATGCCTTCCGGAGCTACGCGAAGCCCGGAGCTGAACGTCTGGATCAGAGTCTCGTTGCTGGACTTGATGCCGGTAAAGGAGGCGATCGCGCCCAATTTCTGGCTCAGGTTGTAGCCGGTCAGGGTGGTTCCGGTAATGCGCAAGGGGCCGGTAATCACCAGCCGGTCCAGCGGCCCTTCCGCGTTAAAGTCCATGTTGAGGACCCCGCCTTTCAGCGAAGAGCCGGAGGGCAGCACCACGCCGAAGGCCGGCAGCAGCCCGACCAGATCATTCACCGCCATGTCTTTGCCGTGGATCTTCAAATGGGCCAGGGTATCGGCGCCGTGCGCGTCCAGGCTGCCGCTGGCGTTGGCGGTGCTGTTGCCGCTGTGAACGTTGGCGTTGAGCGTCCCGGTTTCTGAATCCAGCCCGAAATCGGAACTGTAGTCCAGACTCACGGCGCCCTGTGCGGGAGAGCTGCCCGGTACCACTTTGAGTTTCTCGGCCTTGGCCTTGCCTTCAGAATGCAGCTTGCGGCCGTCGGACTTCAGCTTGGTTTCAAAATCCAAAATCCCGCCCAGGCCGGAGCTGGGATCAATGAATCCGGTGGCTGCCAGGTCCGCGTGTTCCAGCTTGATCTGCGCGTCCAGCGGCGTGCGGCTTGCGTCGCTTTGGTTCACCGGGCCGGCCTGGCCTTCCAGCTTGAGCGCGCCTCCGCCGGGCGTGTTGGCGCTAAAGGTGAATGGCATGGCGCTCGAGAGCGAGATGCTCTTGGCTACCAGGTTCACGTTCTCGTACACGCTTTCCTTGGCTTGTCCTCCTGCGTGGCCCACGCGCATTTTGCCGTCCACGATTTCAAATTTCTCCACCGAGATATCCATGGAAGCAGAGGTTGTCGGCGTGGGCTGTGCGCTGGGCTTGGAACTTCCTACTGTGGAGTAGTTCCACTTGCCGGCGGCGTTCTTGAGCAGGACGATCTCCGGCTTCACCACCGATACGGACGTCACTTCCAGCTTTTTGGAGAAGATCAGCGGCATCAGATGCAGCCCGATCTTGACGGAGGACGCCTGCAGGAATGGCGACTTGCTGAACGCAGGATCGTCGCTGATCGAAATGTCGTTGGCCGCGGCTCCACCGCTGAAGATGGAAGCCTCCAGCTTCCCGATGTGCACCGGGCGGTTCAGCCCCGCGGAAAGCGTTTGTTCCAGCTGCGGACGGAAGGTATCCACGTTCACGAAGAGCGGCACCAACAAGGCTGCCAGCAACAGCACTCCCACCACAATACCAGCGATGATCAGTAGGCGTTTCATGCCCAAAATGCTACCAGAAAGCCCCCGGCCCGGGGGCGCAATTGACACCTAGAAGGCTTTGCTGCAAGCTTTTGGACGCTATGAAAATCCTGTGTTTATTGGCCATCGCTACCGCCTTATTGTCGCCTTGGCATCTGAGCGCGCTGCAACAACAGAGCGAAGCCCCAAAGCCGCAGCGTCTGCGTGTCTCGCTGGGAGTTTCCGAGGGACTGCTGACGCATCGCGCTGAGCCGGAGTATCCGGAAGGGGCGCGCGCCGAGCATGTGGCGGGCGACATAGTTCTGCGCGTCATCGTGGATAAGCAAGGCAAGGTGGTTGAGGTCGCGCCCGTGTCGCGCGAAGGTCTGCCGCCTGACCCAGCCGTAACCGAAGACCCGCGCCTGCGCGCAGCCGCCATCAAGGCGGTGAAGCAGTGGGAATACCGACCGTATCTCCTCAATGGCGAGGCCGTTGAAGTAGAAACCCGGGTGGTGGTCAGATTCAAACTTGTATCTTCGCAGCTGGCGCCGCAGCCGTCAGAAACGCCATTGCCTTCGAACGAACCAGGCGCGGCAGCGCCGCAGGTCAAACGGCTGCGCATTGCCCCGGGAGTCCTGGAAGGCATGATCCTCCAGAAGGTGGAGCCCAAGTATCCGCCGATGGCCCGGGTTGCGCACATTCAGGGGGACGTGCGGATGCTCGTCACTATAGATAAAGAGGGCAATGTGCACAACCTAAGGCTGGTTTCGGGCCATCCTATCCTGGCGCAAGCGGCTATGGACGCTGTCAAAGAGTGGAAGTACAAACCATTTCTGCTGAACGGCGATCCGGTGGAGGTGGAGGGCGCCATCCTGGTCGCTTTCCGCATGTAACGCGCAAGCAGTCCCGGCCTTCCCATTTGGCCAGAATGCGGGTAAACGGCTAGACTGTTCTGCAGCTAATCATGCATTTCCAGGCAAGTCCCAGGGTCCGCGAGCGTTCCAGGGATGTGGCGTGCTGCAAGTTCTCTTACTCAAGAAGAGGCATCATGAAAACGAAGGCACTTATTCTTTTCTTATTGCTGGTGATGGCCGCGGTTGCGGTGGTAGGTTGCGGCGGCTCCAGCGGGCCGGCCAAAATCGGGCTGCTCTACATGGTGGGCCAGGGGTCGAACAACATTATTGGTCTCAATATGCTTGGCGACGGAGAACTTTCGGCGCTCCCGCTTTCCAACTTCGCCACCAACCCGCGTCCGGTAGCCATGGTGCTTCATCCCACCAAGGACTTTATCTATGTAGCCAACCTGACCTCCAACACGGTCTCCGGGTTCAACCTTGACCGCACGACCGGGGTGCTTACGCCGGTGGGTACAGCCGTGGCGCCTTCGCCGGTGGGCACGGCTCCCATTGGCGTGGGAATAGACTCCACCGGACAATTCCTCTTCGTGCTCAATCAGGGGTCGGCCACGGTGGCGGCCAGCATTTCCGTTTTCAGCATTGACCCCGCGCGCGGTCTGCTCACGCAAATTGCCGGTTCGCCGTTTCCCACACTGGCGAATCCGCAATTTCTGGTGGTGTCTCCGACTTCGCCCGCGCTGTATGTGGCCAACGGCACATTGTCCACGGTTTCCGGCTTTACCATTGGGGCCGGCGGCGCCCTTACTTCCATAGGCGCGCCAGTCTCGGCGGGCGCAGGGGCCAACGTGATGGGAATAGCCATGGACCCCAAAGGGCAATTTCTTTTTGCGGTTGATGCGGTGAACAACAAAGTGGTGAGCTTTTCGGTTGCCGCTAACACCGGCGTTCTCTCTCCCGTTGGTTCGCCGGTGGCCACCGGCACAACTCCCGTAGCGGTGACGGTGGACCCCAGTGGACAATTCCTCTACGCGTCCAATCGCGACTCTGACAATGTTTCCGCCTACACCATCAAGGCCGGCGTGCTCACGGAAGATGTGGGATCTCCGTTCAGCACCAAGGCCGCCGGTATCACCAATTCCGCCCAGCCAGGGTTCCTGACCGTGGATTTCACCAACACGTTCCTCTTCGTCTCCAACGTGAACGCCAGGAGCGTGGCTGTTTTTACCATCAACGGCACGGACGGCACGCTGACCGCCATCACCAACTCTCCTTTTGCTGAAGTGGTTTCTCCGTCTTGGATTCTTACGACCAAGTGAATCTTCCTTAGTTGTCGCTTCGCTCCAAACCGCTTGCGAGTTTGGATGGGGCAGACATTCTCAAGCATCTGACGCGGCTCGGCTCGGCGCGCAAGCCGGCCTCGCCGTCGCGAAGATTGGCTGCATGGTTGTATCGACGACGACCAAGAGACTCTTCCCTTAGCTGTCCCTTCGCTCCAAACCGCTTGCGAGTTTGGATGGGCCATTCCATTCCTCACAGGCAAGTCCTGGAGGGGCAACAGCCGCGCTTGGTCCGGACATGTCCTTTCGAGTCAACAGTTTGAAACATCCTCAGAAATGCCGGCTGCGTCTAAGCCGGACAAGAGGGAGTGTGTCAATGAGGAAAATCCTTTGCTTGTCTACCTTTCTGCTGGCCCTGTGCGCCAGCAGTCTTGCGCAGAAAAACGAACTGGCGTTTTCAGCGGGAGGAAAAATCACGCCTTCCGTTGGGGCCACCACCAACCAAACCACGTTCTCCAAGACCTTCGCCTTTGAAGCCAACTACGCCACGGAACTGGCGGACGTTTCCGCAGCGGCGTTGCACCTGGAATTTCCCCTGGTGGCGACTCCGTCCACCGATCTCACCACCAGCAACCTGACCGCGGTGAAGAGCTACAGTTCCATCTTCTTCACTCCGGCGCTGCGGCTGAAGATTGCGTCCAAGTCCGTCTTCAGTCCATGGATCTCCGCGGGCGGAGGCCTGGTCCACTTCAATCCCAGCAGCACCACAGTGGGCGGGGCGACTACCACGGTGAAGGGCTCCACCAAGAGCGCCGTGCAGGGCGGCGCCGGAGCGGACTTTCATCCTCCGCTGCTGCCGGTGGCCTTTCGCGTGGAAGTACGCGACTTCTACACCGGCGTCCCTAACCTGAACACCATCGGAATCAAAGTTCGCCACAACCTGTTCGCCGGCGGAGGCGTGGTGTTGCGCTTCTGATTGCCAGCGCGCCAAGTGCCGGGCGCAAACAACAACCCTCAACCTTGAGCAGACGACGAAATGCGCCAACATACATTGATCCCGATTATCGTGTTTGTTTTATCCAGGATTTGCTTTTGTCCCGTGCCGCTGCTTGAGAGGAAATAATTTCTGGTGACGCTGGGCGGCAAGAAAGCGCCCAGCGTCGCCAGCGGTTTTCCTTGAACGGATATGAACGAGAAATTGAAATGCGCCGCGCAAGAAATGCGCGGTAAAGAAGATGCTTGGTTTTCAGTATTTATGCGGCCGGTCTGTGGCGAGACTCCGCGCCCCTGTTTGTGATGACGATGCGCTGAACGCTGCCCTTGGCCCGGTCACGGCGCACTTTCTTATCAGCGTAAGATGCCAGGCGAAACAGCGCGGCTGCCAATAACGCAATCGCCAGCCAGCCCAGCGCGACAATGGTCCATAGCAGCAGCATTCACGTAATAGATTCGCGCCATGGTCAAGAAGTTGCGCCTTTTGCCGGTTAAATTTTTGCTTCAATGCGCACAAGCTCAACGCGCCCAAGACTCAATGCCCGAGCCTTAATGCATGAAAGACTTGTAAACCTCGCCGCCTTTCATGACGAAGTCCACTTTCTGCAGCAGAGTAATGTCCGCCAGGGGGTCGCCCTTCACGGCCACCAGGTCGGCGAACTTGCCGGGCGCGATGCTGCCCACGTCATTCTGCATGTCCAGCAGCTCCGCGGCTGTCATCGTCGCTGAGCGGATGGCCTGGGCCGGAGTCATGCCGTACTTGACCATGTACGGGAACTCCACCGCCGGATTGATGCCCCAATCGAAACCGCCTACGTCTGTTCCGAAGGCAATCTTCACGCCGGCATGAAGCGCGCGAGTAAAGGTGTCAGCATGGACCTTGATCATCTCCAGCCAGACCTTGGCTCCGGCGTCGGCGCGGCCCTGCGCCACATACTCGCCCACATAAATGGTGGGAACGTAATAGATGCCTTTTTGCGCCATGGTTTTCAGGTCGGCGTCAGCGATGTAGTTGCCGTGTTCAATGGAATCCACGCCGGCTTCCACCGAATTGTGGACGCCGTTGAGCGCCATGGCGTGCGACGCCACCTTGTGCCGCTGGCGATGCGTCTCATCCACAATGGCCCGCAGCTCGTCCATGGTGAAGGTGGGTATGTCGTCCAGCACGCCGTCAGGACGCAGGAAGTAACTGCGGTCGGAGTAAATCTTGATCCAGTCAGCGCCGTAGCTGATCTGCTCGCGGACGGCCTTGCGCGCGTTGTCCGGCCCGTCCACTACCTGCACGCCGTGCGGCACCGGGACTTCCGGGGAATAACCCAGCAGCGGATACGCGCCGGTCACGTCCATGGCGCGCGTGACCACTTTCATGCGCGGGCCGGGAATCACGCCGTTGTTGATGGCTTTCTTCAGGTCCACGTCGGCGTAGCCCGCGCCTTCGGTCTCCAGATCACGGATGGTGGTAAAGCCGTATTCCAAGGCGCGCTTCACCGAACGCGTACCCAGGATCGCGCGATAGGCTGACGTTTGCTTCAGCAACTGCACGTCGTAATCTTCGGCGGTGATGTCGCCTTGCAGCAAGGTGTGAGTGTGCGCGTCAATCATTCCCGGCAGGCAGGTGTGGTCAGAGAGGTCAATCACCGGAACTCCGGCGGACGCCACGCCGCCTTCTTTGACTTCCTTGATGCGCTCGCCCTGAATCGTGATGAGCACGTTGTGCTGCACCTGTGCGCCATCGGGCTGGATCAGCGCGCCGCAACGGACCACGCGCGTGACGGCGGGGACTTGTACGTTCTTCTTTTCCTGCCCCGCGGCGAAAGACGCCAGCGCACAGACCATGGCAAAGACGAAAGCATTCTTCATGACTGCACCTCTTTTCAATCCGTAACAAGCTGGCAATGCTAACAGAAATATTTTCTGCGCGAAAACTGAAGCACACCGGCAACGGGACCAAGAAAGCAAAGGGAATCCTGGATAGATTGATGACCTGGTGCGCGCTATCATGCCGCGCTTATTGGGTTGGCCAGCAACCGGCAACTATGGGCAGCTATAGATACTCTGCTACCGCCGGACGAGAAAAAGGTCCCAGACGGAGAAGAAATTTTCTGTGCTACCATGCGACGCGCAGGCCCCTGGAGGTTCGATTCGATGGAAACCGCGTTGCGTCCTATGAGCACCTCACAAGTGCTGGACCGGACATTCCAACTCTATCGACGGCATTTTGCGCTGCTGGTGGGAATTGGGGTCCTTCTGCCGGCCCTGTTGTTGGCGGTCCAGCTGGCCTTTGTGCCTCTGGGCTGGCCTCCACGCGGGAATGAAGCCGCGAACCCATTCGCTCTTTTTCCCGTATTGTTTGGGTTTTTGGGTTGTTATTTTGTGGTCTATTTCATCGGCCAGGCGCTCACCGGAGGAGCTACCGTGTACGGCGTGGCGAAGCTGCACCTGGGAGAGGAAGTAACCATTGGCGGGGCCTACAAGCAAGTACTCTCCCGTTTTTGGAGGATTCTGGGCATTGTCATCCTCGTTTTCTTGATGCTCATGGTGGTGATCATCGGGGGTGAAATTATTGCCATTGTTGTGGTGGCAGTGTTTGCCGGGTCCCTCAAGATACTCTCCGGCGCGGGCGGCGCTGCCACGGGCGCGGCCATTGCCGGAGTGATCGTGGCCATCTGCCTGTTTGGGGCCGCAATTTTTGTCGCTTTCCTCTTTTACGTCAGGTTCTCCCTGGCGGTGCCCGCTTGCATGCTGGAACGGCTGCCCGTTGGATCAGCCCTGTCGCGCAGTTGGTCTCTGACCAAGGGCTCGGCCGGACGTCTCATGCTGGTGTACCTGTTGGCGTGGGTACTTGGTTTTGCCCTCGGCTTCGTGTTTGCTGTACCGGGCCAAGTCTATGCTCTGGCAATGCATGGCAAGTCGTTCCTGGCGGGCGTTCTTTTGCAGGAGATTGGAGGCTTCATTGCCGGCGCCCTGGCCAACCCGATTGCCGCCATTGCGGTGGCTTTGATCTACTATGACCAGCGCGTGCGCAAGGAGGCCTTTGATCTGCAATGGATGATGCAATCAATCCCCAGTGCTGACCTGCCACAGCCGCCACCTCCGCAGGCGCCGCCGCCAGCCCCCGCCGCTACCATCCCGCAGTGAAGCTTAGTTAGTTGGCGACTTTTCTGTGATACTATGCGCGCCTGATTCAGCCCAAAGCTGATTTAGCCCAAGATGGTTTGGCCCGACCTATGATGGACTACACTCTTCGCCCGCTTAGTCTTTCCCAGGTACTGGATAGGACCTTTAGTCTCTACCGCAAGAACTTCATCTTATTTGCGGGCATTGCCATCCTGCCGCCAGCATGTCTCCTGATTGGACAACTGTTGTTTGTGACGCTGGGCCTTTCGGCGATCGGCCGGGTGGGGCCCGCTGCGGTGGTTGGCCTTGAGGTCACGTTTGTCGGCATTGTCCTTGTGTTGTCAGTCCTTTGGCTGGTGGGATATGCGTTTACATCGGGCGCTTCCGTGTTCGCCGTGTGGTGCCTTCACCTGGGCTACGCGACAACGATTCGGCAATCTTTTGCGTTCATCAAGGGCGCGTTCTGGCGGATCCTGGGCATCGAAGTCCTGACGGGCCTCGCCGGCGGAGTGGTGGGTGGGCTTGGTTTTGGCGCGGTTATGATCGTCATCGGGGTTTCAGGTTCAACCGGCGGAGGCGTGGGCGCGCGGATCGGCGAGGTTTCGCTGGCTGTCCTTCTCGGAGGAGCCACGCTGGCAGCCATGCTCTTCATCTACGCGAAATTCTCTCTGGCGATTGCCGCGTGCGTGGTGGAGAAGCTGGGGGTCATTGATTCTCTTCAGCGCAGCTTCCGGCTGACCGAAGGCACGTTCTGGCGTATTATCCTGATCTTTGTGCTGGCGTTCGTCCTCAGCATCGCGCTGTCTGCGGCCCTTTCTCTTGTCCCCTATCTGATTGGAATGGTTGTTTTCGCGTCCAGGAAGGGTGATGGTCTGGTGATTCCGCTCCTCGCCGTGAAGTATGTAGGCGACTTCATTGCCAGCACCATTGCCTACCCGATTGCAACGGTAGCAGGGTCTCTGATCTACTTTGACCAGCGTGTGCGCAAAGAAGCTTTTGATCTGCAATTCATGATGGAAACCCTAGGCCAACAGGCTCCTCTACCGCCCAACCCCGCACCGCCTCTGATCGGATGAAACACCGCGCTGCACGGATCACCGTTCTCCTGGCTGTCTGCGTTCTTCTTTGCCCGGCCCGGGCGGACTCAGCCAAGACCATCTCCATGAACGAATATCGCGCCCAGCTCAGCGAACTGGAAAACAAGATTGAGTCGCTGGAAAAACTTCCGGAAGCTGCGGCCGGAATCCAAACTGCTCTGCCTGACAACGTGAAAGTTGCCACCAGCCGAGGCGAGGTGGAAGTCAGATATCGCGCCTTGAAGAACGATCTGGCAGCTTTCTCCAGTGGAGACGCCACGCGCCGGCCGGCCTTGTTGCTGCACCTCCGCGGCTACGTCCATGCGCTGGGGACGGAGGCGGAAGCCTATGACCAGCCGGGTGACTCCAGCGCGGCGCGCAAAAAACTGGACACGATCCTGGCGCGGAAGGAATTCAGCCGCGTCCACGGCCCAAGCGCGTTTGACCTTTGGGTGGACCGAGTGCTGCGCTGGTTGGGGCGGCTCTTGGGCCGCATGCGTACACCCGGTCAGGCTACGTGGACGGTGTTGCAGGTCATCGTTTATGGTCTGGCCGCCGCGGCCCTGGGCACGTTGCTGATATGGACCATCCTTCGCCTGGCGCGGCCGGCGCCAGAAGATGGGCCGCGGGAGATCATCCCATTTTCGCCTTCGGCCAAAGGCTGGCGCACGTGGCTGGCGGAGGCCCGCGCGTTTGCCCAGCAACAGGACTGGGCCAATGCCATCCACTTGGCGTATTGGGCGGGGATTTCCTTTCTGGAAGAGAACGGGGCGTGGAAGCCGAATCGCGCTCGCACACCGCGCGAGTATTTGCGGCTGTTGGGCGCATGGACGCCGCAGCATCCGCCGCTGGCCGCGCTAACCCGCAAGTTTGAGGTGGTCTGGTACGGCCATCGCCCGGCGGGCGAGCCCGATTTTCAGGAAACTCTCAGCGAATTGGAGAGACTCGGGTGCCGCTGAACATCGCCAAGAGCGACCGTCGTTTGCTCATGTGGGCCGGCCTCATCATTTTCCCCATCATCGTTGCTTTGGCGCTGGCGCCCCGAAATGAAGAAGAGTCTGGCGTACCCAGCTCGTATTCGGCGCAGTC
Organism: Terriglobia bacterium; assembly: GCA_020072815.1. Classification (NCBI taxonomy): domain Bacteria; kingdom Pseudomonadati; phylum Acidobacteriota; class Terriglobia; species Terriglobia bacterium. The sequence goes on along the minus strand of JAIQGE010000008.1, from coordinate 57,685 downwards.
GCGCGGCGCGAAAGCGGCTTTCCTCCTGTTGCAGGAATCAGGCTACAACGCTGAACGCTGGGATGATCCGCCCGGCGATTTGCGGCCAGACGCCGCAGGGACCGTCCTGGTGATGGCTTTTCCTTTTCGCGAACCGACCCCTGAAGACAAGAACGCTCTGGTTGGATATTTGAGCCGCGGCGGCAAAATTCTAATCACCGGCACAACGGTGGGCAGGTTCCTGCCGCAAGCAGAAGTCGAAAATGAACCTCTGCCATCGCTGAAAAGCAAGGAGTATCAGCCCCAGTTGCTGACGTCGTTGACGCGCGGCGGCGCGGTGGAGATGTCACCCGCGGCCTATTGGAAGAACTCATCCACCAATTATCTGGTCCATTATGCTGACGGCGACCGGCCCATCGTGGTGTCCTATCAATACGGCAAGGGCCAAGTGACGTGGTGGGGCGCAACCGGGCCGCTGACCAACGCCGGCATCCGCAATTCCGGCAATATGGCGCTGTTCTTGAACTCTGTGGGCGAAGCCGGTCACGTGCATGTTTTCTGGGACGAATACTTTCACGGATCGCGCGGATCGCTGGGGAGCTACGTGGCGGCCACTCCGATCAAGTACGGGCTGCTGCAGGGCCTGTTTGTTTTTCTGGCCCTGCTGCTGACGTATTCACGGCGCAATGGACCCATTCATCCAGCACAGGAAACATCGCGGCTTTCGCCGCTGGAGTTTGTCGAAACGCTGGGCGGGCTTTACCGCCGCGCGCGCGCTACCAGCGCCGCGCTGGAAGTGCCCTACGCGCGTTTTCGCAGCATCGCCACACGGCGGCTGGGGTTGCCCAGTGACGTTCCCGTGGACGCGCTGGCGTCCGCCATTCAAACCCGCCTCGGCTACAAAGACGCCGGGCTGGCTGACCTCCTGCACCGCGTTGAAGGCACGGTGGGGCGTTACGATTTGAAGGAAGATGACGTGCTGGAATTAGTGCAGGAACTCAGCCGGCATATGATCGCGCTCAAGTTTGTTGCAGAAGATGACTTGTTGCGCAAGAACAATTGAGGAGACTACCACCCATGCAGAACGTGTCCCGGGTGCTCACGCACGGACGAACCGAACTGGCCAAAGTCATTGTTGGGCAGGAAGAACTGATCAACCACTGCCTGCTTACCATTTTGTGCGGCGGCCACGCGCTGCTGGAAGGCGTCCCCGGCATCGCCAAGACGCTGGTCATCAAATGCTTTGCCCGGCTTTTCGAGTTGGAATTCCGGCGCGTGCAATGCACGTCAGACCTGATGCCGGCGGACATTATCGGCAGCAACGTGCTGAACCTTTCCACCAGCGTGTTCTCGCTGCACCGCGGGCCGCTGTTCACTGATCTGCTGCTGGCCGACGAGATCAACCGCATGCCTCCGCGCACACAGGCCGCGCTGCTGGAAGCCATGGAAGAACGCCAGATCACCATTGACGGCGCTACCCACAAGCTCACGGAGTTTTTCACCGTGTTCGCCACGCAGAACCCAATCGAGTTTGAAGGCACCTATCCTCTGCCGGAAGCGCAATTGGACCGCTTCCTGTTGAAGATCAAAATCGGCTATCCCGATGCCGCGCAGGAAGTCACCATCCTGCAGAACCATCATCAGGGCTTTGATTCGCATAATTTGGACGCCGTCAACATCGCGGTGCTGCCCACCGACGTGCTGGCCCAGGCCCGCGCGGAAGTCCGGAACACCACCGTGCAGCCGGCGCTGTTTCAGTACATCGTGGAGATTGTGCGGCGCACGCGCGATTGGCCCGCGCTGGCCATGGGCGCAAGCCCGCGCGCGGCCATCAGCCTGTTGATGGTGGCCAAGGCCATGGCGGCGCTGGAAGCCCGCGACTATCTCATCCCGGACGACGTGAAGTCCGCGGCCATGCCGGTGTTGCGCCATCGCGTGATGATGAAGCCGGAAGCCGAACTGGAAGGCCTGGACAGCGACCGCGCGCTGGCGGAGATCATCGGCTCAGTAGCGGTGCCCAAGTAAATGGCGAATCCCAGAGAAACCGCGCTGGCGCCCCCGCCGTTGATCGTGCAGGCCCGCCGCACCCGGCGGATGGCCTGGGGATTTGGACCACGCTTTTTCCTGGTGGTCATTCTGGGAGTGTTGTGGGCCGTGCCAGCGTTCTGGGACAAGCGGTTCCTCCTGGTGATGGCGGCGTGGGACCTGTGCGCGCTGATGGCCTGGGCTGTGGACTTGGCGCGTCTGCCTAAACCGAAACAACTGTTGGTGCAGCGATCGTGGGCCGGACCGCCTTCGCTCAGCAACGATGTGGACGTAGAGCTGGAAGTCCAGAACTTTGGCCGCGCCTATCTGGAGTGCCGCGTCGTGGACGACGTGCCTCCGTCACTTCGTAATGCCCCGCCGAAAGTAGAGATCAAAGTCGCCGCACAGTCAGCGGGGTCGGCGAAGTACACCGTGCGTCCGCTGGAGCGCGGCGACGTTGCGCTGGGCGCGGCGTACCTGAACTATCGCAGCGGAGCGCGTTTTGCCGAGCGCTGGGCGCGCGCCGACCTGGCGCAGAAAATCCGCGTCTATCCTGACCTGGAAGACGCCAAGCGCCACAACATGTATCTGGTGCGCGCGCGGCAGATTGAGCTGGAGAAACGCCTGATCCGCCAGCGCGGCGTGGGACGCGAGTTTGAAAGCCTGCGCGAATACCAGCCGGGCGACGAGTTCCGCAACATCTGCTGGACGGCCACCGCCCGCCGCGGCAAACACGTGACCAAGCTCTACCAGGTGGAACGCAGTCAGGCCGTGTGGCTGGTGATGGACGCCGGCCGCTTGCTGCGCGCGCGCGTGGGCGAGCTGAGCAAACTGGACTTGGCGGTGAACGCCGCGCTGTCGCTGGCGCAGATTGCGCTCTACTCCGGCGACCGCGTCGGCGTGCTGGTTTACGGCCGCAACATACAGCAGCGCGTGCCTCTGGGACGCGGCCTCTCCCACATGCGCGTGGTCCTGGAAGCGCTGGCGTCAGCCCACGAAGAACCCGCGGAAGCCGACCATCTTCGCGCTGCGGCGGCGCTACTGCAGATGCAGAAGCAGCGCTCGCTGATTATCTGGGTCACCGATTTGGCGGACACCTCCATGACGCCGGAGGTGATTGAGAGCGCGTCGCGGGTTTTGTCCAAACACCTGCTGCTGTTTTCGGTGATCGCCCAGACTGACCTGCTGGCGCTGGCCAATCGCTATCCACAAGACTCCGAAGAAATGTTCGAAGTGGCGGCGGCCCAGGAACTGGTCCATCGACGGGAAACGCTGATCAGCCGCGTGCGCAACAAAGGCGCGCTGGCGCTGGAAATTTCTCCCAACAAACTGACCACGGCGCTGGTAAACCAGTATTTGAAGGTGAAGGAGAGGAATTTGATTTAGTTAATCGCTGCAGACTGAGGTCAGAATTGGATTACGTCAAGGTTCGGGATCAGACGAAAATGACGGACATTAACGGTGGCCACACTGTACCCTGCTTCAAGCGCCGTCACAGCAATCAACAGGTCTGAGAGTGGAAGTCGGACTCCGCGAGCTTGGTTCTCCCCGTCCATTTGTCCCGCTCGGATAGCGATTGCCACTGAGACGGGATAAACCGGGATTGCCTTCAACAGATCCTCGATAAACTGTTGACGCGTCGCTTTTCGCTCCGGCGTATTGGCGCGGGCCGCCCCATGAGCTAGTTCCAACAGGGTTATCGCCGATATCGCAATTTCTGTATCGCCAATGTGGGAAGAAACGGCAGTCAGAGCCTGTCGTGCACTGTTGCCCTGGCGCTCTTTCGCGACCAGGACCGTCGAGTCGAGAATTACTCCCATTCGGGTGGCTCGATCGGTTCGCGATGACTTTCAATGGCGGCTTCCACATCTTTCGCGAAATCGGCATCGATGGTGCCAGTGGATTCCTGTGGCAGGAGAGCTAGACACGCGGAGATGGTTCGGCGTAGCGGAGCAGTCGCGCGCAGCACGGCCACCGGTTCAGCGTTGTGCTCAATCACAACTTCCGCGCCAGCGCGAACCCGGGCCAACAGTGACGCAAAACTGGTGGCAGCTTCCGTCTCTGAAATGTGAATTGTGCGGTCAGCCATCGTTCTTATTATACCCGCGCTTATTCGAGCGAATTAAGGTGTGCTGAGAGCCTCCCGGCTTTCCTCCCCGCCTCTCGCACAAAAGAACAGATACCCAAAGAAAATCGCGCCTACCATCCCCGCCACAGCAAACTTCAGCGCTGGCGGATACGCTGACGGTGAGAAGAAGCCTTCAATCATCCCGGCGACGATCAGCGTCGGCACCGTGCCCAGCAGGAGACGAACGGCTTCGCCACCGGCTTTAGCCAGCGAGTCGCGACGCGGCAGCCAGCCGGGGAAGAGCATGCCCTGGGCGATGCGCAGTCCGGCGCCGCCGGCAATGAAGATGGCGGGCAGTTCCAGCACGCCGTGTGGCGCGACAAAGCTCCACAGGGAGAGACTCATGCCTCCCAGCCAGCATGCGACGCCAATCACGCCGATCAACACGCCGTTGAATACCATCATGTAGACGGTCCCGATGCCAGCAGTGATGCCGAATGCAAACGCAAAGAAAGACACGCCCAGGTTGTTGGTCATGATGGCGCTCGACGCCAGGGGTTTCACGGCGACGACTGAGTCCGTCCACATTTTGTGGTGATCAATGCTCTCCATCATCCGCGGGCCCAGAAACAGGTGCATGAATTCCGGCTGGGTAATGGACAACAACATTCCCGCCAGCCCGCCAACTACAAACAACAAGAACGCTGTGTTGATGAGGTATAGATTGCGGCGGAAGATTTGCGGATAGGTATAACGATAGAACCGGACGATGCTCCAGGGGCTCGATTTTTGTCCGGCATAGATGGTATTGTGGGCGCGCGCCAGGAGAAGATTCAAAGAGCGGGCATAGGATTTCCCGCTGGGATCTTCGCGCAGCGTGGAAAGATCGGCAGCCGCCTGGCGGTAAAGTAACCCAAGCTCCTGCAGTTCCAGCCGGGTCAGCGACTTCAGTCCCTGGCCGGCGCCCTGGTCCAGCAGGCGTTCCAGGCGGGTCCAGTGGCTTTGCCGCTTTTCCAGCCAGTACGTGGAGATCATACGTGGACAAGCTTACCATTGATACTCCGGAGCAAGTGCATCTGGAGTTCATGCTGGCCGGGGTCGGCAGCCGCTTCATGGCGGTCTTTCTGGATACCTTGATCCAGGTGGTGGCCTTCGTTGTTTTGCTCATTCTGCTCCTGATCTTTTCCGGCGGCGCGTCCATCTTTGGATCCAAGTATCCGGTGTGGGTCACGGCCATCTTCATCCTTTGCATCTTCACTATTTACTGGGGTTACTACGCGATCTTTGAAATCGTGTGGAAAGGGCAGACGCCGGGAAAACGCTGGGCGGGAATCCGCGTGATCAAAGATTCCGGCCGGCCCATCAACGCATTTGAGGCCATTGCCCGCAACCTGGTCCGGATTGTTGACTACATGCCCGGATTTTACGGAGTGGGCGTGGTGACCATGCTGCTGAACGAAAAGCATCGCCGCCTGGGCGACTACGTTGCCGGAACGCTGGTGGTGCATGAGAGCTCTGACCGCGAATCTCAGGTTTTTTTCAACACTCCCGCCGGCATGGACTTCGCCATTCCTCAGGCGGCGCAACTCACGTTGCAGGAAGCCGAGCTGATTGAAACTTTTCTGGCGCGCCGGCTGGATATTCCCGGCAACGTCCGCTGGCAAAACGCGCGGCAGATCGCAGAAATGATCAGCGCGCGGCTGAACATTCCGCCGGAGTCGCGTCCCGCGGGCGACGAGCAATTCCTGGAGCTGCTGGTGCGGGAGTTCAGGAACCGGGCCAAATATCGTTAAATTGCCAAATTGCCCGGCGAATCTCGCCGCTACAGCACGCCGCAGGCAAACCGCTGCCCCAATCTCCGCTATCATGTGTAAGGCTCCCTTTGGCTTGCGGGTTTTAGGGGATAATGCCGAACCTTTAAGGTAAATAACCGACATGCACTAACGATTCACCTATGTGACTTGGGTTTACCCGTTTCTCTGTGGTACTTTAGCCCCTAATCGCGCTTATTGGTGGTCTCCCCCGGCACTCGACAGGCGCTCTTGGTCAAAGCGACTAAACTATGGCGCTCGGTTTTGGTTTCAACAAGGCAAAGGTGCTCGCCTCTGCGGAGAAGTTTGTCCAGCAGGGGAAGCTGCAGAACGCCATTGCCGAATACGAAAAGGTCATCAAAGAAGACCCAAAAGACCTGACGGTGCTGAACACCATCGGCGATCTCTACGCGCGGGTGGGGCACAACGAACAGGCTGCGCACTACTTCCGCAACGTCGCCGACCAGTACGCGCAGAACGGCTTCACCGTCAAAGCCATTGCGATTTACAAAAAGCTGACCAAGATCAGTCCGGGGAACCTGGACAACATCACCAAGCTCGCCGAGCTTTACACCCAGCAGGGCCTCTTTAACGACGCTCGCCAGCAGTTCATGCAGGTGGCCGACCATCTGCTCAAGGCGGGCGACAATCCGCAGGCCGCGCGGGTCTTCCAGAGAATCCTGGAGCTGGACCCGGAGAACGTGCATACCCAGTCCAAGCTGGCCGACCTGTACATGAAGCTGGGGAAAAAGGAAGAAGCGCGCAACATCTATTTCTCCGCCGCGGAATCGCTCCATTCCCGCGGGTCGTACGACGCAGCCGAGGAAGCCCTGGGCAAAGTCCTTACCCTCGATCCCACCAACACCGCCGCGCTGATGCTGCGGGGAATGATTGCCGCCAATTCCGGCGACAACCGTTCCGCCGTCCACTACCTGGAGCAGGTGCCGGACCTGGATTCGCGTCCGGACGGCCTGCAAACTTTGCTCCGCATCAAACAGCAATCGGGCGACGCCGCGGGCATGGAAGTCATCGCCGGAAAGTTGCTCACTTTGCACAACGACGCGAGCGGCGTGGCCGCCGTGGCGCAGTGGTACACCAGCAACAATCGCGTGAACAGCGCCCTCAAGCTCTATGACAAGTACGCGGACCGCCTGGTCAAGGCCAGCCCGGGCATGCTCAAGGACGCCTTGCATCCGCTGATGACCCGCATCAAGGACGATCCGCAGTCCCTCGCCCTGATGCAGAGCCTGTTGCAGAAGGCCGGAGACACGTCGCAAACCGCTGAGATCCTGGAGCTGCAAGCCAATGCCTGCGCGAAGAAGGGCGAGTTCGCCGCGGCCCGCGACCTCTACCAGCAACTCTCTGAGATGGAGCCGGAGAACACGCTGCACACCCAGAATTTCCGCCAGATGCAAGCCAAGCTGGGCGAAGATTCCGCCACGCGCATCCTTACGCCGGAGGAAGCCGCCCAGGCGTTCATGGTGGAAGAGCTGGACCAGGATTCCGCGGTGGTGCAGCAGCATTACGATCCGCCGGTGGAAAGCGCCCTGGAAGCCGCGTTGACGGACGCCGAGCTGTTCGTCTCTTACAACGTTCCCATGAAGGCCATTGCGCCGCTGGAATCCGTGTTGCCGCTGGCCCCGCGTGACATCACGGTGAACCAGCGCCTGGCCACTCTTTATGCCCGCGCCGAACGCTACGCGGATGCCGCGCGCGTCTGCCAGGTGCTGAGTGACGTTTACCTGGAACTTGGCCACAGCAAGGAATCGGCAAAATATCTGGAAGCGCACCGCAAGTACGCGCTCCGCGCGCCGTCCGGACCCGCCGCCGTGGTCCCGATGCGCAGCGCGCCGCCGCCACCTCCACCGCCTCCGCCCATGCCGGTCAGGCCTGAACCGGAAAGGTTCTCGCCGCTGGAGATACCATTGAGCCGCGCGCCGGACGCGCACGTGGAGACCGCTCCGCACGTAGAGCTCGGAGTTGCGCCAGAGGTTGCTTCGCCCGCTGTGGGTTCTCCTGAAGCCGGCGCCGAAGCCGCGTCCATCCAGGAATTTTCGTTTGACGTTGCTGAGCCTCTCCTCGCCGATCATGAATCGTTGCCTCCGGTTTCCGTACATGAGGCGCCCGTCCCGCCGCCCGCGTTGCCGGTTGTGGCTGACTTCGCGACGCCGACCGAACATGCGCCGCCCGTGCACGCGCATGCGGACGTGGAAGAAGCTGATCAGTCCGACGAATGGGAGAGCATGCTCTCCGTGGAACACGAGGAAACGGAGACAGTTTCCTTCCACACGGAGCTGGAGGTCATGCCGCCGCATGCGGAGCCTGATCATGATCTGCAACCCGACCTGAAGCCGGTGTTCGCCGCCGGAAAATCCAGCACCTTCTACGCCATTGAAGACAAAGTCCAGGAAATTCAGTTCTACATCTCGCAACAGATGTGGGACGAAGCCAAAACCGCCGTCCTCAACCTGGCCGAGCTCGCGCCGGACGCCCCGGAAGTCACCCAGCTCATGTCCCAGGTTGCTGCGGGACGCAACCGGGCCGCAGCCGGCGCTCCGCCCGCCCCAAGCTTTGCTGAACCGGGCTTTGCCGAACCACATTTTGCAGAACCTCACTTTGAACCGGAGCTGGCGCCGATAGACGCCGTGGTCCATGAACCCGAAGCGCCGGCGAATGAACTGCAATTAAAAGAAGTGCCGGTGAAACTGTCGCCGGACGATTCGGCGGTCCTGGATATTCCGCCTGAAATAGTTCCGCCAGTCGCCGTTCCGCCGCCGGCTCCGCCCGCGGCCAAAGCGCCGGTGTTGCAGATGCCGCCGCCTCAAGCCGCGCCGCCTTCGGCCGCGATGGCCGGGCAATCCACCGAAGACATTCTCAACGACTTCCTGCACGACCTGGAACAATCCGATCTGGCGGATTTTGTTCCGCGCCCGCAAGGCCAGCCGGAGCAGCCCGCCCGCTGGCAAAGCACGTCGCCGGGTGCGCACGCCGCGGCTTCAGTTTCAGAACGCGCCATACCAGTCGCGCAAAACGGCGACATGCAGGACGCCGAATCCGCCAACGTGCTCAATGACATCCTCAATGAGCTGCAGGAAGAAACGGCCGGCGCTCCGGAGCCGGAAGAAGATCCGGAAACCCACTACAACCTGGGCATCGCGTTCAAGGAAATGGGACTGCTCGATGAAGCCATCGGCGAACTGCAAAAAGTCTGCCACGCCATTGACCGCGGCCATCCCTTCTCGCAGCCGGTGCAGGCCTACACCTGGCTGGCGCAGTGCCTGGTGGACAAAGGCGCGCCCGAAGCCGCCGTGCGCTGGTACCAGAAAGCCCTCACCCTGCCGGGCATGGATTCCGGCAGCCGTTGCTCGGTTTACTATGATCTGGCGTCGGCCTTTGAGGCTTCCGGCGACAAGAAGTCCGCGCTGGCCAATTTCATGGAAGTCTACGGCTCCAACATTGATTTCCGCGACGTGGCCAGCCGCATCAAGGCCTTGAAAGCGTAGAATCTTCTTTGCGGCGTTGAATCGTTCAATCAAAGACCGTTGAATCAAAGAGCATCGAATCAAGAAGCATTGAATCCAAGGCCACCAAACCCAAAACCATCTTGAACCCTACCTTGAATCTCGATTCGCCCCCCGGGCCTCCGCCGGTTGAGCAGGAGATGCAGCCGCCGGTGTGGATGCAGCGCATGTTCGCCGTCACCTACTGCCTGTTTTGCCTGGTGGTGGGCATGGCCTTGGTCACGCTGCCGTGGGCGCCCAACTGGTTTGACCAGGGCATGATCGAGCGCTGGCCGGCGCTGCAAAGCGCCCTGCAACACGGCTTTGTCCGCGGCGCCATCTCCGGACTGGGGATTATTGATATCTGGATCGGCGTGCAGGAAGCGGTGCAGTATCACGATAAGCGGTGATGCTGCCTGAGCCTTCTTCTTTATCCCGAGCGCGAGGGATCCCTATACTTTGGAACGAGGTTGTGTCCGAGCATGGTCTGAGCCTCTAGCGTGTAGGTAGCGATGCCATTACCAACCTGAGTTCACGCACGTTCGGGATGAGAATTCATGTGTTAAACTTGAATGGTTACAAGAAAACAATGTAATGGAGCTTCCCCCCTTGCTCCGGGAGGAATGGCCTTGGCGTCGAGATCTCTGCCCGATTTTAAGAAGCCTCCCGTCGTTGAGGTTGCAATAAGCGCGTTTTTCGCTCCCCTCACGGGGCTAAGAACAGTCCACTTTGGTGAGTTCTGGATCGCAAATCGAAAGCAGTATCCAAAGCACGAGGACTATCCCCCGCTAAACGAAAGCATTGTCGAATTGCTCGCGCTGCCCCTCTTACCTCTGAGACGCACGTTCATGATTACCAGTGACGACAGATACATAATGCAATTGCAGCAAGATGCTTTCATTCACAATTGGCGGAAAATCAAAGACGAGGACGAATACCCGCACTTCGAAGCAGCACGGGCGTTATTTAGGGAAAACTTTGAGCAATTTCGCGCATTTGTGAAGAACAATGACCTCGGCCAAATGACTGCGACCCGGTACGAAGTTACATACGTGAACCATCTACACGAAGCAGACAAGAAATATCTCGAGTTACTTACCAAGGACATTGGGCTCGTGCGGTTGCAGCCGGCTACTGAGAGAAACCTACTGACGGCGCCGCGATCGATGAACGCTGATGTGTGGTTTGACATGCCAGATGACCAAGGAACCCTGAGAGTTTCTATAAAGCAGGGTACTCGCGCGAGCGATAACAAAGAAGTTCTCCAAGTCGAGTTAACCTCCAGGGGAAAGGCGAAATCTGATTTTTCGGATTTGGACACATGGCTGGATCTTGCCCACGAATGGATTGTGCGTGGGTTTGCGGAAATAACGACGGCCGAAGCCCACAACAAATGGGGGAGAACTCTTTGACAAATGAAGCTTTAACATCGATCAAGACTCTCAAGATTACGACACCCCCACTGCAAGGAACGGGCGCTACGTTGAGCAGTCTTCTGTCGGGAGAGCCGCCTGCGGATGCAACAGAAACGGTGAGCCTTGAGGCCGACGTCCTTGCGTGCTGGGGTGTCAGCAAAATCGCGAACTGCGTAGTCGCTCCCATGGAAGCCACCGCGATTATTCCAGGTTTTGACGAAATTGCTCAATACCACTTTGGTAGCATTCGGCCCTCCCTGTTTGAAACCCCGTCAGCAGGGTTGTTCTCTGGCTTGGGTCCTATGGTTCACTACTTCATGAGAGTCGAAAGCCAGCCGATATCGGGTGGAATATTTCTTACCGCTCCGACAACAACAACCGTAAGCGTCTTGGACAAGAAATACTCAGAGGTTTTTGAGCAAGTATTTTTGTTAAGAAATGGCGAACAAGATGATGATGAACCTCGGGCAACCGAGTTTGCTTATTGGAACTGCTTGAAGACAGTTGCGGGCGCTTACAATCTACTCAGAGCGGAGCATCCAAGTTCTGCAACGCTTATGAAGCCGACTGCAGTTGTAGAAAATTCGGGAGGCATTCGCCTAATCTGGAAGACGCCCGACAAAGTTGTCCGGGCAAATTTTGCGGGCCGTCCCAATCTTAGATCTTACTTGTACTACGAATCTGGCCAGGTTTATGAAGTCGAGCCGCTCGATGCGCGCACGCTTGCAGCGAGATTAGGATGGCTCGCCTAACAGAATGTCTTCCGCAAGCGCAAATTTCCCACCCTTTGAGTGTTCGGTAATCGTCTATCGTGTACTTAGAAGCAAAGGACAGCAAGAAGAACTATCGGAGGCTTTTTTCTTGCGTGAAGATGAGATCGAGTCTGGACTGTCCGTACATTGGAACTGCACACCTGAACAGTCCCGTGAAGATTTCTCAAAATGCTATGGGGTTCTAAGCTTGCACGTTGGCAGAGTTCGCACTCTTGCATTGGACGTGATACCTGATGAGGCGACACACGCAAACATAACTGGAGTTCCTTACAAAGAGACAAACGCGAAAGAAGCGGAAAGACTGGCTTCGCTTTTGGCTCAACAGGCTCGCGTGTGCGGAGAGCTGCGCATTTACAAACGCGAGAAATGACAATTTGACCCGGCAGCGCCATTCACTGCCTGCCCTTTTTGCTTTGACGCGCTCCGCTTCGCTGCACGCGGGCCTACGGCGTGAGGAAAGAATCATTTGTTCCGCTACCCTTACCCAGGGCTTACGCACCTGGGCTAGGCTCTTTCGCGCTCTCCGGCGCTGGACCAACTTCGGTTCCTGGCGGGACTTATGAATGGGTAGTCCGAAAGCTGATGCGCGGATTCCCCAAAGGCACTCATCAACACCGTTACCGACTCTTTTGCGCTCTCCGGCGCTGGACACGTGTCTGTGTTTTGAGAGGCCCTTCGACTCCATAGCATGTCATAAGTCTCTAAACAGTTCTCCGAGGGGCGTCTTCAGGCCCATGGCCAGCAGTTCAATGAACCGCAAGCACGGTTCTTGTTTGCCATTCTCAATCCGGGAAACGGTTGCCTGGTCAGTCCCTACTTTCTCAGCGTAAACGGTTTGGTTGAGGCCCTTGGCCTTTCGGACTTGCCGAACTCGTCTGCCAAATCGCCCAACAATATGATCTATCGGTCATTTGTTAATCAGATCAAATGGACGACACTAGTGCCGTGACCGCGTGAAAATGTAGTTGCGGTTTCCAGGGGCTGAAGCCCGCATCTTTCTTGCCAGGGACGGCACTTTCGAGACGTGCAAGGAGGCGCAATGGCTGACCTTGATGTCACACAAAAGGCCCGGATTTATCGCATCCTGTACCGATTGAACCTTTCTTTTGCGCGAATCGTGGCCCTCTGCCGCGAGTTACAGGAAAGCGGCGTTACCCGGCCCAAATTCAGCAAACTGCACCAGGCATTCGCGCAAGAGTTGCAGGCTGAAATCAACGAAGAGGCGCTGGACACGATCCACGCCAGGGAAACCGACGACGTGAACCGGTTTGGCAAAATTCGAGACGCGCGGGACAAGGAACTCCGCGACCCGGACGATGTGTTCATTCAGGCTGAAGAGCGCAGGAAGGAACTGGCCAAGCAGGGTAAAAAGCCCCGGCGGTAATTTCCTGGCGTCAGCGAATCAGCCCCACGCTAAATAACTCTTAACTTGCAAAGGCGAACAAATTACGATATACTGCGAAGACGGTAGTTAGTACTTAGTATTTGGTAGTTGGCAAAAGCCCGGCCGCCCAGGCGGCGCGGGAAATCGATCTTTGACAAGAAGCACTCAGCAGTCAGCACTCGGCAATCAGCCGAACCGGGCGCTTTTGAGTTTGCGGTTTAAGTGTCAAACTATCAGCGAGTTAGCGGTAAATTTTATCAGTTAGTAAACAGTTGGGTGACCGTTGGGTCGAATGAAATAAAGCCTGTGTTTGCAACACGCACCTTAGGGGAGGGGTGGGGGTGGGAGTAACTTGGTGGTGATTGGCGAGATGGTTAATAGGTTCCGGCTCCAGCCCTCCGTTTGCGTTGTGCCTCACTCATGGCTAACATACCGCGCGGCGACCAGCTTTCGCTGAAAGGAGTCCCCCGTGAAAACCTTGAAATTGCTTGGCGTCAAATACCTTGGCGTCACATTGTTTGTCCTCAGCCTGTTTCTAACCCTGCCGTTGGCGCTGAGCGCGCAGAGTCCGCAAAGCCCCAACAGCCAGCCGGACACCACCGGCCTGCCCGACCTGGTGGTGAACAGCAAGTTGCTGGGAAGCCAGTGGGTGGTCCGCGACGAGCAGATGGACGCCACGGCGTGCAGCGTGGAAGAAGGCGGCATTACACCCGGACTGCGGACCATCATCCGCTTTACCGTGGAGACGCCGAACGTCTGAGATGCCGACATCATCGTCGGCGACCCCAACGCCCACGTCGCCGCCAACGACGGCCTGTTTGAGTTCGCAACCTGCCATCACCACTACCACTTCCGCCATTACGCGCAGTACGAGCTGGTTGATCCGCAGAGCGGCTTTGTGTGGAAGGCGGCGAAAAAAGGCTTCTGCATGCTGGACACCGATCCTGTTCCCACGTCCACCGGCGGCGAGCCGCCGAAGAGCCCGCAATTCAGGAACTGTGGCGCGGTCGGCATTCCGGGCAACCAGGGAATCAGCCACGGTTGGGCGGATACCTACCGCTTCTTTCTCAGCGGCCAGTTTTTCGTTCTCGATGGCGGCGATGGCCAGCCGGTTGTGCCTCCGGGCCAGTACATCATTCGCATTACCGTGAACCCGCCATTCAAGCCGGCGCCGGGCGAGCCGTGCCGGTTCCTGGAAAGAATTGATCCCGCAGACGGCCAGCCGATTTGCCATCAATTGCCGGAATCGGATTTCAGCAACAACGTTGGCGAAGCCCTGGTCAACATTCCCGACCATCCCGGCAAAACCGGTGTTGGTCCGGGAGCGAATACCAACGCGCAGGAGGACAAAGACGAGCACGGCGACACGATTCCCAAGTAGTAGCGATTGAAAGCATTTGCCAAAAAGCAAAGGCGGGATGGCCGGCATCCCGCCTTGGTGCCTGGTTGAACATTCTTTCTAAAACATGTTCCACAAGAACTGGTTGTACACGTCGTGGTGGTACTGAACTTCCGGAGCTTTCACGAACGTCCCCAGCAGTCGCGGACAGCGGTCGGCTGACGCCAGTTTCAAGTCGGCGTAGCGGCCTTTTACGTCGTCGCCAAAGAGTTTGGTTGTCCAGCCGGATTTCTTGAAGTTGTCAATGGCCGTGTAGATGTTGTCCGGCAGGTAGCGTTCGGCCTGGCGCAGGTTCTTGATCTTGGAGGTCTCGCCCTGGATGCCGGTCTTGAAGATGGAGTACATCACCATGTAAGCGTTGGCGTCCGGCGCCACCGAGCGGACTTCCACGCGCATGCTCTTCTCGTTGCCGATGGGGATACGGATCATGGACCCGCGGTCCACGGCGGATGCTTTGATCTGGTTGGGCGCTTCAAAGTGCGGATCCAGCCGGCGATAGGCGTTCACGCTGGGGTTGAGCAGTAGGCAGATGTCATTGCCGTGGGTGAGGATACGGTCGGTGAAGGCCCAGCCCAGTTTGCTGAGTTTTTCTTCGCCCTTGGGGTCCCAGAAAAGGTTTTTGCCTTCTTTGCTGATGGAGACGTTGGTGTGCATGCCGCTGCCGTTCACGCCCACCACCGGCTTGGGCAGGAAGCTGGCGGTAAAGCCCATGCGCGTGGCCACCTGGCGGCAGATCAGTTTGTAAAGCTGGATCTGGTCGGCCGCGGCCACCACTTCGCCATAACCGTAATTGATTTCAAATTGGCTTGGCGCAACTTCCGGATGGTCCTTTTCATTCTGGAATCCCATCGCCCGCTGCACTTCCGCCGTGGTGTCAATGAACGTGCGCAGCGGATCGCCGGGCAGCGAGTGGTAATAGCCGCCGGTGTTTACGTATTCGAACTTGCCGGTTTCGTGGTAGCGGCGCTCGGCGTCAGTACCCTGAAAGAGGAAGCCTTCAATCTCATTGGCGGCGTTGAGCGTGTAGCCTTCCTTCTTGAACATCTCGGCGGCAAAGGTCTTGAGCAGGCCGCGGATGTCGGCCGCGTAAGGCTCGCCGCCTTTGTCAATCACGTCGCCAAAGACCAGGACTTTACCGGGACCAAAAATGTCTGACGGTCCCCAGTAGAAGGCGCTCCAGTCCATGTGCAGGCGAAGGTCGGATTCACGTTGCGCGGTAAACCCGCGGATGGACGAGCCGTCAAACGTCAAGTTGTCAAAGCTCTTGATGAGGAACTTTTTGTCGTAGTCCAGCATGTGCAGGCGGCCTTCCAGGTCGCTGAACAGGACGGTGACCGCCTTGATGCGCTTTTCGTCCGTCAGGTACTTCAGCCGTTCTTCCTGGATGCGATGCATGGGCACGCGGTTCTTGCGCTGCTCTTTGGCCTTCAGGTTGAGGGCTTCCAGTTCGTCGTACGAGAGGGTAAGGAAGTTGCGCAGTTCGTTTGACATGGCTCTCCTGGAAATTTTTTAACACCGCAAACTGTAAATGACTTTTGGGAAAATCTTGGGCGCGTAGAACCTGAAATTATAGGGTATCGCGAGCGCCTGCGGCGCGGCCAATTAAATAAGATTATCGGCAGGATAGAGGAAATTTATGGATGTGGAAAACTTGTGCAAAAGCCGCAACCGTCGCGGACGTTTTTATGCCGACCGCAATGCTTCCGCTGTGCCGGAGGCCAGCGCGCAGCAAAGCGGAGCGCTATGACAAACGAATCGGCAGCCGCCTCACCCTTTTCCCAGTCGCCGCAAAGATGGCGTTGGCGATGGCCGGCGCCACCGTGGGGACGGCGGTCTCGCCAAACCCGCCCGGCGCGTCGGCGCCTTGAATGGTATACGTTTCCACGCGCGGCGCCTGGTTCATGCGCGGGACTTTGAAGTCGGCGAAGCTATGCTCCTGCGCCTGCGCGTTTTTGAAGTTGATCTTGCCGCCCAGCACCGGCGTCATGCCCCAGGCGATGGCGCTTTCCGTCTGGCCTTCCAGTCCCAGCGGGTTGAGCACCAGGCCGCAATCAATAGCGGAGACAATGCGATGGACTTTGATGTCAGAAAGATCTTTGCTCAGGGAAACATCGGCCACTTGCGCCACGTAGCAGTCGCCGTCGTAAACGTTGCAGGCCACGCCGCGTCCCCACAGCCGTCCCGCTTCTTCGCGGGGCGCGGCAGGCCAGCCGGATTTCTCGGCGACCAGCCGCAACACGGCGATCAAACGCGCGCGGTTGATCATGGTTGCTTTCAGGTCGAGCATGTCGCCCGGCTGCAGCAAACGCAGCCGCAGTTCGATAGGGTCAAGTTTGCCGGCGTGCGCGATTTCATCCAGAAACGATTCGCGGGCGAAGACGGTCGAAGGATACATCACCGCGCGCCACGGCCCGGTGGGCACGGGCGATTCCACCAGTACGTAGTCCGCCCAGTGATGCGCAAAGTTGTAAGGATTATCAAACGATCCCCACAGCATGCCGTCATCGGCGAAGTAGTTGGGATTCTTCTTCTCTTCCGCCGACGGCCCCAGCAGCGACAAATGCGGTCCGGAAGACTTGTGATGCCACGCCACGGGAAGACCCTGGTCGTCGAGCGCGGCGCGCAGGCGCTCCAGCTTAGGCGGATGAAAGAAGCCGTACTTCATGTCATCGTCGCGCGTCCACATCACCTGCACCGGCGCGCCCACGGCCTTCGATATTTCCACCGCTTCAGGAACGTAGTCGGTTTGCAGACGGCGGCCAAAGCCGCCGCCGAGCAGTGTGACATTCACTTTGACCGCGTCTTCGGCGATTCCCAGCAGCTTGGCGGCATCCTTTTGCGCAGCTTCCGGCGCTTGCGTGGGCACCCAGATTTCGCAGCTCGACTCACGTACTTCGGCGGTGCAGTTCATCGTCTCCAGCGGAGCATGCGCCTGAAACGGATATTCGTAGAGCGCCTCCATAGTTCTCTGCGAAGCGTTCTGCGACGCTGCCAGCGCTTTGGGCGCGTCGCCCTCGCGCCGCAGCGGAAAACCGTCTTGACCGAACGCGCGTTCCATCTGCCGCGTGAACTGGTCGGAATCAAAGCCGGCATTCGGACCCTTGTCCCACACGGGCTTCAGCGCCTCGCGACCCTTGATGGCCGCCCAGGTATTCATCGCAACCACCGCTACGCCGGTGGCAAATCCCGATTTCACCGGCACCACGTGCTTCACGCCTTCAACCTTCAACGCCGGCGCGGGGTCAAACGACACCATCTTGCCGCCGAGATACGGGCAGCGGGCGATGACCGCATGCAGCATTCCGGGCAGGCGAACGTCCTGCCCGTAGATCGCAGCGCCGCTGACGATGGCCTTGCTGTCGCGGCGCTTGATCCGCGTGCCGACCAAACGCAGGTCTTTGCGGTCTTTCAATTTCGGCGAAGCCGGGACCGGCAGGCGCGAAGCCGCCTCCGCGAGTTCGCCAAACGTAAACTTGCGGCCCGAAGGAGTGTGAACGACCGAGCCCTTCTCCGCGCGGCAGCTATCGGCGCTTACATTCCACTTCTCCGCCGCGGCACTGACCAGCATTTCACGCGCAGTGGCCGCCGCTTTGCGCAGCGGACGCCACGTTCCCGCAGCCGAGCCGCTGCCGCTGGTCCGCAGACGTATGCCTTTAAATCGCGGCTCCATCGCGGCTTGTTCGATCACCACTTTTTCCCAGTCAGCGCCCAGCTCATCGGCCAGGACCATGGGCAGGATGGTGCGCACGCCTTCACCCATTTCCGACCGCGTGGCCCACAGCCGCACCACGTTGTCCGCGCCGATGCGAATGTAGGCGTTGGGCGCGAACTCCACCGAGCTTTGAGCTGCGTGCGCTCCGCGCACACCAAAGTGAAAGCCCAAAACAATTCCCGCCGCCGCTCGGCTGCCATCGCGAAGGAACTCTCGCCGGGTGACGCTCATGGCTTGACCTCGGCGTTGGCTTTGCCGCTCTGCATCTCCGCCGCGCGATGGATGGCCTGCCGGATGCGCTGGTATGTGCCGCAGCGGCACACGTGGTGGGACATGGTGTTGTCTATGTCGGCATCGCTCGGCCGGGGAATTTTCTTCAGCAGCGCCGCGGCCTCCATGATCATGCCCGGCTGGCAGAAGCCGCATTGCGCAACGTCCTCTTCGACCCAGGCGGCTTGGCAGGGATGGTCGCCGGCGGCGGAAAGTCCTTCGATGGTCGTGAACCCCCGGCCTGCCGCCGAACTCACGCTCACCTGGCAGGAACGCACGGCCGCGCCGTCCTCATGCACGGTGCACGCTCCGCACACGCCCACTCCGCAACCGTACTTGGTCCCGGTCAACTGCAGTTCGTCGCGCAGCACCCAGAGCAAAGGCGTGTCCGGCGTGGCCGTCACCTTTCTGACTTTTCCGTTCACCCGAAGGGAGTACTCACGCATGTTGGTTTGCCCGAGTGGTTTGACCCCGTTCTACTGCAAAACGTTAGCCGCCGTCACCTGCGCTATATTGAAAGTCGGATTTTGACCGCTCTACGCCCGAGGGGAAACCTTGCTGCTCTATTACATCACTGACCGTAAACAATTTCCCGGCGACGCCGCCGAAAAAGAGCGCCGCGTGCTGGCCAAGATCGCCGAATGCGCCGCGGCCGGCGTGGACTACATTCAATTGCGGGAAAAAGACCTGGGCGCCCGCGAACTGGAAGCTCTGGCGACGAAAGCATCTCGCTGCATCCCCGCCGTTTCGCGCACGCGCCTGCTGGTCAACTCGCGTTGCGACGTTGCGCTGGCCTGCGGCGCCCACGGCGTGCATCTTCCGGCGGGCGATCTCGCGCCCGGCGATGCGCGCGGCATCTTCGTCCGCGCCGGGGCTGCGAACGCAGTCATCGGAGTTTCCACGCACTCTCTGGAGGAAGTCGCCGCCGCCGACGAACAAGGGGCGAGTTTCATCGTCTTCGGTCCTGTATTTGAAAAGAGCGGCCAAGCCAATCCACATGGTTTGGAGCAGCTCAGGCAAGCCTGCCATCGCCCGCGGACTGAAGCGTCACCAGTCCCCGTGCTGGCGCTGGGCGGAATCACTTTGGAAAACGCCCGAGTCTGTCTGGACGCAGGCGCAGCGGGCATCGCCGCGATACGGTTGTTTCAGGAAAATCCAGCCGCAGAAATTGCGAGCCGGGTGCAAACGATCGCAAAGCTGTCAAGGTAGTCTCCTAAAACGTCAAAACAGCAGCCAGTTCAGCACCGTTGAAACAAGACTCAGCAGTAGGGCGCCGATCAGCGCGGCTTTCCAGGATTTCACTTCAAATCCCGGGCTGATGGCCGCTGCGATTTTCAGCAGCACGGCGTTCACCACAATCAGAAACAGTCCCAGAGTGATGATCGTCAAAGGAAAGGTAAGGAACCGCAGTATCACACCCAGCGTGGCATTGATGAAGCCGAAGACCACGGCGGCAATCATGGCGGCAAAGAAACCGGACAGGCGAAATTCCGGGACAACGTTGGCCACAATCAGCAAAGATACTGACTCAATCAACCAGCGCAATAAAAGATTTCTCATCGTATGTGCATCCGCTTGCTAAGCGCGCTCTTCTCTGCGCTTATCGCCGATGATCCAGTGCAGAAACGTCGAAACCAGGCTGACGCAAATCGCCCCGATGAACGCCGCCTTCCACGAGGCAATCGTGAACCCAGGCGTGAAATAAGCGGCCACCTTGAGCAGCACCGCGTTGACCACGATCAGGAAAAGCCCCAGCGTAACTACGGTCAGCGGAAACGTCAGCAGCTTGAGCAGCGAACCCAGCGTAGCGTTGACTAATCCCAGTACCAGCGCGGCGATCAACGCGGCCACGAATCCGTCCACCTTAAAGCCGGTGACAAAGTGGGCCACCACCATCAGGGTCACCGTGCTGATCAGCCATCGAATAAGCAATTTCATGCGGTCATTTATCTCAAAACAAGGTTGCGTGCTATTTCACAAAGATGGCTTTCGGCATCATCACGTGCACGCCTTTGTTGCCATCCACCAGTTCGGTGATGTCCACGTCGCCGGCCACGCTGGTCAACATGTAGGCGTCATCGCGGCTCAGATGTTTTTCCGCCACCAGAAATTCAATCATCTCGCGGACTGCCATCTTGGTGGCTTCATACAGCTCCTGGTGAAACCCCATGCTGATGTAATGCGTCGGCGTCTCGGCCCGCGGATACTTCTGCCCCGTCTTCTTGTGCACAATGAACTGCAGCGTGCCTACGAGGGACGTTTCCAGCGCGGTGATGTCCACTTCGCCGTTGCCCTGTCCCACGTGGCCATCGCCCACTTCAAACAACGCCCCGCGCGCGTGGACGGGAAGAAACAACGTGGTCCCCGCCACCAACTCTTTGTTGTCCATGTTGCCGGCATGATTGCCCGGAGGCGCGCTGTCAATCCGCCCGTACGCTTCCGGCGGCGCCACGCCCATGCTGCCGAAGAAAGGATGCAGCGGGATTTCGATTCCCGGCGCAAACTTGGCGACCATGCGCTCGCGGTTCAGGGGAATGATCTTCATCTTGCGATAGGGAAAATCTTCCGGCAGGAAGCCGCGCGTCGGTCCGAACGCGTTGTAGGCGTATGCGATAGCCAGATCAATCTTCTGGATGCGGACTTCCAGCGTGTCGCCCGGCTCGGCATCTTCTATATAGACAGGGCCGGTCAGGATGTGCCCACCCGGACCTTTATTCGTCACTTCCTTGTAGATATCTCGCAGGCTCTGCTGAACTTGCTCCGGCGGCAGCCCGGCGCGCTCCAGTCCCGTGGGACTGTTGGTGATCAGCGTGTCAAACTGCACTGTGTCACCGGAATGGATCCGCAGGACGGGCGGCGCCGCGGCGTCGTAATAGCCCCAGGCCACGGTAGCCGGCGTGGCTTTCAGCGTGAATTGTTGGGGCGAGGGTTGCGGCTGGCTCTGAGCGCAAAGCTGATTGTTTGCTGCGAATAGCGAAACTACGGCAAGAACAAGGGCAACGCGACGCATAGGCCTCCTGACACGAGCCTGTCATCCTCCCACAGGAACCGCGTGCTGCGCTAGAGAATTTCTTACCGCCGCAGCAGCGTGTTCTCCGGGTCCAGAACAACCTGTTTGGTCCCAGCCGGTGCCGTGAGCGTGAAATCGGTTTCAGGATCGTCGGCAAACACAAATGCCAGAAAATGTGCCTTGCCTTGCGCGCTAACCGCATAGATGGGAACCGCGGTTACCAGGTCTTTGGACGAGTGACTTTCCTTGATCACGCCTTTGACGCGCACTTTCCCGGCCGCTACCGGCGTAAGGCTCACTTGCGCCAGTGTGAACTGAGGAATGGCAGCGCCGTTCACCCAGCTATCAAAAAACCATTCCAGTGATTTCTTTTTTTCATAATGCAGTGACGCCGGCAGCACCTGCTCAAACGCCAGTTGCAGATCATGGGTGGAGATCTTGTGGTTGGGTGACTTGTCCAGCAACCCCTTGAGCGCGGCGAAGAACAGGGCATCACTGTTGGCGCCGCCGGCCTGGCGCAGCATGCTCCGCAGCATGTGGATGAGCCAGGTCCCGCGGCCGTACAACACGCGCTCATACGCTTCCGGGAATTTTGACGACGTCAGCCGCGGTCCCAGCGTCACCGGCCCGGCGTCAGCGATGGGCCCGTTGTTGGTTTCCTTGAGCAATTCGGCGCGATAGTAGTCCAGGGCGATCTTCATCGCCTGCGGGTCCTGTTTCTCCAGCATGAGCAGCGCGCTGTAATTGGCCAGCGCCTCAATGATCCACTCATCGCGATAAGACACCCAGTCCACCGCGTCGCCCCACCACTGGTGGCCGGTTTCATGCGCCAGCATCAACTTGCTCAGCAGCAGGTCAACATAGGGGTCGCGGATGCCCGCGGCGCGGCGTTCGTCGCGGTCCAGAAACGCCAGGCTGGAAAGGTAAATCAGTCCAGGCCAGGACTGGCTCAGCATTCCGGGAAGCTGCGTGATTTCCAGGTTGGTATAAGGAAACTCGTCAAGTTCGTTGGAGAGAAACTGCACCGTGGTTGCCGCCTGGGCGGCGATGGCCTTCACCTCGCGTGAGGGCTCGGGACGATGGCCCGCGCGCAGCTCTTTCACCGCCAGGGTTTCCTCCACGTTCTTGCCGGCATGCGCCTGGATGGTGACGCCGCCCACCGACGATTCGGCGGTGACAAACTTCCCCAGGTTGAATCCCGCGCGGGCGATCTGCTTGGCGGTGACAAAGCGCGACGTCCGCCGGCCCTGGTTCACTTCGCTGGAGACTTGCTTGCCGGTGGCCACCAGCGACCACTCGTCGGGATAGTCAAACGTGAGATCGAAATTGGCATACACAGGCCCTGCATTCGGATACCAGGTGCCGCGCGCGCCCACGTAGAGCACGTCGCTCCCGGTATCAAACATCACCGGGCCGGAATATTTAAGAAGAACGCGCGCCGGTCGGTCCCGCTCCAGAGGCTGGGGAAAAACCAGGCCCACCAGGTCGTCGCCACGGCGTGCCAGGTTGCTGCCGGTGACCGCTTCATTCTGGATGAACTCCACCGCCTGGCCATTCAAGCGGGCCTCACTCACGCGGAGTTGGCGAGACAGCTCCAGGATGACCATGCGCTGCCCTGCGACGTGCGGAACAATGGTGAACTCGGCCTCCGCGCTCAAGTCCGTGGGCGGATCAATGTGCGAGCGAATCTGGTAGTCGGAAAAGTCCAGCTGCGGCCGCGGCGGGCTGCCGGCCCCCGCCCGGCGGGCGGAACGCTGAGGGAAAGACGCCCAGGTGTCAACGTAAGCTCCATGTTGGTTCACGGACGCCTGGGCCACGCTGATCTGCTCGCGCGCGCTTCCGTCATAAAACAGGTCAAAGATCCCCAGCGCCGTTCCGCCCAAGCGGACGTGCAAAAATGTCGCCGTAGTCTCCCCCCGGTTGGTCATGGCTTGCAGGATATGCAGGCCGTCGGCCTGGGCCAGATCACGCGCCGGTTGCTGCCAGCGGGCGACAAACTCCTGGACGTCGGCCGGCTCCGCTTTGCGAAACCCGGCCCGCAGTTCCTCCACCAGCTTGTCGTCGAAGAAACGGAAGTAGGCTGAGCCGAATTTTTGTTCCAGCACCGCTGATCCGGTGAACAGCGCGAGTGAAGTCCGTTCCGCGCGGTCCGGCGCGATGAGCAGAACTTCGCCCTGGCCCTCAAAGATGGCGCCGGTCACGTGGCCTTCAACCGACTGCATCAGCCCGATCATGCCGTCGCTCAACGAGACGTGCAGGTCTTCACGGTCCACGGAAACGCCGCGGATCTGGTAAACGTCAACCGTGTTCAGCGTTGGATTGAGCAGGTCGCGATAAACGGCAACCGCGCTGCGCGCAGCCAGGGTGTCCGTTTGCGCAGCCACCGGCACGGCGACCAGGGCCACAAAAACCACCCCAAACAGCAGTAGCACCTTCGTTACCGGGGAGCGCAGGAGACGAGTCATAAGCATGCCATAATTGTTCAGACGTACCAGCCGTGCGATTGATTATTACATTTTGCTGCTTCGCGGTCTTGGGCCCGCTCGTCCGCGCGGACACCATTGTTCTCAAGAACGGCGATCGCATCGTTGCCGATTCTGTGCGCGAAAGTAACGGTCGCGTCACCTACTTCATCGGCGACAACACCTTCACCATCCCCAAATCGATTGTCGCCAGAATTGAAGCCGGTCCCGGAGTCACACCTGCCGCGGAGCCGCAGCGCGCGGTCAGCGAAGAGATTTCTCCCGTTCATCAACAGATGACCGGAGCCGATGAGCTGACGGCGCGCGTCATCCGCAACAACCAGGTGGACACTGCGGCGCTCAAGGCCATTGAAGACCAGGGTGTGGCGCAGCAATCGGCCGTGGCCAACTCCATTGCCGCCAACTTTGAAGAGCGCCGCAACAACCTTGCTGCGGCCGCGCGGTATCTGGAGAACTCGTTGCGCTTCCTGCCGGACCATCCGGTGCTGCTGGAAAGCTATGCGTCAGTGCTTTTGCAGTTAGGCCGGCCCGCGGAAGCCATGATCTCCGCGGAGCGCGCCACCCGCGCCAGCGCACCCTCGGCCGTGGCGTACGCGCTGCTGGGGCTTGCCTACTATCGCAGTGACCGCAGCCGGGAAGCGCTCGCCGCGTGGCGCAAGTCCTTGCAACTGCGTCCTGACGACAAGGTGCGCCAGCTCATGGAGCGCGTGGAACGCGAGTCGGCGACGGAGGCCAGCTTCCGCCAGCAGGAGAGCAGCCACTTTACTCTGCGCTATGAAGGCGCGCACACCGCCGGCGGGCTGCGCCAGCAGGTCCTGGAAGCGCTGGAAGCTGACTACCGCGACCTGCAAAACGATCTGGGCGCCACGCCGCGCAACATCTATGTCTCGTTATATCCCGACCAGGCTTTTTTTGACGTGACCCAGGCGCCGCTGTGGTCGGCGGCGCTGAACGACGGCAAGATCCGCTTGCCCGTCTCCGGCGTGAACAATGTCACGCCGCAACTGGCGCGCGTGCTGCGCCATGAGTTGACGCATTCCTTTGTGCAGCACATAACCCACGGCCGCGTGCCGCAGTGGCTCAATGAGGGCGTTGCGCAACTGGAGGAAGGGGTCACCACCGCGGCGTACGGCGACCGTCTGGCGGCGCTGTTCAACACCGGACGCCAGATTCCGCTCAGCCAGCTTGAAGGAAACTTTGCCAGTTACAGTTCGGCGGAGGCCGCCGTGGCTTACGCGGAAGGTTTGGCTGCGGTGGAGTACATCCGCGATACCTTCGGCATGGCCGACCTGGCCCGCATCATACAGCGCGTGGGGGAAGGACAGTCCATTGAGTCCGCGTTACGCAGCACCATCCATGCCGGATATGCTGAGCTGGAAAAACAGATCGCCGAACATTTGAAAAAGAAGTACGGGACGTAAGCTTTCCGCGGGCTGATGTCTTTGCTTCTTTGGCTTACCAGCGTTTGGTGCCCTTCGCCTTTCCGCCGAAAGTAAATTTCTCGACAACCCTGCGCCAATCAACTTAAATAACTTTCCATACACGGCCCGTAGCAGGCCCCAAATTGTGACCAACAAAACTGGCAAAACGCATAAGCTGTTGCGGACGGCGTTCCGCGGCGCCGTCCTGGGAGGCGGCGTGGCAGCGTGCCTGGCCGAATATCTGGTCATGGCGTCGCTGGGGCGGCTCACTCCCCACAGCCGCGGCGGGATTTTGGGAAAGTGGTCGGCCAGAGTGCTGCGGCGCATCGGCGTGCAATGGAGCGTCACCGGACAGCCGCCCGCGAGCGGACTCATCGTCTCCAACCATCTCAGCTATCTGGATATTCTGCTTTTCAGCGCGGTTTCGGGCTGTGCCTTCGTCGCCAAACGTGAAGTGCGCGCCTGGCCGGGCGTCGGATGGATCGCCACCCTGTGCGGCACCATCTATGTTGACCGTTCCCGCCGCGCGGAAACCCATGCCATTCGCCCGCAGATGGAAGCCGCCCTGGCCGCCGGACAGCGGCTGGTCCTGTTCCCGGAAGGCACCAGCTATGACGGATCGAAAGTGCTTCCGTTTCACTCTTCGCTCTTTGAGCCGGCCGTAGCTTTGCAGACGCCGGTGACCGCAGCCTTCATTCGCTACTCGCTCCCGGACGGCGATGCCGCCACCCAAGTCTGCTATTGGGGCGAGATGACTCTGCTTCCGCATTTGCTGAAGCTGCTGGCGAAGGAGTCGATTCAGGCCAACCTGACATTTTCTTCGCAAGCCTGACTCTTCACCAACCGCAAAGAAGCTGCCCGCTTCATGCAGGAACAGGTGGAGCATCTTCGCGAAACTCCAGCGCAACTTCCTGCCTGAAAGTGGCGCGCTCTCCTCGTACAATGCTTCGGTGGCGATGGATGCTGTTGAGGTCGTAATCCGTGAGTTTGCTGATACTGCCGCCGAGCCGGCTGTGCGCGGCTTCCTGCATACTCCCGCGGCGCCTAACAGCCATGCTTTGGTCCTGACGCACGGCGCCGGCGCCAACTGCCAATCTCCGCTGCTGCGCCGGCTCGCGGACGCGTTCGCCGGCGACGGGTTCGTGGTCTTGCGCTGCGACTTGCCATTTCGCCAGAAGCGTCCGCATGGGCCTCCTTTTCCTGCCACTGCGGCCCAGGACCGCGCCGGCTTGCAGCGTGCGGTGAGCGTGTTGCGGGAGAAAGCTGCGGGCCAGGTCTTTCTCGGCGGACATTCCTACGGCGGCCGCCAGGCCAGCATGCTGTCGGCGGAAAATCCAGGATTGGTCGCAGGGCTCCTGCTGCTTTCCTACCCGCTGCATCCTCCGCGCAAGCCCCAGCAACTCCGCACCGAGCACTTGCCCCAGCTCAAAACGCCGGCGCTGTTCGTCCACGGTGAACGCGATCCCTTTGGTTCAGTCGCGGAGATGCAAGCCGCGCTGCAGCTTATTCCTGCGCGCAGCAAGTTGCTGGTGGTTGAACGCGCCGGTCACGATCTTCTGCGCGCAAGCTCAGCCCGCGCCGCGTCTTCCTCCGGGGATTCTGCCCAAGATCTTCCTACGCGCATTCGCCAGGCGTTTCGGGACTTCTTCGCCGTCTAAGCCACGAGGTGATCTGCGTCACGGGAGCGGCGGCGCGATCAGAGTAGGCTAGTTAAAGGAGATCCCGCGATGAAGGGCTCTGAACTGCGCCAGGATCCTGCCACCAAAGAATGGGTGGTCATTGCTCCGGACCGCGCGAAGCGGCCCAACGCCGCCGCGCTGCGAAACCAATCGGTCGCGCCGCCTGCGGCGCAGTGTCCTTTTTGTCCCGGGCATGAGTTTATGACGCCGCCTGAGTTGCTGCGTATTCCTGCCGGTCCGGACTGGCAGGTCCGGGTAGTTCCCAACAAGTTTGGGGCCATGTCGCCGGAAGCGGCTCCGGAACGGCATGACGGTTTTTTCCGCACAGTGACCGGCGCCGGGCACCATGAGGTGATCATCGAAGATCCGCGCCACGAACTCGAATTTGCCGACATGTCCGAAGAGCACATCGCCAACGTCCTGCAAGCCTACCGGCAGCGCCAGGTGGAGTTGAGCCGCGATCCCAAGGTCCAGTTTGTCGTGATCTTCCGCAACTACGGAGAGCGCGCCGGGACCTCATTGCTGCATCCGCATTCGCAGCTGCTGGCCACGCCGGTGATGCCGGCCTACGTGCGCTGGAAACATGAGCTTGCGGAACGCTACTTTGACGACACCCATCGCAATCTCTACGGCGACATTCTGGAAAATGAGCGGACGGCCGCGCAGCGCGTGGTGGAAGATGGGAGCGATTTCACCGTGTTTGCCCCGTTTGCCTCGTTTGTGCCGTATGAGATGTGGATCATGCCGCACGCCGCCAAGCCCTCTTTTGCGTTGGCGTCGGATGAGGAGTTGCGCGGGCTTAGCGCGGTCTTGCGCCGCTCATTGCTGCGACTGAGAAACTGCTGCGGACCGGTGGATTACAACTTTGTCATTCATTCCTGCGCCACGCGCGAACTCAATGAAGAGTACTACCTGTGGCATTTGCAGATCATTCCCCGGCTGACGCAACCCGCGGGGTTTGAGCTGGGCTCGCACATGTACATCAACCCTACTTTGCCGGAAGAGGGCGCCCAGCAGCTTCGTGAGGCCTTGTCGCCACCAGTGACCGCGGCCGCCATCCCAGCCTAGGCCACCCGCAGAGTTCGCGCGCCAACAGGGTGTGGCCTGCCTTACGCGGCTCCGTCCTTACTCATAAGCTCAGCCAGCCGTGACCCGCGTCACCGTAGGCTTGCTCTACTGCAGATTAAGATAGTGACATGAGGACATGCTTGCAGCGCTGTTGGCTGGCCGTCAGCATGTTCCTGTTCATGCTGCCGTCATGGTCGCTGACGGCCGCTGCGCAACAAGGCGTCCCGTGTGATCAGCTCTCGGACTCGGTGCCGTCCCAGGCAACGGCGGTGGTCCAGCACGAAATTTGTCTTCTCGTCGAGAGCGGTGTATTACCAGAGCTGCGCTGGCCCAATTTCGTGCAATTCCGCACCCAGGCGCGGCAGTTCTATGCAGCCTCCAACTACCAGCCAGTGTGGACCGTTCAGGACCAGCCCACAGCGCAAGCCCGCGCTCTTGCCGGGATCATGCAAGGCGCAGCGCTCAAGGGGCTGCGCCCGGAGGACTATGACGCGCCGCGCTGGGCGGAGCGCCTGCAACGTTTTTCCAGCAGCCCGCGCGTTACGCCCGCGGAGGTGGCGCGCTTTGATCTCGCGTTCACCGTTTCGGCATTGCGCTACTTGTCCGACATCAACCGCGGCCGGATCAATCCCAACGCAGTAGAGTTTGCTCTGGCGCCCAAGACTTTTGCCGCAGGGGAGTTTCTGCGTACTCGCGTGCTCGGTGCGGCGGACGTCAAATCCGCCGTGGAGCAGGCCGAGCCGTCGCTGGCCGGATATCGCCGCACGCTGCAAGCGCTTCAGCTCTATGTTGAGCTGGCCGGCAAAGGTGATGGCGATCCCTTGCCTCCGCTGGTGAAGCCTGTCTCCCCCGGTGGCGCATACGCCGGTGTGCCGCAACTCACGCAGCGTTTGCAGCGGCTCGGTGATCTTGCTCCGGACGCCGCACTTCCAGCACAACCTGGCATCTATGACGGCGCGCTGGTCCAGGCCGTGCGCCATTTCCAACAGCGTCACGGGCTCCTCGACAACGGACGCATAGGGCCTGAAACTTTTCAGCAGCTCACCGTTCCTCTCAGCCGTCGTGTGGCCCAGCTCCAGCTCACGCTGGAGCGCTGGCGCTGGCTGCCGGACAACCTGCAGCATTCACTGGTGGCCATCAACATTCCGGAGTTTCGCCTGCGCGCGTATGAGGACCACAAAGAAGTTCTCTCCATGCGGGTGATTGTGGGCAAATCGTTCGATCACCACACGCCGGTGTTTGCTGACGATATGGAGTACGTGATTTTCCGTCCTTACTGGAATGTTCCCACCAGCATTGTGAAGGCTGAAATTGTGCCCGCCTTGCGCCGGCGCCCGAACTACCTGAGCACGCATCACATGGAGCTGGTGGACCGTCACGGAGAAATTGTCCCCGCCGCAATCGCCAGCCCCGACTTAATACGCCGGCTGCAAGCCGGCCAGTTGGAGGTGCGGCAGGTTCCCGGGCCGTGGAACTCGGTGGGGCTGCTGAAATTCGTTCTGCCCAACCAGTACAGCGTTTATCTTCACGGGACGCCGGAGCGCCACCTGTTTCAGCGGGCGCGGCGTGACTTCAGCCATGGCTGCATTCGCGTGGAAGATCCGCCCGCGCTGGCGGCCTGGGTGTTGCGCGACAATCCGGGATGGACGCCGGAGCGAATTCAAGCGGCCATGAACGGCGAGCAGACCTTGCAGGTCAATTTGAAGCACACCATTCCCGTGCTGGTGCTTTACGGCACCGCGTTCGTGCAGGAGAACGGTGAAGTCAGCTTCCTTGAGGACATCTATTCACTCGACGCGCAGCTACAGCGTGCGCTCGATGGCGTCCATCCTTAGAAATTGTTTTCGGAAGCGGCGCGCCTACCAGCGGCGGATGCGGCCCACATCGACGTGCACAAATTGCTGGCGCGCGTAATAACCCACGCCACCGCGATGCAGGCTGAGCGCGGCGTCGCGCAGTTCAGCGGTCTGTATGCCCGGCATCCTGATGTCAATGGCCATCGCCTGCATGTGCAGGCTGTGCTTGGCCACGGCCGAAGACCGGCTGCGCAGAAAGCTGTTGCTCCACGGAGTGCGGTATCCGCACACCACGTCAATCTCCGCCTGCGGACGGCCTACCGTAGCAGTGAGGTCGTTCAGCAGATCGAACAGGCGCGGATCAAAATGGTGGACCGTGCCGGTGCGGTGGTCGCGCAGGAAGTGCTCCAGCTGGTCAATCGCTTCGGGGACGTAGCGGTCGCCCTGGCGATAAACGATGTCCAGGTGCTCATTGGTGTGGGTGTGGTAGAGCCGCAGCCGGTGTTCGTACCCCGTGGCCGCGGGAACGTCCAAGTTAGTCGCGTAGCCCGCAGAAACAGGCAAAAGGATGAGAAGCAGGGAAAAGATGGTTTGAAGCACAACACAGCGATGTTAGCACGGACTTGTCCGCGCATGGCCCCAGGGAAATAGCTTAGTTGTGCTTAGCCACGCCTACGAGATGCGCTTGCGGGTCACCGAACGTCCGCCGAACTTATCGCGCACGGCCCGCAGCTTCTGGTAGCTTATGCTGACCTCTCGGGCCAGTGCCTGCAGCAAAGCCAGGTTCGGCCCTTGAGCACACATGGTCTTGAGCAGACGCTCCCGCGGAATGAAGAAACCCTTGGTGTCGCGCAACGCGCGCGTGGTGCACGAATAACTATCGCCGGCAATGGAATCTGCCAGGGCCACGTAGGCCGGAGGCTGCACCGTGTCCAGAGAGAGCTTCCCTTTGGCAGGGGCTTCCATGGAGGTGGTGACCTCGCCGGTCACGATCAGGAAAGCGCCGTCAGCTTTCTCGCCTTCGCGAAACAAGACCGTGCCGGACGGATAATAAACTTGTTGTTGATCTGTAACCATTGGGCCCCCAACTTCCTTCTTTTTGTCGGTACGTTCCTCCGCGACCATAAATGAAGAATAAGCCACCCGCGTTTAGACCGATGTGTCGGCGGTCACCACTGAAAGTGATGAAAGATCGCTCTCAGGCGCAACTTTTCTGTCGCACCATGTGCGTTAACAGCAAAAAATGCTGTCACACTACCCGTAGCGAATCCTCCAGTGTCACCTTCTGGCCCGCGCGCCGCTGTGATGGCGGTCACGGCTGTCTCCGCAGCGCTGCCGGGACCAGCCCGGCTCTGCTGTGGCGGTGACTCAGGCCACCTTGTCGGCCACCGCCGGCTCGATGGTCTTGGCTTCCGGAACTTTGGGCGCCGTGATTTCAAGCACGCCTTCCGTCAATGTGGCCACGCCTTCTTCGGCAACCACGTTGAATGGCAGCGGGACCTCGCGAAAAATCTCCTTGGATCGCGACTCGCTGTAGACTGTCGTGTCCACGGTGTCTTCGGTTTCCTTTTCCTGCTTGCCCCGGATGATCAACTGGCTAGGCTCCAGGTCAATCTCCAACTCTTCGGCGGTGAACCCCGGGACCTGCGCCCGCACCACAACCGAGTTGTCCTTATCGCTGATCTCCACCGCCGTCGGCTTGAACAGCTCATTTTCAGCCTTGAACCAGTCTTCAAGATCGCGCCCGTTTTCGCGCCCGCGCTGTTCAAAAAATTCGTACGCGCGCTTTTCGATTGCTTTGAAAATATCGTTTACATCGTCCCAGAAATTGACCGGCGATTTCGGTTTGATCGCCACGTCTCTGGGTAACTCATGCAGCAAAGATTGCGGCTTCACAGATACCTCCCTAATATTCCAGTTACATTCTTCCAGGAATCATTAAAAAGGGATGTGATCGCAGTTACTGGTGTGTGTGACCAGAATCACGGTTCAGACACATCGCAGGCGCGCCAGGCATCGCATCATGCAACTTTGTACATTGTGGTTTCTCTGGGCTAGCGGACCGCTGACGATATACTCTGGCAGCAGACACTATGAGGACCATTGGCATCTCGACCGGAGGCGGCGATTGTCCCGGCTTGAATGCGGTGATTCGCGCCGTAGTCAAGGCCGCCATTCTCGCCCAGGGCTGGCGCGTCCTGGGCATTGAGGACAGCTTTGACGGCTTGATCTGGCCGCACAAAGTGCGCGAGCTGAAACTGGAAGATGCCAGCGGCCTGTTGGAGCGCGGCGGAACCATCCTGGGGACCACCAACCGCGGCAATCCATTTCATTATCAGGTAGAGGAGGACGGCAAAAAACAGGAACGTGATTTCTCTGACCAGGTGGTGAGCAACGCGCAAGCCCTGGGCCTGGACGGTCTGGTGGTGCTGGGCGGTGACGGAACCATGGCCATCGCTCTTGCGCTCTACCGCAAGGGCTTGAAGCTGGTGGGCGTGCCCAAGACCATTGACAATGATCTTGCCGGAACCGAGATCACGGTGGGTTTTGACACCGCGCTGCACACCGCCATGGAAGCCATAGACAAGATCCACTCTTCGGCGGAGTCCCACCATCGCGTGATGCTGGTGGAAGTGATGGGCCGGGAGGCCGGCTGGATTGCTCTGGAAGCCGGCATGACCTCCGGCGCTGACGTCATCCTCATTCCCGAGATTCCTTTCAACATCGCCAAGGTGTGTGAGACCGTCCGGCAGCGCGACCAGGCAGGAAAGCGGTTTACCATCGTCGCCGTGGCGGAAGGCATCAGCCTGCCGGCGGAGCTTCAGGCGGAAGCCGCGGCCGCAAGTCCGGATTCTTCGCAGGCCAAGCCCGCCACCAGCGTTCTCCGCGAAGCCATTGCCCGCCGCACAGGAAAAGAAACTCGCCTGACCGTTCTGGGACACATCCAGCGCGGCGGTCCGCCCTCGCCGTTTGACCGCGTTCTGGGCACGCGCTTCGGCGTGGCCGCCGTGGACCTGCTTGCCCGCAATGAGTTTGGGAAAATGGTTTGCGTCAACCAGGGTCTAATCGGCAGCGTGGAGCTGAGCGCCGTCACCGGAAAAATCCGCCGCGTTGATCCCCAGGGAGAACTGGTCCGGGCCGCCCGCGCCGTGGGCGTCTGCTTTGGCGACTAACCCTGTTTTCTGCTCACACGCTTCTTGCGCAAACTGCTTTTCGCTGCCGGCATACTGCGCACCATCACCGGGATTCCGCAACTCATCTCCAGCAGGTGGCGCGCGCCGGCAATCTTTTCCGCCAGGCCGCTCTCGAGGTTTAGACCGTCCGCTTGGATCACCAGGTAATCTCCGGGTTTGGATACTTTGATACGGCGAATGGCGCCGTCATGATCGGCGTCGAAAGCGTTGGCCAGCCGCAGGATGCCCGCCAGCATTCTGGTCTGCTTGCGCTGCTCCAGCGGAAGAGCGCGCAGCTTGGCGGCGCTGGGCAAAGCTCCGCGATGATAGCGCGCGATCAACCCGATTCGCGCCATCTCCGGCCGCGTCCACCCGGCTACCCGCTCCAGGTTGCCGACCATCCGCTGGGTTGTCTTGTGATGGCCTTTCGCGCCATCGTGCCGGCCTACTTCATGGACAATCGCCGCTGCGCCCAGCATTTGACGCGAGCGCTCCTGGTTTCTTTGAATGCCGTCTTCCATCACGCCCGCCTGCAGCAGGCCATCGTGCAGTTGCAACGCCAGCCGCGCTACCCGCCGGCTGTGGCGAACGTCAGAGTCCAAGAATCCCGACCAGGCCTGCAGCCTGCCCAGCGACGCTTCCCTGGCTTCCGCGCCGCTCGGCAGACCGCTGCGCCATGCTCGCCACAGAGACTTAGGCCCCAGCATCTTCTGTTTGTACTGCTCGATCCGGGAGTCGCGCTCGGCGCGCAGCAACTTGTCCCAGCGCTGCTCTTCTTCCGGCGTGGGACATGCGCCGATGCTGGTGGCTGTGGCGCGCAGAACGTCAAGGTCGTGGATTTCGCCCAGCAAATCCTGGACCTTCTTGAACCCCTGGCCCCACGCTTCATAAAGCTCAGGAAGAAAATTCTCTGCCACGTAGCGCAGCTTCTTCACCGCAATGCGCAGGCGATGAAACGCAAGCGGGCTTTCGGTCTTCAGGGCTGCGCTTTCGCGCTTGCGGGCGTCCGTCCATTTCTCCAAGGCCAGCGCTTTGAAAGGGTCAGAGCCGGGCCGCAGGCGTCCGGCGCGACGAGGCAAAGTGTTGGTCCATCGCTGCCACTGTTTTTGGTCGAATTTGTCCAGCGCTTGTTGCGCGTGCACTTTGAACGCGTGTTCCTGCTCGCGCTCGTAAGCCAGCAGCCGCTGCGTGACCGGATCATCGGGCTGCCCCAGCTTCTCCACCCATTCCATCATCACCTGGCAGTCGCGCAAATTGCCCAGGCTGTCGAACAGATCGGTGGCCTGGCGGCGCATCTTCTTCCAGACTTTGTCAGGGTCCATGGCCCGCAACCCGTCCACCATGGAGCGGCAGCGGCGCAACGCGACCCGCAGGTCGTGCACGGGACCGCTCTTGAAGCCTTGCGCGGCCCGTACGATTTCCTTCTGGACTTGCAGCATCCAGTGGCCCAGTCCGGAATTGTTGGCGATGGCGGGAGTTGGTTTCACTGATGGCTGTCTCGGCAGCCAGAATCAATCTTAACGCCAGAAGGCACAGGTTGGGCGGATGGGTGTTCCATCGGAGCGGGGCATTTCCCGCGAAGGCGCGGATTGGACGATGCCGAGTCGA
Source organism: Terriglobia bacterium (assembly GCA_020072815.1). Lineage (NCBI taxonomy): Bacteria > Pseudomonadati > Acidobacteriota > Terriglobia > Terriglobia bacterium. Next base: position 23,111 of record JAIQGE010000008.1, on the reverse strand, counting down.
GCTGCGCGGCCCTTTATCGGACGGTTGCCGCGCGCCGGCGTGCGTCGGGTAAGACCAGCGGCGACCGCGTGCGGGCGCGTTTCGTCGTGAGCGTTTCCACCGCCGCGTCCACGATCTTGGCGATCTGCACCGAGTACCTTGCCGGACGGCCCGCGGCCAACTGACGCTTGGCCTGCTGCGGAGTAAACCAATTAGGATTGCGGCCCGTCTCCCGTGGCTGCACCGTGGTGTGGACTTCAAACATGTAAGCGGCAATCATCACTTCACGCGTGCGCGAATCGTGACCCAGCGTGCGCTTGGAATCCAGGTAAGCGCCAAAAAATTCTTCTTCAATCCGGCCTTTGGCCCCGGCTTCTTCCCAGGCTTCCAGCGCGGCGCTTTCGCTGCCGCTCAGGCTGGGCTCGATGCGGCCTTTGGGAAACGTCCATTTGCCTGAACTGGTGTTGACCAGCAGAAACTCCACGGACAGTTCGCGGACCCGGTAACAAACCGCCGCCACTTGCACCGGCAGCCCCGCGTCTTCCGCGAGCCGGGTCAAACCTGAGTTGGTTCTGGCCATCGACACTCCCCTGGTCCGGTTTTTGTCTTGCCGCCCGCTGCACAATTCGTGCTGCACCTCACACGGTACGTGAGTTGCCGCCGGCAATGCAATAACTTTGGTAATGCCTGCATGATTTATTCACGACATTTTCATCGTCTGTTAACAGCGCGAGTGGTGGCGACGCCTGGGAGAATTCAGGTGATATTGGCGTTTCCTCTGATCCGCGATCATCCTCGGCAATCCGCGGTAAGTCCATTTCCGGAACCAGCAGCCTTCGCGCCGGACAAAAAACCATCGTACAATGAACACAGCCAAGCACTTGCTCACGCGGAGGGATGTGTGAGTGGTTGAAACAGGCGGTCTTGAAAACCGCTGTACCTGAAAGGGTACCGGGGGTTCGAATCCCTCTCCCTCCGCCATTCAGTCTGCAACTCAGAGAATTGTTCTCTGATTCGTCGCGAATAGCCCGCATTCCGGGCCTTTTCTCGGTTCTATGAAACCGAAATGGCCACCAGGGCAGCCGTGGAACTCTAGTTTTCGGGCGCTATTCTCTGCAGGGCAAATCGGCAGTCCACTTTCCAAAATCGATCTCTAGGCGAAACAGCGACGGCTATAGATTTGAAAGCCGAGAAAGCGAGGGCGGAGTGAAACACCAAAGCTAGTAGCAGGAAACTGCTTAGCAATAGATACCGGACTTTCATGAACCTTCTCCTGCGCTGTTGGGGGCGAGTCAGCAAGATCAAGTTTAAGCAAAACGTTAGTTCTCGAACTTAGCACTTGTCAAGTTAATCTTTGAGCGTGGCGAATTCGGGCGGGAGAACTAGCAACCTCACGCAGACTTGTTTTTGAACTCCTAAAATGCATCCTTCCTTTATCCCCGCTCCATTTCCGCCATCACTAGCCGGGCCAGCCTGACCGAGTCATTGACCGTCGCGGCCAGCTTCGGACTTCGGTCCTATTTCCTCACCGCGTAACCGCATCGCCGCAAATTGAGGCAGAGCTGATACCATTTGCAGCATGACCCGTGAGGAAGCACCGGTCGAGACGCTGACCAACGAAGCCTTCTATCGTCCAATCCGGCCCGACATCATGAGGTTGGCAGTACGCGCCTTCTACGCGGCGCTGCCCTCGCGCCGGTTCACGGTCCTGGCACAAGATTCCGCAAGACAGACTTCCTGTCCAAAGTGGAGGAGATCGCAGGCAAGGATTATGCCGGAGCCGATGAGAAAGTCTGTTTCCGCACGGCTCAGGAGGATGTGAGCTAACGCTTAGGCGCTCGGCTTGGCTCTGCCTTTAGCTCTTGTAGGTTGCCCTTGATGAGCTGACGCTACGGTTTTCTTTGCAGGTTGAACCGGCTCCGGTTTGGGAGGCCGCAAATCCAATTTGAGCTGATCGCCTTCCGCATCGCGGCGTGCTTTCACCGTCGCATCAAGGTTCAGTGGCAGATCGAGGCAGGCGGCTCCGTGCAGTATTTCTTCGACCTGGACAATTCGTATCCGGTCGCACTTGATACCGCGTAGCTTGTTTTCGTAAATCCCAGCCGACTTTGCGTCCTGCTTCATCGGCCTCGTGGCTTCCTCCAGCGTTATGAGGCAGGCCAGTGCCGCCCCTTCTTTATCCATGTCCCCGCGCAAGGCCGAGATGTCCTTACGTTGTACGCCGCCTGACTTCACCTGCAGGACCATCTTGCCAACGTCTCCCGTGCCGCCATTCCAGAAATAGAACAGGCCGTCAACGCCGCCGTCAGCACCTTTTTTCTTCCTTATGACGGCGCGGTTATTTGTGTAGGTCAAGATTGCCCACTTCTCGAATTCCTTACGCACGCGGTCGTCCTTCTTCCGCGCCAGAGCATTAGCAGACTTCATGTCTTTCGGCATTCCGTCCAGGACAACGGAGTCGGCAACCTCTTTCCCGAATTGATCTTCCAGCCGGGCCAAGATTGTAGCAATTGCCTGGTAAGTGATGTCCATTCCGATCCAGCGGCGGTTCAGTTTCTGAGCGACAGCAATCGTGGTCCCGCAACCGCAATACGCATCAAGTACGATATCGCCCTCGTTTGAAGTCGCTTTGATGATTCTTTCCAGAAGCGCTTCTGGCTTTTGAGTCGGATAGCCGAGCTTCTCTCGTGAGCGGTTGTTGATGACTGGAATGTCCGTCCAAATGTTCTGAACCGGCACACCCGGCATCTCGTCGAGGTAACGCTTGTATTGAGGAACAGCACCAGGCCGGGTCTGAATTACTCTGCCCTCACGGTAAAGCGCCTCCATCTTTTCCCGCTTGTAGCGCCAGTACCTGGTCACGCCGAGGAATTCATATAGCGGATTTCCTTTGGCGGCACCGCCCGGTCCTTGAAGATTGTCTATCCGGTAGCGTCTGCCGTCAGGGTCAACCCTTCTGTAATCCCGGTCGATGTAACTTTGATCGTAGGGAACGTACTGCCGATTCCAAGTAAGATCCAGCGATTTTGAATAGAAAAGGATCGTGTCGCTGATCCGCCCGAAGTGGCATGATCCTTGCTTTCCGTCGCTGTGAGCACTGCTCCTTTTCCAAATAATCTCGTTGAGATAATTTCCCCCGGCAGGCAGGAACACAGAATCAATGAGCAGCTTTAGGTAGTGGCTGGCGTTTGGGTCGCAATGCAGGAAGAACGTTCCGGTTGGAGCAAGAACGCGGTTGATCTCGGCAAGGCGGAGGGTGATGCTAATGAGATACGCGAGAAGGCTGTCTTCGCCGAGAACGTTGTGAAACCCTGCAATCAGCTCGATTGTCTGGCGCGTGAATCGGCCCAGGTGATTTGACGTTATCTGCTCATAGCCGCTTCTTGCGTGGTCGTTCCAAGTCCAAGTGTCAACGAACGCCTGCTCCTGGGCCAGATCCTCTTCGCCGATCTTATTGTAAATTTGGTTGTAGTTGCGCTTGGAGTTGAAGGGCGGGTCTATGTAGCAAAGGTGAACGGATTCGTCCCGCACTTTGTTGCGTAGAATTTCCAGATTATCGCCGTAGAACAGCGTGTTTTTCATTACTGACTTGCACGGGCTGCGTACGTGGACTTACGTGGGCGGCTTGCGTGGCGTCTTTCTCTCGGGGAAGAGGATATGAGTTTCCTGTATATAATCTCCACCGGCAATTAGAGAGTTACTCTGAGTGCCGAGTGTGCTACGCACCAAAGAAGTAAACCGAACTGGGCCTTGACTATTGCCGCTCAAGAGAGCTGGCAGGATCGGATTGACCTAGTTGCGGTAGACAATGGCCTCGTTCACAGCCTGGACGATGCTGGCGATGTATGCCGCGTCCTTGCTAACGACTGCCTGGATTTCTCCAGACGCGCTATTGATAGCAACCGCATGGCTGTCCTTGAGAGCAAACGCCCACGCTATGCCGCCGATCAGCACGAAGACTCCCCATACTCTCGCATCCGGTGACATTAACATGCACAGCCCGACAAAGGCCGTGATTAAGGCTAAGCCCCTCTTCGCTCCGACGATCTCAGAGCGAACGCTGGTAATCCCAGCCATTGCGTACGTCTTGCCCGGCACGATTATCCGTGTGTTCGTTACGGTCGCGCCTGCACTGGACAGGAATGTTTTCTCTACTTCGGTTTTCTGAACAGCAACAGTAACGACACCAGTACCCGATGCGGCTTTGGGCTTGCCGCACTTCGGGCAAAAGGTTCCTTCATCGGTAACCTGTTCTCCGCAGTGAACGCAGTAGGCCATTGTCGATCCTTAAGAGAGATGTAAGGGGGTTGCGGGATTATAGTCCAGCCACAGAAAGACAAGGAATGATATTTCACAGACCATTGATGAAGGGAGGACCTTGACCGATTTTTCCGATTGGTGGCAGTATTCGGACATGAGGCAAACAGGGATCATCTATCTTTCAACGCAAGCACCGTCCGAGCTTGGCGACGAACTGATGTTGGCCGGATTTCGCGTCTGGGAAGCTCTGTCCGAATCTGAAGTCCAGCACCTGTGCGAGACAGAGGATATTGACGCGCTCGTCATTGCTCATGACGTACCGATGGGCAAGCGTATCGGAAACGATTCACGCAGGATCTGTGTCATGCTGCAGCCGACTACCAAGACGGCTGACCTGGTCTGGGAATTGATCCAGTTGTTCCCGCGTCCAGACAGCGTTGTTCAATGACTAAAACCCCCAAATATCAAGTGACTATGAGCCACCGATCCCGAAGAGCTGCGCTAATTTGACTGCATTACCCGCGTGGCCCCAGGCACAACCGAAGCCGTCGCCCACTCCGCAAGCGGCACCTGGCAGGACCGGATCTTGCGGAGCCGACTACTACCGTAACAGCAGCGGGGTCTGCATTCATCGGCCTGTGAAGACGAAGGGCGCGGTTCCGGCAGGAGCGACGGCACAGTGCCGGGATGGGAGCTATTCGTTCAGCCAACACAGGAAGGGAACCTGTTCACACCATGGTCGTGTAGCGAAGTGGATCACGCACTAAGATCACCTAGTCCTCTATTCCCAAATCGAGTAACTGCTTTTCGTTCTTCCACCATAAGAGCGTCAATATCACTCCTGGGAAAATCCTGATCGAATGCTCAACGACTTCGTACCATTTGGAACGCGGGTGATCGATCCATCCATCAGCTTGAATCGCTGTGGGCTTTTCCTCAGGCCGACCATGCAAGAGATCGGCGGCAGTGGTCGCAAGCCTTGGTGCTTCCAGTGGCCAGAGTGCTTTGGGAACATCATCGCCTGGGATAAACCACTTTCTTTTCCCGTCCTCCAAGTAGACAAGCATTGCAGGAAACGACCCGTGGCGTACCAGACGGATCGCCGTGGCTGTTAAGCTGGTCTGAAACATCTCGGCCAGCTCTCTAACAGTGTCAAAGGTGATTGGCATGTCATGCGCGGCCCTTTCAAACATATCGGGCGGCATGAGCAGATCCGCAGCATAGTCATTGGCTCCGCGTTCGGCGTTGATGGCACTCCATTCCCCAATCATCATTTGCTCTGTGCAAGAGAATCCAACTTTGCCACGGTCACGCATCCAATGGCCTAACTCGTGTCCCGCTGAGAATCGCTTTCTGCCGAGCGACGATGCCGAATTTATGGTGATGATTGCACGCTCTTCATTGCCCAGTATGCGTGCTTCGCATCCCGAAAGGTGGTCATAGACAATGGTCGCACCACAATACTGAGCGATGGCCTCTACGTCGATTTCGTGCGGCTCAGTAATCCCAAGCTCTTTGAGTACACGGGAAGGTGATTTGTAGACGACGGGCACAATCTACTCCAGCGAGTCCAGCAGTCCGAGTTCTGCAAGCTGCTTTAAGAAACTCTCGACATCGGAGTCGGTCAGGTCCTTCAGATCTCGGTGCTGAGCAGTCATTGAACGCAAATCGGGCTTGCGGCTGAAAATGGATGCCAATAATGCTCTTTGCTTTGGCTTTTTCTGCGGGATATTGTAAGAGCGCGAAGACAGCGCCATGGATGCAGATTCGTACTGAGCACGTGCAGTCCGCAAGCCCTCCATCTTGCAGTCCTTGATGGCAGCCCTAAAGATTTCCTTAGTCTTCGGTTCAGGGTCGCCCGCGAATTCTTCTCTGATCTGATCGTCACTCATCTCAGCCACAGTTTCGGCGAGAAATGACATCAGTTCATAAAGCTCTTCGCTGTCATGTTTCTTTTTCTTCGGCACTTTCTTGTTACCTCACGCGATACCGTATTCGTTTGATGGCTGCCTCATACTGCTTTCGTGACAACCCTAGCTGCTCGGTGATTTCAGGTCCGCTCCAACCTTCCTTAATGCCTTCGATAACCAGGGCGGCATCGTCATCGTCGTGGAACATCTGGTAGACAGAATTCAAGGCTTCCTTGGCAAGTAGATCCCTCTCCTGGCTGGGCGCACCGGAGGGCGCGTTGTCAACCGGACTCAGAATGTCTCCGTCCCCGGTCTCAACGGCCACTTCAGAATCAAGGTAAGTTTCATCTTCATCGTGGGCCGCCTTCCAGTGCGAAGCAATACTGCGCATTGCGCCGAGGAGTTGCTGCACGAAGGGCACGGTCGATTTCTTCCAGCGCCTTCCTTCATCGCCGCCTCCAGCGCCAATCCACGTAGCTTTGATTGCTTCGCTGCGCAGATCCTCATGGTCTCTGCCCTTGGCCTTGCGGCCCAAGCCCCGGATTTTGTAGCGAGCGAACCTGGCTAAGCGCAACTCATCCTCCGAAGAAAGAGACTCAACCGCCCGCTCAACGTCATCGCGGGTGCCATACTCCGGCTTACTATCTTTCTTCTCTCTTGCCACAGGTCGTTCGCTATCTATGAATGCCGAACTTACAGGGTTATTCGAGAAAACGCACGAACTTATTTTGAGTCGCTCATGCTTATCCCGACCTGCCCAGGCAGGCTAATCTATTCCATTTAAACAACTTAGACCCAAACCTAAGATATTGCTCATGTGTTCTCCGAAAGCTCTCAAAACTCGGCATTAGCTAAATACACGGACCCCACAGGGTTCGCCGAAGCAATTTCAAATTTTCCAGGAGAGAATCCGTTCTATGGCAATTCGCGTCATAACCTCTCAACCGAACGCCCTGCTTGCAGCGATCAAGAAAGCGATCAACGAAAGGCACGTTGATACCTGGTCATACGATGCCGATGGAGATTTCACCCACACTCCGCCGCAGTGGGCAAAAAAGGCTTGGTTGCGCCCAACCATCCAATCTGGCGCACTCGTTTTCAATATCATCAACCCTCAAGGGGTAACCATCACCAAAGAGATTTACGGCGTCTTTCATGGTCGATTCATTGAGATGCTCTTGGTTCACTTCGATGGCAGCTTTGATGATGCTCGCGCAACCGCCGCCGTGGCCCTTGGTGACAGGGTCACCGCATAAGCGCTTATTCCGGCTGAGAGGCAAAGTTAGATTTAGGGAAAAAGGAGAAGGGAAATGGGACGCTATCAGGTAACTTGCATCAACAAACGCGGATCGCACCACGACCCGCACGAACGCATTGAGTACATTGGCCAACAATCGAGTTGAAAAATGTCTGAAGATTCCGCGATTCGAAGAATTGAATCAGGCACGGACTCGTTTTTTACGATGGTCAACAACCGCTCGGCTGAAATCGTAGTTGCATCCCACAATGGCCGAAAATACCTTAAGACAGACTCTGATGGATATGCTCCAAATAACCTGCTTTCATTGCCGGAGTGCACGAGTTGCAAAGTCGTTTAGTATGGTGTGGAGTTTAAGAAAGTGAAAGAAGAGGGATTGGAGTTACTAAATGCCTGGAAGAATTGTTCACAAATGCGTTGGTGCAGGAGCTGGTGCGGTATATGCAGGCTTTCAAGCTAAGGACCAGACGGGTGCAGCGTATTGGCTTGAAGTCATTGGCGGCTCGATAGGCGGTTACACAACTTCAATGCTCCCCGACAAGTTTGAGCCAGCGGTAAGTTCTTGGCATCGAGGACCGTTTCACAGTGCGGTCGCTGCCGGAGTTGCTGCCGGGCTGAGCGCGAAATTAGAACAGTGGTCAACAATCTGCCGAGCGAAGGCTAATGCTCAAAAAGCACCGCAGTTGGAAAACACGCAGACGGGTGAGCGTGTTGCGTTGCCCAGAAGTCCCTTTGAGGAACTCGTCGCCCAGATCGTTGAGTGGTTTTGGAGACTCTTGGCAGGCTTCCTAAACGGCCTAGCAGCAGGGTATGTGTCGCATGTCGCCCTAGATGCCGTCGTTGGGTCGCGGAGTATCCCGCTGTTTCTTGGCACGTTGCGGTAAACAAACACAACAGAGAGGAGGAAGTCATGAAAGAACCAGGACTGGATAATCGTCACCGTGATAAGGACGGAGAGATCAGCCGCAAACACGGAAACACATTAGTAGGAACCCTGCGCCAGACCTACGGGCGAGGTTTTGCAACCGGTCATCCCGATTCAGAAAAGCTGTCTGACTTATTGAACACGGCACCGTCTCATCCGTCACTGACACAGTTGCGACAAGATTATGTTGACGGGAAACTCAAGTAGCATTCCCTAAAAGCTCTTCGATACAGGTATTGATAGCCCATGGACTTCGTCGTTATAGACGTTGAGACCGCAAATCCAAATCTCGCGAGCATTTGCCAAATAGGGATCGCGCCTTTTCGCGACGGAGTCCTTGAGAATCCCCGGCAATGGCTGGTGAACCCCCAGGACTACTTTGACTCACTCAATGTGTCCATCCACGGCATCGACGAGGATAAAGTCCATGGTGAGCCGACCTGGCCTGAAGTGTACTCAGCTATTGCCCCGTTTCTGACCGGCAATATTGTCGCCAGTCACACGCCGTTCGACCGTGCGGCCCTGACTCAAGCCTGCGGAAGATGGAGTCTCTTAACGTGTGATTGCCGTTGGATTGATACAGCTCGCGTGGTCAGGCGTACATGGCCACAGTTTTCAAGATCAGGCTACGGACTCTCAAATGTCGCTGCGACCTTCGGCATCAAGTACAAGGCCCACGATGCGTTAGAGGATGCCCGGTGCGCAGGGGAAATACTGTTGCGTGCCGTAGCGCAGACGGGTCTAAGCATTGAACAGTGGCTGGTGCGGGTTTGCCAGCCCATTCACGGGCACGAGGATCTTCCTGAGGCTAATCGCGAGGGTCCACTGTTCGGAGAGGTATTGGTTTTCACGGGGTCTTTGTCCATGCTTCGTCATGATGCGGCTGTCGCTGCCGCGAATGCTGGGTGCCAAGTCGATGACGGCGTGACCAAGCACACGACTTTACTAGTAGTCGGCGATCAGGATATTCGCAAACTGGCCGGGCACGAAAAGAGTTCCAAGCACCGCAAAGCCGAAGAGCTTATCAACAAGGGCCAGCGTATCAGGATTGTGGGAGAAAGTGACTTCAAGAGTATTGTCGGCCAGAACGTGAGCGGAACAACATGAAGTCTTTTGCGGAAATGATCCCGAATCCCCAAGACCTATTGGCTCTGGAAACTGAGGAGCTTGCTGGAGTGTTGCTTGAATACATGAATTCGTCCGGCATAATTCAGCTTGGCCGGGTTCAGCGGCTCGGCCTAACGGGCCGGACTCGTGACGTACTTAAAGGTTACGATCCGAAGTTCCACGAACAAGTCCGATTTGCGTTGATGGAGGAGTGGAATTGGCTTACGCGGGAAGTGTTGATTGCACCTTCTCCCGACACGGACATAGATACCGTTTTTGTTACAAGGCGCGGCCAGCAATTGAGGGATCGCACCGGATTCGCGAATTATCGCAAAGCCACTTTGTTGCCTCGCACTCTACTGCACCCACAGATCGCCGACAAGGTGTACGCACTCTTCCTTCGCGGGGAGTACGACACGGCAGTCTTTCAGGCATTCAAAGAAGTCGAAGTGGCGGTACGGACCGCAGCGAAACTCAGCGCATCGGACATAGGAGTGGCCCTGATGCGCAAGGCGTTTGATGTAAGTGCGGGGCCGCTTACCGACGCTTCGCAGCTTCCCGCTGAGAGAGAGGCGTTGTCCAACCTTTTTGCCGGGGCGATTGGTTCGTACAAGAACCCGCACAGTCACAGAAAAGTGACCATCGATGCGGAAGAAGCAATCGAAATGTTTATACTGTCCAGTCATCTGCTGCGGATATACTCATCCCAACTTACCTCGTAGGAGCTCTTTCGCCCTTTGGCATATCCAATGTGCATTGTGACCTCCCGCTTGGCAGCGATAAGTTTCCCCTGTTGGCTGTTAGCGCAAAGGCTTCCTGCAGACCGGGCAATGGGCCTTTTCAGAAATGAAGATCACGCCGCTGTACACGCAGCTCTTACAGATGAAGTGACCTTTTTCACAGGTCTTGCCGCCACTGACATCGTGCTCTTTTCCACAAGCGTCTCAAATTCTTCTGGACATCGTCTCTCCTCTTGTCTTGGATCGTAGATCCGTCTAGTCGTATTGGGCTCGGGTTCATCTGTTTACTTCAAAATTGCCAGACCAGGTGCATTGGTTCGACCGAGGTTCCTCGGCTATTGTCCCGCGGATCTGGTTTCCCGTAAGGGTGCCCTGCAATGAGCCATCAGGTGGCCGATGGCCATAGTCGATGATCACAGCGAAGTGTGTTCCATCCACAGTCCCTGCAAGCCGGCCGGTTGTAATACCTGGCCCCGACAATGTCCCAGTCACCTGGCTCCCGCTTTGCTGCAAGTCCAGCCTGATCTGCTGCGGGGGATAGGGCGGCTGGGCGCACGACTTCACGGTCGGGTACCAGATTCCAGACCAACTACTACTCAGGCTCATCGCCCCAGTCTGACTCTCTGCCAGGGTAGAAGTCGCCGCCGGTGCGATGACAGTGAATGCAGCCGATGAGACTCCGTTTTGATTTGAAAGATTGTTGTGAACAAGCACTTCCGCCAGGTAGGATCCGGCGGAAGAATTTGCCGGCAGCTTAAGGGCCGGCCATGAGGACCAGGCTGACGGATCATTTTTGTGCGCGGAAACCCTTCGTCCGGTGGAGGTCAAAACACCGCCAGCGCTGTTCTTGAGGTTGACCGTAAAGTTGAGATCTATCTTGCCGTTGCGAGCCACATTGAGCGCTTCCGCGTAGACACAGATTGGGTCGTTCGGCCGGAATTCCGACTTTGGCGTAAATCGTTTCCAGCCTGTGGCCTTGCTGCAAGTCGCAATTGTTCCCAGTTGAACGGGCGGCATGGTCTGCGGGGGGATATTCACCCGATCTTTCAGGGAAATGCCAGTAAAGATTACCGCGGCAGCGAGCACCACGCTGGTCAACAAGGCGGCCACGGCAGCGCCGACCTTCCCGGCGTGCCGGCCAACAAACAATGGGCGAGCAAAGAGGTCTAACAAAGCGCTGACGATAAGGCCCCATGCAATGATGGAGAAAACCAAAGGGGCACGCGCCTGCAGGACACCGATGACCGTACTGCCGATCACAAAGGTCCCGCATCCGCCAAAAAAGCCGCCACTCCGCGACGCCGCGATGGTGGCGCCGACCAAACCCACAAGTCCCGCGATCGCCGAGACCACGACGCGAGAAGGAACATCGACAAGCAGGTAGTAGTACAAAACGTAGCCGAATAGTCCGCCCAGGATTGCACCCAGGGTAAAGACACCAGCGCGAAAGCGCGAGAGCGCTTCTTTTTCGATCTCAATCGAAACCGACACCTGGACTTGCGCGCGACCGCCATTCGACTCAATATCAATGCAACCCAGATTGCTTGAGCCCAGCGGCAGCTTGGATGTGTCCGCGTGGAAGGTGTGTTCCTGGCGATGCCGCGTTGGGTCGATGACGCTTTGCGACGCCTTGAGCCACGCCTGCCTGGGCAAGATCTTGCCTTGCAGGCTGCCCCCACCGACGTTGCTGATGAAATAACTTCCGGACGCCGGACTGCCCCGGCGAATTTTTTCAAAGGTGAAGTTCACCCTTGAAACCTCAAGTTTGGGAGTGCCTGCGGACACCGCTTTAGCGCCACCCAGGCGCCGTTGCTCGGCTTCGATGGCCTTCTTGATCTCTTTTGGCGGAATCTGCAGCTCCGCGCCCCGCGCCAGCAGGAACAGCTCTTCCTCTGGGGTCAGAATGCCATCGGCGAAAGCCACCTGGATGAACGGCGTGAGGTGCTCGATCCGCTTGTCCAGGCTATCGGCCTGGCCGGAGTGCGTGTCGAGCGCGATCTGGTGGCCTACCGGACTCAGAAAATGATCATGGCCGGTGGACTTCTTTAGCGCACACCATGGGCAGGCCCGCAGGTGATCCAAATAACAATGATTCTGGTTGTTCGGGCACACAACGAAGCGGCCCTTGAGTTTGATGAACAACTGGTGCCAGTCGCGCGCGTTGGGACGGGCCGCGGGATCACGATGGCCGGCGACAAAGCACTGTTCGAAGAGACTGCGAATTTCCGGGTGCAGTAATTCGTAGGGCGGCGCGTGGTCTGGCGGAGCAATGTCCCGGGTGCGCATCGCGTAGGCAAAATGCCCGCGCTTGATTTTGGCCTCAGTATTGTCCGCCCCTTCCACCAGCTTGCCCTTGGCCTGGTATGGATGCGTGCCTTCCATCAGGAGTTGGAAAAGCAATACGCCAAGAGCGAAGGAATCCGAGGCAATCGTGCGGTCCACGTCTTTGTAGTCCCTGCCGAGCAGCTCAGGCGCCGAGTATTCGCCTTTGCCGACGCCGCACCTGTACACCTTGGCTGACTTCGGGTCCGGCACCTGAAATGAATCGCAGTCAATCACCGTAACCAGAGCTTCCAGAGCGATTAGGAGATTACTTTCATTGATGTCCCCCACGCAATAACCCAGGTCATTGATGGCCGCGATCGCGCTGGCAGTGTTGCTGGCAGCCGTGAACAGGTGCTTCCAGGTGAACACCCCGCCAAATCTCTTGGAGCGCTCTTGCCAGTCTACGTACACCAGGGCCTTGTGAAATCTTTTCATGTCGATCCTGGGCATCAAAAATCCACCCAGGTTCTGGCGCGCGGAATCGCGATACAGCAACGCGCTCGGCCATGCAATAGACCGGTGGCTGGAAGTCTGGGGAGCGGGGTCGATGGGAGGGTGCTCCACCATGATCCCGAGCTTCCTGTGCGTGTCGTCCGAAACCGCCCTGGGATAGAACTTAACGCAATCGCGGTCATTTCCCGGATTGGCAAAAATGACACCTTCACCGCCGCTTCCGATTTCAAGCGACAGCGAGATGGGCTGGCCCTGAGTGTTGTAGAGTTTTTCAGGCATGACGCGCGTGATTGTGGACTACGGCGATGACGAGCGTTTTGTCATCGTCAGAGTTACTGCATATTTTTTCGCTGGCCAACAATGCCTTGATTTCCTCCCTCGCGGTTTCGGCATCGGCTACATCGCGGGCAAAGCTGAAGACTGGCCGGAAAAAGCCTTCGAACGGGATCAGCCCCGTTTCAGACTTTTTGAACGCAGCCCGCTGGCACCCGTCAGTGAAGACCGCAATGCCCTGTACTCCCCCGTCAGCCGCCGCAGTCCGCAATTCCCGTTCCCAAGTGGCGCTGGTGAGCGGAACCACCTCGTTCGCGAATTCAGATTCCCCGGGCTCAGAAACCGTTTTGAATCCCTCTTCCAACTCCGCCACCACTGCGCCGTCACCGATGTGTCCCACAGTCAAGCGATGGTCCTGGAGTAATGCCAGGATCAGGGTGCAAGCGAGGTCTTTCAATTGGCACCCGGACGCTTTTTGGTGTTCCTCCAAAAGGTTACGTGCGGCGCGGGCGGCGCCTCGCACCATTGCTTCGCGATCAGCCTCGGGTCCTTGCTCCAACATGGTTTCCAATTCGCGGATGGCTGCGGTCACCGCCAGCGCGGCTCCGGTTTCACTCAGGGAGGCGCTGCCAAGTCCATCAGCGACCGCTACCAGAATGGCTCCCGAGGGCAAAACCCGATACGCACACGCATCCTGGCAAGGCAGGTCCATCTGCACGTGCAGTGGTCCGATCACCGATGCGCCGAATACGCGATTGAATTCGGCGGTCGAATCAGGGCCGACAGTTGCGTTGCCTTCTGAAGCCATTGCACACACCGCCGCGACTAAGTCGACGCCGCGCCCCAGCCGGCAGCAACCGGGTTCTCCAGAGCCACCGTGTCATTGATCTTGGACGACGAAACTTTGGCCTGGCTCTTTGACAGCCACTGAAACATCTCTTTGAACTTCGTCCCCACCAGACGCACCGGAGGACGGTTGGGAGGCGCAATCTGGGCCAAGAGATGGGTTTCAGCGGAGTCCACCGCTACCGCGAAGAACATGAACTTCTTGCCGGATTCACCCTCATGAACACACTGCAGTACCTTGTTCCAGGTTGAATCGCCAACCTGCATATCCGTGGGAGCGCCGTCAGTGATCATGAAAATCCAGGGCCGGTAATAATCGATGCCCTGCGATTTGTATTGCTGTTTTCGCTGCTCGATCATGTCGGCCGCCGTAAGAATCGCCGCCCCCATGGGCGTAGCCCCGTTCGCGGTCAGGACCGTCGGCTCAAAATCGTCTATGTTGCTGAAGCCGTGCACCACCTGGACCGTTTGCCCAAAGGAAATCACGGCTAGATCGACGCGCTTGCTGGCTAGGTCGTCCTTGGATATCTCTTCCTTGAAAACCTGCAGCCCATGGTTAAGCTGAGAAATCTTCTCGCCATCCATAGATCCTGAAACGTCGAGCAAAAGAACCGTTGCACAATGCGGCTGGGTCGGATTACCGATCTCGATTCGATCTGCAAGGCTGGACATAGCTTCTCCTCCTCCGTACAAGGGAATGAGCATCTCAGTTTTGCTAAATCCTGAAACCTGGTTAGGGGGACCTACTTCACTTCTTATGGCCTAAGACGCTACGAGTCCGATATTGGACCAATTGGGAAATCACCAAGCAGGGTAATCCGGAAAAACTCTTGTGTGGAGCCCGGCCAGTTCCAAGGGGATGTAGTTGACAACGATACTCTCGCGCCAAAGATTCTTCAAGTAGAATTGCATTGACTGATTCATTATTTCAATTTGCAAGATTCTGCCAATTGCAAGTTCTTGCATTGTCGGTTTCTCGGCAGGGCAAGCTGCAGGATCTAGGCCCGACCTCGCCGTCGAGCTTGTTTAAGCTTTGCTCGCTGGCTACTTTCCCACAAGCGTGCCAGGCGAATCACAACGGCTACAAAAGCCCCGGCACTTCAGGGCAATGCTTCAAGCCTCTTACAATCTGCCATTTCCGCAACATTGCCCTCCTACATCAGGAGGGTCCGCAGCAAACCGACAAGACAACTCATGGCCTGGCGGCATATGAAATCCTGGATATCAATCAGGCCACCAACAGCTTTCACCAAGACCAGGGCACAAGTCGATTACGAGAACTGGACGCTATCTCAGCTGAACGAGGATTTGGGCCAAGGCAGCCCACTGCACGGTGTACTGCAAGAGCTTGCCGGGTCTGAGTTGGGTATTTTATTTCACCGCGGGGTTTTGATATCCTTGCGCATCTTTTTCTGCTGAGGTTCTACAGTGTCTGAAGCGCCGCCTGCTCTGAAGCAGTTCTCTGGGACTGAAGCACCGTCTCCTCTACAACAGTTGATGTATGGCCTTATCTATCCCGCGGTGACGCTGTTTGCGGGAAGCCCAGCTGCTTACGTTGCTCGGACCAGGCCAGCGGTAAACCGCGCAGTAATTTCTGGACGGTCAGATCTGCGGGCTGACGTCCGTCGAGAATGGCTTCTACAATGTCAGGGGCGAGGAATGCGCAGTTTAGAATTCGACCGGCATAGTGCTCATCGAGACCCGTCAGTTGGGCGATCGATCGCAGGCTCGCCAGCCCTTCGCGGATGATCTTTTCAGGCCATTGATGGGCGCGGGCGACGGCTTTGATCAGCGATGGAACGGGTCGCGAGGGTGCTTCAGTTGCGAAGTCTGGCGGGACAAGTAGCCGGACTTCACCGCCGCAGCGCTTCAATATCGCGTCGATCTTGAGTTTAAAGACATCCCGCATTCGCCGTTGAACGGGGTGTTCCCGCTCCGTGAGACGAGTTGAAGGAGCACCCAGCAACGCTTCGCGTAGCGCGGCCTGGATTATCGCTACCTCCAAGCTGGTCTCATGTACAACGATTCGCTCGATCACGCCTCTCAAGAACTCCCGATGTTCAGCTGGCGATTTGGCCTGCCAGCTCTTTGCTAGGTGCTTCCCGGCGGTGATCAACGATTTGCTGATCGCAGCACCGTCCGACTCAATGCCAATTGACTGGAGCAGTTGTTCGGGTGAACTTAGAAGGGACTGGATCCTGCGGCAGACAAGACCCTCTATTTCCTCTGCCGGGATCCTGGTCGGACCGCCCTTGGCAGCCATTCGATGATGAATTACGACCTGCGAAACATAGTAGCGATACCGTTTACCGCTCTTCACCGCATGCGAGGGAGTAGACCGGTTGCCCTGATCGTCGTAGAGCAGCCCTACCAATAGACTCGGAGACTTTGCATTGCCACCATTGCGACGGACCTTGTTATTGATTCTGAGCCGATCTTGCACTTTGTCCCATAGTTCCTGGGGGATGATCGCGGCGTGATCGCCCGGGTATGTTGCGTCACGATGAGGGATCTTGCCGAGGTAAATGCGGTTTTGCAAAAGGGTGTAAAGGGCGCCACGGGAATAAGACATGCCACCCGACTTCACCCCCGACGCGCTTAGCCGCGTTTTGCTCTTAATTCCATCTCGGTCGAGTCGGGCCTTCAGCTTGGCGACGCAGCCAAGTTTCAGATACAACCGGAAGATCTTCCTGACCTGATCGGCCTCAGACACATTGACGATGAGCTTGTGTTCCTTGACGTCATAACCGACAGGGACCCGGCCGCCCATCCACATGCCTTTTCGTTTTGAGGCAGCAATCTTGTCGCGAATGCGCTCACCGGTGACCTCACGCTCGAACTGCGCGAAGGAGAGCAGGACGTTGAGTGTCAGGCGTCCCATGGAGCTGGTGGTATTGAATTGCTGGGTAACGGAGACGAAACTGACCTGCCTGGCATCGAAGCGTTCGATGATCTTGGCAAAGTCGGCCAGAGATCGGGTCAGGCGGTCCACTTTGTAAACGACTACGGTATCGACCCTCCCGGCATCGATATCAGCCAGCAACTGACGAAGGGCAGGGCGCTCCATGGATCCGCCAGAGTAACCACCGTCATCATAGTGGTTCCCCAGGCAACGCCAGCGCTCGTGACGTTGACTGGCAATGTATGCCTCACATGCCTCGCGCTGGGCTTCCAGGGAATTGAAGGATTGTTCCAGACCTTCTTCGGAAGATTTCCGAGTGTAAATGGCGCAGCGGATCACAGATTTGTTCTCAGCGGCCATTTGCTGCACCTGTGCCCTTGGAAGCTCCGGCCTTCAAGCCGAAGAAGAGCGGCCCCGACCAGCGAGTGCCGGTGATCAGCCGGGCGATTTCCGATAGGCTCCGGTATCGGCGACCCTGGTATTGATAGCCCGATTCCTCGATGGTCACGGTGTGAGTCTTGCCCTGCCATGAGCGGATCAGGCGGGTTCCCGGTTTGGCTCGGGCAGTGTCTGCGATGGCGGCCTTCGGGTTGCTGCTCATGGAACTCGCGATCTGGTGAAGCCGTTTGCGGATCTTGGGATTGAGGCCGCCGTAGGCTTCCTCCTGAATTCTGTACGCGAGGATGCGGAGCATTATTTCCTTGCGGAGACGCTTTGGTGCGTCTTTATTGAAGAGTTCCTGCCACTGCTTACGCAGGGCAGTTTTGGCCATTCCGGGCAGAATTTTGAGCTGTTCAGAGACTTCCACTTTTAGGTCACATCCTTAATGCATATGGGGGCACTACACAGTGACGCTCTGCCTGGGCAGACAGTCAAGCTCGTTCTCTCGCTTACTTTTCCTAGGTTTAGCCCGGCTCCTGTTGGCCATTGCCGGGACAAACCACCGACGCGATCTTCAGGTGGTCAGAGAAGTAGTAGAACACTCCCGTGGGCGCGACCAGATCGCGGCGGGCTACGCGCTCGCCGCCAAAGATCACGTACTCGCTCTTGAGCGTCCCCGCCTAGTCTGACTCCGCCACGATCCCTGGCGTCATGTACTAGTACAACGTCCCCGCCGACGCCCCAGCGCCGTTCGACTTCTTCACCCGGTTGCCGTCGGCGTCGTAAGTGTAGGTGTAGCCGCCGGCGCCAGTGATGCGGTTTGCCTGGTCGAAGGTGTAATCCAGATTGGCCGTGGCGTCGTGCGTCATGTTCTCAGCCGCGTCATACAGATAGTCCGGCAGGCTGGTGGCGCGGATCCAGTTATGCGCGTCCGCGGTCAACAACATGTTCTCCGCGCCGCACTTGGTCACAGTCTTCTGCAGCAGGTTACCCCGGGCGTCATAAGCGTACGAGTTGCCCCAGTACTCAGTCTGGTTGTGCAGGACCTTGACGCTGAGCACGGCAATCGCTGCATGTGGGCTTGGTTGGCCTGGCGGTCACTTTGACTAGACGCGGAAGTACCAGTTCGATCTTGGGGTTTTCCAAAACTGGCGTTTCTTTTCCCTTGATCTGATACACATACGTCACAAGAAACGTAGTATCAGTGGTCGGCTCAAACTGCCAAGTTTTCACGTTCTCTACTGCCGGGTTGGATAGAAACGGACTGCCCGATGACTGTACCTGAACATTGGTGACTGAACCACGTTCGACAGTAACTTGGATTGTCACTGAGCCCTTGATGTGAGCAGCAAGCGCCACGCGCGGATATGTGGGCATCTCTGCGCGGGTTAGAATGGGATATTGCCTGGCATTCGTCGTTCTCGTCTTGCTCTGAGCAAACGCTGATGCCACCAAAACGAAGAGCGTTACTAACATTCGAATCTGCATGTCCACTCGTTCCTACTTCGGAGGTGTGAGGCTCGGGTACAACGTCGGGCCGGGATTCTGTGGCGTTATGCCGCCATAGCCATTCGCCGGATTAGCAAGCAACCGATTGATGGTGTCTCTTGCCTGCGTGGGACTAACGCCAACTCCGAGTGCGCAAGGGTCTCGCATTCCGCAGTTACCGTATCCCCGTTTTTCGTTTTCAGAAGACATGATCGACTGAGTGACCACATACGCCTTAAGCTCTGTCTGATACTTGCTCAGATTCTTGGAGGCGTCGAATCCTCCAGCAGCAGTAATCGAAGCTGCAAAGTCTTGCGCATCCGCAACATGACTGCCTTCGTGACCTACAGCCGCATCCAGTGCCGCACCGCTGAGTCCGTCCCTGAATGTCACTGTTTCAACTGCCCGGATCTTGTTCGGGTCTTTTGGATCAGCACCAAGGTCGTTTTTCGTAATACCATCGTTTCCTTTTCCAGGATCGCCGAATTTGACAGTAGTACCGTTATCTGTGTTCTTGTCACCGTAGGCTGATGCTCCTCGCACTACGTTCTCGTCTTTGGACTTCAGATCATTCTGCCGAGCTTTCTCGAACGCGATGTCCTGTTTTGAATCACACTTCGCACTGTCCGCACAGATGTACATCCCCGTGGGATCGGTGTAGCGGAGCGCATTGTTTCTGACGTATGTGTACTTGTTAAGACTCTGCGGATCGAAAAGTAAGCCGCCGAGCGGATCGGAACTTATGAACCGTCCCAGCGTGCTTCCGTAGTGCCTCGCTCTGAAGTAATCCAGTCCACTCTCCAAATCCCGTTCTTTACCGGTGAACTTGTATTTGTTTCCTCCCGTGCTGCTAACAACCACCTCAGTCCCAAACGGATAGTAATCCGATTCTTCCTCAATCGCTCCCGCCGAGCTGGCCACGACGCTGGTTGAACTCAAATGGTCAGAGAGATAGTAGTGGACGGAATTTGCCGGCAGATCAATGCGCGCCACGCGTTTGCCGCCGAAATAGATGTATTCCGCGGTGAGAGTGCCGGAACCGTCCGCCTCAGCGACGATATTGCCTGCACCAGACCAGTAGCGTTTCAGAGCAGCACCGGTGCTGGTGTTCGACTTGAGGACCCGTTCGTCATTAGCGTCATAGGTGTACGTCATGCCTGCGGTGGACAAGAGCCGGTTCTCCTGGTCGTAAACGAACTGCCCAGGCGCGGTGTAATTGGTCATATTTCCCACAGCGTCATAGCCCAAGCCGGCCGCATGGTTCTGGTAATCGCCGGCGTGCTGGAAGTTCCCGCCGTTGGCCTTGTTGGCCATGGGCGCGATCATCAAATTCCCCCACGGATCAATCGAGTACGTCTCACCCCAGGACATGGCTCCGGTATTGGCCGCCGACCAGCCGGACGTGAGCCGGTTCAGCGCATCATAGATAAACGACTGGGAACGCGTCGTGTCCCGGTAATTGGTTATGCCCATCACGTTGCCGTTGTCTCCGGCTCCCAAGTTGTAATTGTAGCCCCGGTCCATCAGGTTGCCGTGGTTAGCCGCGTCTGTGCAGGAACCTGGAACAGACCCCGACGAGTACGCGGTAATCCGGCAAAGCTGCAGGCGCGGGTTGAACAGGAAGCTCTTGGTAATCCCCGCAAAAGACGTGCTGTTGCCGTTGACTAAACTGGTCAGGGAGCTGGCGGCGTTGTAGGCCGCTGAGGTCACATAATTGGCGCCGTTCGAGTCTACGGTAGAGACAGGCCTTCCCACGGAATCAGGAGTGTAGGTCACAATGCGCCCGCTGGGATACGTCATGGTCTTCAGCGAACCGTCCAGGTTGTAACCGTAGCTGAGCGATTTGGAGATGCCGGAGATCACCCGCGTCTCGCTCGTCATGCGACCCAGGGGATCGTAAAAGTAATCAGCCGTCCCCGCCTGGTCCACCAAGTGAGTCAGCTTGCCGTTGGCGTTTGTGCCCGCGTCGTACGTGTAACTCACGACCGCCGTGGTGATGGGGCAAGCCGGAGGCGCGTAGGTATGCGCTGCGTAGTCGCGCTTGGTCACACGATGCAGTTCGTCATAACAGTAGCTGATGGTTTGGGTGGCCGAGCCGGTTTGGTTCGGAGCAGGCGAGGTCTTCATCAGCAGCTCGCTGTCGTTATCGTAGGCGTAGCTGATCGTCCCCGACTCCGGATTCTGCGCTGTCCGCAGCCGTCCTAGAGAATCGTAAGTAAACAGACGCGTACGCCACTGCGTGCTGTCCGAGGGCGCGGAACCCTTCTGGTCCACTCGGAGCAGGTCTCCGAGCGCGTCATACTGGTAGAGCGTTTGCATAGCGATCCCCGGCGATATCGCAGTGATGCCAGTCCCCGCGGACCAAAGAGTTGCTGCGGGAGTCTGAGCAAGGTCATTAATAACCAGGTTGCCGTCGCTCTGCATCAGCAATTCAAAGTGGCCATTGGGAGAAACTATACACGATCCCGTTCCAATTACGCCCGTCCAACCCACGCCAATACCCACGTCGCAACTCGGATGAGCCAGCTGTGTCCAGTTAAATTGACCGGTCGAGGTGCCGCTGTTCCACACCGACCTGTAAATAATGACGCGTCCGTCATCTTCCATATTCAGGCGGTTGGCATTGGTTCCCGACGTGCCGCTGCTCCAGAGAGCGACACCGTTACTGGCGTAGACGACAAAATTACCGTCAGTTTGCAGAATGGCATAGGCACCTGGATGCCCGGATGTTCCTGGCCCCCACGTGCCGACATTGTGGGCGTAATCGTAAATGAAAAAAGTGCCGTCGCCTGCCATCAAGAGGATGTACTGTCCGTGGGGCGAGGAGATGCACTGATTTGCATTGAGCCTCTGGCCCGCCATCAAGTACGTTCCGATACTGCAGGATGCAGGGGCGAAGGGTCCGGGACTCGGAGCGGCATACGTGCCTATTTGCCATTTGAACAAATACAACACCAGGTTTCCGTCGTCTTGCATATAAATCGGGCCAGGCGCATTCGTACCAGCCGTCCCGGTCGACCAGAGCACCGTATTGGTGGGACTGTAGAGAACGAAGTTTCCGTCAGTCTGCATAGTGGCGTGATTGTTCTGCGCCGGAAGAGTAGCCGTACTTGGTTCATCCACTTCTGCCAGCCGTCCGAGAGCATCGGAGCACGTACGGCGCTGCTTGCCCGCTTCATCTGTGACAGTGATGCAATTGTCCGAATAGGAGACGGTGCTGATGCTGCCGTCCTGTTTAGTGGTGTGTGTCACCCGGTCCAACGCGTCGTACTGCATGGATGTGATGCCGTAGGTGGGATCGCTGGTGCTGAAATACGGGTTGGTGACGGACGCGACGTGGCCTGCAGGGTCGTAGACGGTGTCCACCGTGGCCGTGCCGCCGGGCATGGGATGCTGGCCCTTGTTCGAGCGACCCAGACCGTCAAACACGCTGGTGGCTGAATCAGTGAGCGTGCTGGTGATGGACCGGGTGCGGGTGACCGACCAGGGCAGAGACGTGGTGGCGTAACTGAGGCTGGTGGTAGCGCGGGCGCTGCCGTTGGCCAAGTCAGGCGGCGCCTGCGCCGAGGTCATGCGGGACATCAGGTCGTAGCCGTAGTTGCTGGTCTGGCCGTTTTGGTCAGTGAAGCTGGTCAGCAGGCCGGTGTTGAAATCATAAGTCCCAATGACGCAGTGGGTGACCGTGCCGGTTTGCGGCGAGCAGGTCTGGGTGACGTACGCGCCCACGTACGCCGAGTCGTAAGTAAGGGTGGTGGTGTGCCCCAAGGGGTCAATGTTCTGATACGGTTCGCCGGTGTCATACCAGTTGGTGTGGCTGGAAACGAAGCTGTTCGCGGTGTTCAGCCAATGGCTGAGGGTGGTCAGGTTGCCGCGCACCGCCGCCGGAGGCGCGACGTGCTGCGTGGTGATGCCGCTGGCGGTAAGATACGCGGCTTCGTCGTAAAAGGGGTCCGTTTCCGCGATGCACGATGCGGTCCCGCCGGCGGCGTTGATCGGGCACCCAGATTTGGTGTTGTTGGCTGCGACCGGGTCAATCACCACGGTGGAAGCGGGCAAGTCCACTATGTGCGCCGTCAGATAAGAGCTGTTCTTCTGCCACTGATAGACCGTGTCAGTCTCGCGCAATAAGGCACCTGGACCGGAGCCAGGGCCGCCCGGCCCCCAGTCGTAGAGCTTTTCCGTAACCACATTGCCGAAGATTACACCCGTAGAAGATTGCGGCGGGTCATAGCTCTTCGTGACCTGGGTCATCTTGTTGCTGGGA